>DATJTV010000296.1:0-3596 GCA_035503055.1 Acetobacteraceae bacterium
TGGCCGAAGCTCGCCTGGGTCCTCGATGCGCGGCTCGAGAGCAACCTCGTGCCGATCGCCACCCTGCCGCTGCCGCCGCCCGAGGAGCACATCCATCGCGGCGGCCGCTACGGCGCGCACAATCTGCACGAGAACCGGCCGGGGCCCGCCTTCCGCTCGGACCGCGTCGTGTTCGGCACCTATTTCAACGGTGGGCTCCGCGTGCACGACATCACGAATCCGTTCCAGCCGCGCGAGATCGCCCACTACGTGCCCGAGCCGCCCGCCGGCTCGCGCGTTCCTTCGGTGCAGATCAACGACGTGTACGTGGACGAGAACCGCGTGGTCTACGCCGTCGATCGGTTCGCCGGCGGGCTCTACGTGCTCGAAATGACGATCGACATCTGATCGGATTCGGCGGGCGGGATCGGCCGGCGGAACGGCGTCACCGGTAGGATCTCGCCGCCCCAGAATCCGCCCCACGCGTCGGGAAGACGCGCGCCGAGGCCGGTGCCGAGATCTCCGGGAGCGAGACGGATCGCTGGCACGTTCTCCGGCGCCTTCGTCTCGCCGAGCAGAATGGCGGTCAGCGCCGCGCCGTCCCAGAAGGCGAAATCCACCGGTTCCGGCACGAGCGCGCGGGGGAGGGGGCGCAGCGCCGACCACGTCCAGTCCTCAGGCGCATAGAGTCCGCCGAAGCGCGCAAGGCGCGCGGCAAGCTCGTCCCAGTGCGCCGCGATCTCGGTCGCGATCCACGCGAAATAGGAAGCGACGAAGCGCGCGCGGAGCGGTGCATAGGCGCCGCACTGCCCGACGAGCCAGGCGCTCGCCGCCTCGAGCCGCGCCGTATGATCGCCGCCTTTGGGCATCGCGTCCGGCGGCATGGGTTCTGTTCCGAAACGAATAGGGGCCGCGCCCAGGGGGACCGAGGGCAAGCGCACCGAGGGCAGCCGGTCGGCAAGGGCGACGCGCGGCATCCGGTCGAGCGCGTAGAAGAGACGCCCGCTCATCGCGCGGCTTCCGGGTGCCAGCGCAGCACACGGCGGCGCAGCCGCGCCATGAGGGCAACCGCCACGGCGCCCACCGCGGCAGTCTCGACGATGCCTGCATAGACGCCGGCCGAATCGGCGTAGCTCGCCGCCTGCACCATCATGCCCCCGAGGCCGGCGCCGCCCATCAGCATTTCCGAGGCCACCTCGACGATCAGCGCAAGCGGCAGCGCCACCTGCAAGCCGGTCAGGATCTGCGGCATCGCCGCCGGCAGCATCACCTCGAGGAACACGTCGCCATGCCGCGCGCCGAGGCTCTCGGCCGACCACACGAGGGGCCGCTCGACGCCGCGCGTTCCCCCATCCGCCGCCGCGATCACGGTGAAGACGGCGGAGAACGCGGTCATCACGATCTTGGAGAGATCGAAGACGCCGAACCAGAGCATGAAGATCGGCAGGAAGGCGATCGTCGGCATGGGAAATCCCACCGAGACGATCGGCTCGACGAACCAGCCCACGAGGCGGTGGCGCGAGATCAGGATGCCGAGCGGGATGCCGACGAGCGAGGCGAGCGCGAAGCCCGCGAGCGTGCGGTAGAGCGTGAGCCCGGCGTTGAGCGCGAAGGCGCCGGAGACGAGATCGCTCGCGAGCCGGGCAAGAACCGACGCCAGCGGCGGCAGCAGGAACGGGCGGATCAAATCGAACCGGCTCGCAATCTCCCACAGCGCCAGCAGCACGAGGAAGGAGACCGAGCGGAGCGCGGCCCGATGGAGCCGCTTGAGCTTGCTGCCGTTCACGCGCGCCAGCGCAGCAGGCGGCGCGAAATTGCGGCGAACCCGCGGTCGGCGAGGAAGCCGAGCGCGGTGACCGTGAGGATCGAAGCGAACATCGCGGGGTAAGCGCCATTGTCGCCGAGCGAGCCGATCAGATAGCCAAGCCCGTTGTTGGCGATGATCAGCTCGGAGGCGACCATCAGCAGGAACGCGAAGGCCGTGGCCGTGCGCAGCCCGGTCAGGATCTGCGGCATGGCGGCGGGGAACAGGACCTCCCGCACCACTTCGCGGCGCGAGGCGCCGAGGCTCCGTGCCGACCAGGCGAGCACGCGGTCCACGCCCCTGAGCCCGTTATAGGTGCCGAGGATGACGGGCAGCAGACAGCCCAGGAAGATCAGCACGATCTTCGCCATGTCGCCGAGGCCGAACCAGACCATCACGAGCGGCACCAGCGCGGTCTTCGGCAGCGGATAGAAGGCCTGCACGAGCGGGCCCACCGCCGTATCGACGCGCGGGCTGAGCGCCATACCCGCGCCGAGCGCCGATCCCCCGGCGATCGCGAGTGCGAGCCCCGCTGCGCCGCGCATGAGCGAGGCGAGCGCGTTCGGAACGAGAGTGCCGTCACGCAGCAGCGTCACGAACGAGAGAAGAACCGTCGAGAAAGGCGGCAGCAGCGTACCGGAGACGAGGCCGAGCCGCGTGACCGCCTCCCAGACCAGGGCGATGATCAGAAGCGGCGCATAGCGGACGAATATTCCTCTCACGCGACGCTCGCCAAAGCCGGACGGCACGCCTCCACCTCGCTCTTCACCAGCTCCCAGAGAAGCTCGACCAGGTCGGTGAAGGCCGGGCGCCTGACCACGGCCGGATCGGGGTCCCGGTTGAAGCCGGCCGCCACGGTCTCGCGGATGCGCCCGGGCCGCGCGCTCATCACTGAGATCGCATCGGCGAGATAGACTGCCTCGGCGACGTCGTGGGTGACGAAGACGACCGTCTTCTCCGTCTGCCGCCAGATCGCCAGCAGCTCTTCCTGCATGATCCGGCGCGTCTGCGCGTCGAGCGCGCCGAACGGCTCGTCCATGAGCAGGATGTCCGGCTCGGCGGCGAGCGTGCGGGCCAGCGCCGCGCGCTGCTGCATTCCGCCCGAGAGCTGCGAGGGAAAGCTTCCCTCGAAGCCGGTGAGATGGACGAGATCGATGAAGTGCTGGGCAATCTCTCTTGCGGCCGCCCCGCGGATGCGGCGCTTCCAGATCCCGTAGAGCACGTTCTCGCGCACCGTCTTCCAGGGGAAGAGAGCGAAGTTCTGAAAGACGACGCCGCGCTCCGGCCCCGGCCCGGTGACCGGCCCGCGTGCCGTGCGGATGCGTCCGGCCTGAAGCGGCAAGAACCCGCCGATGCAAAAGAGTAGCGTGCTCTTGCCGCACCCGCTCGGCCCGAGCAAAGCGTGGAAGCTTCCCCGCTTCACCGTGAGCGAAACATCGTCGAGCGCCAGCACCCCCGTCCCTGCTTCGGGCGCATAGGTGTGCGAGAGGTGCTCGATGACGATCCCCGCTTCCTCGGCGGGCCGCGCCGGTGCCACGTTCATGAGGGTTCCGTGATCCGCTTCTTCGCCTCGTCGAGGAAGCTGAGGTCCGAGTGCGAAGGCGCCACCGTGATGGCCTCCTTCAGCACGCCGATCCGGTGCGCGATGTCGATCGGCGTCTGCACGCCCGGGATGTTCGGCCGGCTCCACGGGTCGCGGTAATAGTCCTGATGGGTGAAGACATATTCCAGTTCGGATTCGGGAAGGTGCATGAAGCGGGCGATGATGCCGATCGCCGCCGCATGGTTCTCCGGCGTCATGAACCACCGGCGC
>DATJTV010000297.1:0-5341 GCA_035503055.1 Acetobacteraceae bacterium
TGTCGGGTGATGAACGGTGTTCTCAACAACCATGCTGACGAACTCCGATTTACTTGAGGTAGGCGCGCACAACGTCGATCAGTTCGGCAGCGCCTTCGTTGCGTTGATCCTGAGCCAGCACGTGATCAGCCACGTGTAGAACGATGTGATCTTCAATTACTTCGGCCATCAGGCCGTTGATGGCGCCTCGCGCGCCAGCGATCAGCTGCAACACGTCGGCGCAGCCCTTTTCCTCTTCGAGGGCGCGTTCGACCGCCTCTATTTGGCCGCGTATCCGGCGCACCCGGCTAATCAGCTTGGTTTTCTCGCGGATCGTGTGCGCCACCTAACTCTCCATCGACCGGATAGTATACCCCCCTATATCTTACATTCCCAAGGTAGATCGCTCACCGGGTCCTCATTGGGAAGATCGCCGCAGCGCGAGTTACTCGCCATGGGTCGTTTTGACCCTTCGCCGCACCGTCGAACAATGACCGCTCTCTGCGCTCACCGGGCGGCTGGAGTCGAGGGATAGTGTTCTCTAATGAGTCAAGGGCGGGAGCCTCCTCTGGGTGCCGACGCTTTCGGGTGCCTGCGTTCGGCTCGCCATCTATGACGGCCCTCTACGCCAAGGTGGACGTTGCCCTTCTGTCCGAGATTGCGCAGCCCTGGGGCGGGAGGTTGCCGTGCTGAGTGATGACGTCGTCGATCGCTATATCGCGCTGCGCCGAACCCTCGGCTACAAGTTGCGCAACCCAGCGCGCCATTTGCGGGCGTTCACTGACTACGTTGCTTCGCGCGGCGAGACACATGTCAAGACCGCGACGGTCCACGCCTGGGTGACGGCAGCGGGGCGTACGCAGGAGGCCCGGGCGGAACGCTTCCGGAACCTGGCGCTATTAGCGCGCTTCCTCCATGCCGAAGATCCCCGGCACGAGGTTCCGGCGCGCAATCCCTTCGCGGTTCGGAAGACCCGGCCGATCCCATATATCTACACGGCCGACGAGATCGCGCGCATTCTGGATGCTGCAGGGAAGCTACGGCGTCAGCGCCCGAACCCACTGCGGCGCGAACTCTACGTCGCCATGTTCGGGTTGATCGCCGCGACGGGACTACGCATCTCCGAAGCGATCGCCCTCCGGACCGGCGACGTATGGCCCGACGGCGTGCTGCAGATCCGCGAGACAAAGTTCTGCAAGAGCCGCATCGTGCCGCTACACCCGACCGTTGTCGCGGCGGTCGGTCCCTATCTGGAACGCGGCAGCCGCGTCGCTGCCGACTGCGATTGCCTATTCCCGTCGGTGCGACATTCGCGCTCTGCCCGAGCACGGTGAACCAGACCTTCAACTGCCTCCTCAAACGAGCAAATATCGCGCCCGGTCGCCCCCGCCGGCCGCGCATCACGACCTGCGGCATACCTTCGCGACACACGTGCTGGAGCAGTGTGGGGTTCAGAGGGGCGAGGTCGCCCGTCACTTCGTCGCACTCTCAACCTACCTGGGCCACGTCGATATCCGCCAGACCTACCGGTATCTGCAGGCGACGCCCGAGATGATGACCGATATCGCCGCGGCCGCGGAGATGCTGGTCGGAAGCGAGGCAGCATGACGCCGCTCGCGCCCCTCATCACGACCTTCTTGCGGGACTACATGCCCCGCCGGCGCGGCTATAGTCCGCAGACCTGCGAGACCTATGCCATCAGCTTCAGGCTGCTGTTGGAGTATGCCGCAACGCGGATCGGGACACGGCCATCCCGACTCTCGATCGAGCAGCTCGATGCGCCGCTCATCGTCGACTTCCTGAGGCATATAGAGCAGGAACGCGGGAACGGTGCGGCTACCCGCAATCTGCGGCTTGCCGCCGTTCGCTCGTTCATGCGCTACGTCGAGCATCATGTGCCCTCGGCGCTGGCGCAGGTGGGACGGATCGATGCCATTCCAGCCAAGCGTTACGACCAGAAGCTCATCCGTCATCTGACCATCGAGGAGGTGCGCGCGATCCTGAATGCGCCCGACCTGACGACACGATCGGGCATCCGTGACCGGGCGATGATACACCTCTGCTTCGCCGGCGGGCTGCGCGTCTCCGAACTGGTCGGCGTCCTTCTGGAAAACGTCGTGCTGGGCCGAACGCCGAGCGTGAAGGTTCGCGGTAAGGGTCGCAAGGAGCGCTGCCTGCCCCTCTGGACGGAGACCGCCCGCGACATCCGCGGTTGGCTGAGCGTGCGTGGTCCGATGCCGACGCCGGAGCTGTTCGTCAACGCCGAGGGAGCGGCGATGACGCGGGCGGGCTTCGAGTACGTGCTCGACAAGCACGCCCGTGCCGCGGCCGTGTCCTGCCCACCGCTCCGCGGCCACACGGTCTCACCACATCAGCTCCGACATAGCTGCGCGGTGATCATGCTCCAGGCGACGCGCGACATCCGGAAGGTGGCGCTGTGGCTCGGCCATGCCGATATCCGCACAACCGAGGTCTATCTCCGCGTGGATCCGAGCGAGAAGCTGGAAGCGGTCGAGGCCATGATCCCGCCGGAGCTGCGTCGGGGTCGGTTCAAGGCTCCGGATGCGCTTATCGCCTCGCTGCTGAAGGAGACGACGGCCTCGCAATGATGCGGGCGGACCGGGATGGCGCCTGTCATCCCGGCCGTCGCTCCGAGGCGGGCTTGCGCTTGGCGTCCATCTTTGCGGAGAAGGCCTCCAATAAAGGCCTGAGCCCGTCTTCATCGGTCAGGGCCGCGGCCTCGCTGACAGCGAGCCAGCGAGTCTCTCGCTGCTCGATCTCTGGCCAGACCTTGAGCTGCCGCTTCACAGCGAGCGGAAAGACGGTGATCTCACAGATCACGGCCCGGTCATCCTCGTCGAGCAGCTTGTTGTATGTGAAGCGTCCGATCGGCTTGCTGCTGACCACGCCCCGCACACCGGCTTCTTCGAATGCTTCACGGGCCGCCGACCTCGCTGGCTTCAATCCTTTGATCGGCCACCCCTTCGGGATGATCCAGCGCTGGCGGGTCCGCGATGTGAGAAGCAGGACTTCGACCTCGCCGGCTTCATCGCGGCGGTATGGCAAGGCTCCATATTGGACCCGAACAGTGCTGCTATTCGACTGATGCTTTGCGATCGGTTCATCCTCCCGGCGCCGGTCTCCGTTACTGCCGTCGGCGAAAGCCGCTCAAGCATCCTCTCTGAAGGCTCCGGCGCCGAACCGGGCGGGCCATCTTTAAGCCGGAGCCGGCACGAGCGTCTCGATGACGCGGCAGTCCGCGACCGTGCCGCGCCGGCAGCGTCCAAGCACGTCGGAAAGCTCGTCGCGCAGCGCGGCCAGATCGGCGATCTTGCGCTCCACCTCAACCAAATGCTGGCGAGCGATCACGTCGACCGCCTCGCATGACCGATCGCGCTGGTCAGCGAGATCGAGGAGTTCGCGGACCTGATGGATAGAGAAGCCAAGGTCGCGGGCGCGCTTAATGAAGCTCAGGCGGCCAAGCTGCGCTCGGTCATACGAGCGGTAGTTGCCTTCGGTCCGCGCTGGTTCGGGTAGAAGGCCGATGCGTTCATAGTAGCGGATCGTCTCGACCTTGGTGAGCGTCCGCCTGGCCAGTTCGCCGATTGAAAAGCTCGTCATCCCGCTTGACCCTGTAGTGACTACAGAGTCCATATAGGGTGTCACGTCGGATCTGGCGAGGTGACATATGGTCGGCTGCTGCCACCACGATACTTGCTCTTCAAGCAAAGCTCAGAACAATCGGCAATGGCGGCGGGCGCTCTGGATCGCCCTCGGCATCAACGCCGGCATGTTCCTCGCTGAAATCGGCGCCGGCGTCGCCGCAGGGTCTGCATCGCTCCAGGCCGATGCACTCGACTTCCTCGGCGACGCGGCGAATTACATGATCAGTCTGAGTGTTGTCGGCATGGCCATCACCTGGCGCGCGCGGGCAGCACTGCTGAAAGGCTGGTCGCTTGCCCTTCTTGCCACGGAGGTTCTGGCCTCTACCGCGTGGCATACCTACGCCGGCACGTTGCCTGGCGCCAAGACGATGAGCATCGTCGGCGTAGTGGCGCTGTTCGCAAACGGCGGCATCGCGCTGATGCTCTACCGCTTCCGCGCGGGCGAAGCGAACATGCGCTCTGTGTGGATCTGCTCGCGCAACGATGCGATCGGCAATCTTGCGGTGCTGGGGGCCGCTGCCGGCGTGTTCGGGACGGGCGCCGCCTGGCCGGACCTCGTGGTGGCCGGCATCATGGCTGTCCTCGGCATGAGCGGCGGATGGCAGATCATCCGTCAGGCCAGCAGCGAGTTGAGCGGATCAAGGCTGACTCCCGCCGGTGCTGCGCGCTAACCCTGAGCCCACGTCGACCGAGTCCTTGACGGTGGATTCGACACCCGGTCGACGCTGGAGCCGGCCGCTGAGATAAGAAACCTCGTCGCCCTAGTGTTATGGTGCGATGGGGCGTGCGGGATGGGCGTGCTTTGCCGCGGTCACTGCCGATCTGCGTCGTTCTCTCCGGGCGACTGTGCCCAAGCCGCCCAAGCGGCCTCTCTGCAGGCTGGTCTGGCGCCGGGCCGGACCTCAGGCCCGCAACGGCTTCGCCGACCTTCTTCCCCTGACCGCTGCGCGGTCATTCCTCGCGAGCCAACAAGCTCGGCTGCCGCCGCCCTCCGCTGACGCTGCGGCCCTGAAGGGTGCAGGCCGGCCGTCCCGTCGCCTCAAGACCGCCATCGAGGCCGCATGGGGCGGCTCGAGGAACAGTCAGGAGATACGACAATGGCTCAGATCGGCAGCTTCACCCGCGGCGACGACGGCGTCTTCACCGGCACGATCCGCACCCTCAACATCAACACCAAGGCGACCATCCGGCCCGTCACCAAGGACAACGAGCGCGGCCCCGACTACCGGGTCACCGCCAACGGCGTCGAGTTCGGCGCGGGCTGGAGCAAGGCCGCCAAGGACACCGGCGCCGAATACCTCTCGCTCAAGCTCGACGATCCGTCCTTCACCGGCCCGGTCTACGCCTCCCTGGTTCAGGGCGACAACGGCGAGCACAAGCTCATCTGGTCGCGCTGACCGACCCGCGGCGCTTCGCCACCAGCGAGGCGCCGCGCTCTCTTACCCTCGGGATTATGTGGAGCGTGGCCACGCCAAAACTCGCCGAAACCCTGGGCTCCCACCACGCCGCTCCCCATAACACATCACTCCGCATAATCGGCCTTATGCGATGCTCCGCATAAGGACCGATTATGCGTAGAGCGGGATTATGCGGAGCGTCGGCCTTAGCGGGCCGGTTTTCCGGCGGTTCCAGCAGTTTGCGCTCCGCATAATCCAATGGAAATGCCGCTCGTCGCATTGCCTGTCTTAAGGCAGCGG
>DATJTV010000298.1:0-4549 GCA_035503055.1 Acetobacteraceae bacterium
TGCACGAGATGCGCGACCCCGGCCTCGGCGCTCGCGCCCGCGATCGCGCCCGCGCCCGCGGCGTGGATGCGCTGGAAATCGCCCGGCCGGTGCTCGGCCAGGATGCCGACCAGGTTGACCACGATATCGGCGCCCTCGACGGCGCGCGGAATGGTGTCCGGGCGCTTGAGGTCGGCATAGAGCGGCACGATCTGGCCCACCGCGCCCATGGGCTTGAGAAACAGCGCCGCCTCCGTATCCCGGACCGCGACGCGCACCACCTGCCCCGCGGCGGCGAGCCGCTTCACCACGTAGCGGCCCAGGAAGCCCGAGCCGCCGAACACCGTCGCCACCCTGCGTCCCGCCACCCGCCTCTCCTTCGCGCCCGCAACAGCCTCGCGGGGGTGAATAGGCTAGCGGCATTTTTCTCTCAAGCCGCGCGGTGTTGACGCGCCAGGGGGCGGGCGTTACATGGCCGGCCCGCTCGCACCTGCCGTCCGTGCCCAGGTGGCGGAATTGGTAGACGCGCAGGTTTCAGGTACCTGTGGCCGCAAGGTCGTGGAAGTTCGAGTCTTCTCCTGGGCACCATCGCGCAGCGAAAGAATTGGGGCAAAGCGAGAGACGTGGCAGGCCTGACCCAGTTCCAACTCGACGCGACCATCCACCTCCACCGGAACGATCTGCCCGAGGGGCTCTCGTTCGGACCGGTGGTGGCGGTGGACACCGAGACGATGGGGCTCAACCCGCATCGCGATCGGCTCTGCCTCGTCCAGCTCTCCGCCGGTGACGGCGTCGCGCATCTGGTGCAGATCATCCCCGAGCGCATGGGTGGCCGCGGCGCCGACTGCCCCAACCTCAAGCGCCTTCTCGCCGACCCGGCGGTGGTGAAGCTGATGCACTTCGCCCGTTTCGACGTGGCGATCCTCGCGAAATCCCTCGGCGTCCGCGTGGCTCCGGTCCGCTGCACGAAGATCGCCTCCAAGCTCGTGCGCACCTTCACCGACCGGCACGGGCTCAAGGAGCTCTGCCGGGAGCTGCTCGGCGTCGATCTCGCCAAGCAGCAGCAGACCTCGGACTGGGGCGCCGCGGAGCTCTCCCCCGAGCAGCTCGCCTACGCCGCCTCGGACGTTCTCCATCTGCACGCGCTCTGGGCGCGGCTCGAGACGCTGCTCGAGCGCGAGGGGCGCCTTGAGCTCGCCGAGGCCTGCTTCGCCTTCCTGCCGGAGCGCGCAGCACTCGATCTTCTCGGCTACGAGGAGCCCGACCTCTTCGCGCACTGACGCCGCATGCCGGTGGACATGTGTTCCACATGTTTTTACACTTTGCGCATGTCGGCGATGATCCAGATCCGCAACGTGCCCGACGCGCTGCATCGCCGGCTCAAGTCGCGCGCGGCGCTCGCCGGCATGTCGCTCTCCGACTACCTGCTGAACGAGATCCGCGAGGCGGCCGAGCGGCCGACGCTCGCCGAGCTGCGCGCCTGCCTGGAGCGCCGGCCGGGAGTAACGCCTTCCGTCGCGCCGGCCGAGGCGGTTCGCGCCGAACGCGACCGCGCGTGATCGTCGTCGACGCTTCGGCCCTGCTCGAAGCGCTGCTCCGCACGCCGGCCGCCGAAGCGGCGGAAAGCCGGCTTTTCGGTCCCCGGCAAACGCTGCACGCGCCCCATCTGCTCGACGTTGAAGTGGCGCAGGTCGTCCGCCGCTACGCGGCTTCCCGCGAGATCGATCCCGAGCGTGGCCGCGCCGAGCTTGCCGACCTCGCCGACTTTCCGCTCCGCCGCTATCCGCACGGTTTGCTGCTCCCGCGCGTCTGGGAATTGAGGCGCAACCTCACTTCCTATGACGCGGTGTACGCGGCGCTGGCGGAAGCGCTCGACGCACCACGCTTGACGCGCGACCGGCGTCTTGCCGCCGCTTCCGGCCATGCCGCCCGCATCGAGCTCGTGTGAACGCCCGGCCGCCGCCTCACCACAATCGTCCGACGCCATAGGCGTCGAAATTCTCTTCATTGGACACGAGTACGAGATTTTCCAGCACCGCCTGGGCGATCAGCATCCGGTCGAACGGATCACGGTGAGGCCCGGGCAACGCGCCTGCCACTTGTCCATGCCGCAGGCTTATCGGCAGGCCGATGAAGCCCTGATCGACGGCCGCGCCCGCGACATCGGCAACGATCGCCGCAACGCCGGGCAATTTTCCGATCCGGTGCTTCGTCGTTATTTCCCAGGCCGAAGCGGCGCTGATGAAAATACCGTTGCCCTCGTCCGCGATCGCCGTTCGTGCCGCGACAGAAAGCGATGGATCGCCCGCGAGCCACCAGAGAAAGGCGTGCGTGTCAAGCAGCAGATTCACGTCCTATTCCCACGCCGCCAGCTCGTGCTCCGGCAAAGGCTCGAAAAATTCAGGTCCGACGCTGATCGCCCCGCGCAGCGCGCCGAACTGGCGCTTCGTCGGCCGCCGGTGGAAGGGTACAAGTTTCGCGATCGGTTCCTTGCCGCGCGCCAGGATGATTTCCTCACCCGCTTCGACACGCGCCAAAAGCTGCGAGAGGGTCGTCTTTGCGGCGTGGATGGTGACGGTTTCCATGGCCCCTTCCTTAGCTAAGCTAATTTAGCTAAGAAAGGCGCACCCGTCCACCACCTTGTTGATCTAACCGGGCATGCGATCGAAAGGGTTCAGAGTATTCAGAGTACGAGTGCCGGGCCCCTTGAAACCCCTCACGTTGCGGGTGAGAACCGTCAGGTTCGAGCGCTGATCGCAACGCCGGTAGTGAGCGGTCCTGGCGTCGCAGCGTCGGCAGGCATGTCGCTGCCCGACCACCTGCTGAGCGAGATCCGCCAACTCGCGGAGCGGCCGCCGCTTCCGGCCATGCCGCCCGCATCGAGCTCGTGTGAACGCGTCGCCGCCTACCAGAGGCAAGACATGACAACCTTCGAAATTCCGACGCTCACAACCGATCGGCTCAGGCTGCGCGCGTTTCGCGCCGGCGACCTCGATGCCTATTCGGCGATGCAGGCGAACCCGGAAGTCATGCGCTACCTGGTCACGGGCCGCATCTCCACTCCGGTCGAAGTCTGGCGCACGATGGCGACGTCTCTCGGCCAGTGGGCTTTGCGCGGCTATGGCATGTGGGCCTGCGAAAAAATCGCCGGCGGCGTCTTCATCGGCAGCGTCGGCATCTTCCAGCCGCTCGACTGGCCGGAGCCGGAGATCGCGTATTCGTTGGATCGGCCCTTTTGGGGACAGGGCTTCGCGACCGAAGCTGCCGTGGCAGCACGCGATTGGTTGTTCGACCGCTTCCCGGTCCCTCGGGCCGCGAGCTTCATTCGGCCCGACAATCACGCATCGAAACGCGTGGCTGAGCGGCTCGGGGCGGTCTGCGCATGCACGCTCGAACTGCGCGGTTCCACCTATGAGCACTGGGTGCACCGCCAACCCGCGGCGAACTCGTAAGCCATATACGCCCTCCCGCGCGGGGAACCCCTCACGCCTGCGCGACGGGGCGCCGCTGCAGGGGGGAAGAACTCCCCGCGCGGGTCCGCGCAAGATCGCGCTTGGCCTTGTCCGCCGCGCCGCGCGCCGCCTCGGTCGCGGTGAACATCTCGAGCGCGTCCATCTCCTCGTCCGAGACCGGCGTGAGCGCGGTGTCCATGTAGGCGCGGCGGTTCGGGTCACGCTTGACCGCGCGCCGCACCTTCGCCATCCGCCAGATCATCCGCCCGATCCGCGCGTGCTTCACAACCAGCTCCGCCACGTAACGCGGATAGAAGAGAAACGGGTTCTCGACCGGCAGGCCGGGCCTTCGTTCGGTCCGCACCTTGCGCCGCAGATAGCCGCCCTCGAGCGGATGGATTTTCTCGAGCGTCACGCAACCCCAGAACCAGAGGAGCAAAAACATCATCTTGCCGGGGCTGATCCCGCTCGCCCCCGCCCGCCGCATCACCCGCTCCATATGCTCGGGCGTGTAGTAGGTCTCCCACGCCAGCCGGTACGCGCGCTCCCATTCCGGCTTCGACATGAGCGCATGCCCCGTGCAGACGTGCTCGAGGTCGTATTTGTTCATGTCCGGGTCCATCGGAACGCCCGTCGTGAACAACCGCTTGTGGTCCTCCGAGCCCGGCAGTGGCGTGAGGCAGAAGAACTCGAGCAGATCGAGTGGCAGCTCGCGCTGGATGATGCGGATATCGCGCACGATCGTCTCCGGCGTATCGCCCGGAAACCCCAGGATGTAGCCGGCATAGGTGAAGCAGCCCACGCTCTTCCAGGCGAGCAGCATGCGGCGATATTCCGAGATGCGGTTCTGCCGCTTCTTCGCGGCGATCAAACTGTCCGGGTTGATGCTCTCCATCCCGATGAAGACGCGCGTCACGCCGGCGCGCGCCGCCTTTTCGATGAAGCCCGGGATTTTGTGGCAGAGCGTGTCCACCTGGATGATGAACCGGAAGAAAAGGCCCTCCTCCTCGCGCATGTGGATCAGCCGGTCGAAGATCGGCTCCCAGTTGCGGTTGCGCGCGAGGTTGTCGTCGGTGATGAAGAAATGGTCGATGCCCTGGGCGAGGTTGCCGCGGATG
>DATJTV010000299.1:0-2959 GCA_035503055.1 Acetobacteraceae bacterium
GCGCGATCCGGTGCCCGGCACCACCGGCATCGGGCACACGCGCTGGGCGACGCACGGCGCGCCGACCGAAACCAACGCCCATCCGCACGGCACCGCGCGCGTCTCGGTCGTGCACAACGGGATTATCGAGAACCACGCCGAGCTCCGCACCGAGCTCGAGGAAGCGGGCCAGGAGTTCGAAACCGAGACCGACACGGAAACCGTCGCCCGGCTGGTCGATTTCAACCTCGGCCAGGGGATGGACCCGATCGAAGCGGCCGGCGCCGCCTTCCGCCGGCTCGAGGGCGCCTACGCGCTGGCAATGATCTTCGCCGGCCATCCCGAGCTGATGATCGGCGCGCAGCACGGCGCGCCGCTCGCGGTCGGGTTCGGCGAGGGCGGGATGTATTTCGGCTCGGACACGCTCGCCCTCGCCCCGCTCACCCGCCGCGTCGCCTTCCTCAAGGACGGGGACTGGGCGGTGCTGACGCGCGACGATGCCCGCTTCTTCGGCGCCGACGGCGCGCCCGTCGCGCGCGAGGTGAAGCAGACCTCGCTCACCGGCGCGCTGATCGGCAAGGGCGCCTTCCGCCACTTCATGGAGAAGGAGCTGCACGAGCATCCCGCGGTGCTCGGCGACGTGCTCGGCCGGATGATCGATCCGCTGGCGCGAACGGTCGCTTTGCCCGCGCTGCCGTTCGATCTCGCCCGCGTCCCGCGCGTCACGATCAGCGCCTGCGGCTCGGCCTTCTATGCCGGCCTCGTCGGCCGCTTTTGGCTTGAGAGCCTCGCACGCCTCCCCGCGGACGCGGACGTCGCGAGCGAGCTCCGCTACCGCGCCCCGCCGCTCTCCAAGGGCGGGCTCGCGGTGCTGGTGAGCCAATCGGGCGAGACGGCCGACACGCTCGCCGCGCTCCGCTTCCTCCGCGACGCCGAGCAGCACGTGCTCGCGGTGCTGAACGCGCCGGAGAGCACGATGGCGCGCGAAGCGGACGTGGTGCTGGAGACCGTCGCCGGCCCCGAGATCGGGGTCGCGAGCACGAAGGCGTTCACCGCGCAGCTTGCCGTCCTCGCCTGCCTTGCGATCGCCGCGGCCCGCGCGCGTGGGGCGATCGCGCGCGAGGTGGAGGCCGCCCTCACGGCGGCTCTGCTCGAGGTGCCCGGCCGCGCCGCGCTCGTGCTCGAGCAGGAGGCGCGGATCCGCCGCCTCGCCGAGCGCGTCGCCGAGGCCCGCGACGTTCTCTATCTCGGCCGCGGCCTCTGCCATCCGATCGCGCTCGAAGGCGCGCTCAAATTGAAGGAGATCAGCTATATCCACGCCGAAGGGTACGCGGCCGGCGAGATGAAGCACGGCCCGATCGCGCTGATCGATCCCTCCGTCCCGGTGATCGCGATCGCGCCCTCCGGCCCACTCTTCGAGAAGACCGCCTCGAACCTCCAGGAGGCAGCGGCGCGCGGCGGCAAGGTCATCGTCTTCAGCGACGAGGAGGGGGCGCGGAAGCTTTCCCGGATCGCCGCCGAGACCGTGGTGCTCCCGCCGGTCGATCCCGTCGTCGCCCCCATCCTCTACGCGATCCCGGTGCAGCTCCTCGCCTATCACGTGGCGGTGCTGAAGGGCACGGACGTCGATCAGCCGCGCAACCTCGCCAAGTCCGTGACAGTCGAGTAGGGCGACGCTGACATCGGGGCGCCGGGCACCTATCTTGGCGGAAAGCCGGATCAGGAGGATCGCCATGCTGAACCCCGTCTCTCCCCTGCCGCTCAAGGACCCGACGCTGCTGCGCCAGGCGAACTGCATCGACGGAAAATGGGTCGAGGCGGATAGCGGCCGCACCATCGTGGTGAAGAACCCCGCGACCGGCGAGGCCGTGGGCGAAGTGCCGGCGCTCGGCGCGGCCGAGACCCGCCGCGCGATCGAGGCGGCCGCCCGTGCCTTTCCCGCCTGGCGTTCGATGCTCGCCAAGGAGCGGGCGGCGATCTTGCGCAAGCTCTTCGATCTGATGATCGCCAACACCGAGGATCTGGCGCTCATCATGACGGCCGAGCAGGGCAAGCCGCTCGCCGAGAGCCGCGGCGAAATCGCCTATGCCGCGAGCTTCATCGAATGGTTCGCCGAGGAAGGAAAGCGCGTCTACGGCGACACCATCCCGCAGAACGCCAAGGGGCGGCGGATCGTCGTGCAGAAGGAGCCGATCGGCGTCTTCGCCGCGATCACCCCCTGGAACTTCCCCGCCGCGATGATCACCCGCAAGGCCGGCCCGGGCTGGGCCGCGGGCTGCACCGGCGTGATCCGCCCCGCGAGCCAGACGCCGTTCTCGGCGCTGGCACTCGCCGTGCTCGCCGAGCGGGCGGGCATGCCGGCCGGGGTTTGCAACGTCATCACCGGCCCCTCCGGCGAGACCGGCGCGGAGATCACCTCCAACCCCCTCGTTCGAAAGCTTTCCTTCACCGGCTCGACCGAGGTGGGGGCGAAGCTCATCGCCCAGTGCGCGCCGACGATCAAGAAGACGAGCATGGAGCTCGGCGGCAACGCGCCCTTCATCGTCTTCGACGATGCCGACCTCGACGCCGCGGTCGCCGGCGCGATGGCGAGCAAATACCGCAACACCGGCCAGACCTGCGTCTGCGCCAACCGCCTCCTGGTGCAGGATTCCGTGTTCGATGCCTTCTCGGCCAAGCTCAAGGCCGAGGTCGAGAAGCTGAAGGTCGGCAACGGCATGGAGCCGGGCGTCACGCAAGGCCCGCTCATCAATGAAGCCGCCGTCGCCAAGGTCGAGGAGCATATCGCCGACGCCGTGCGCCGCGGCGCCAGGGTGATCACCGGCGGCAAGCCCCATAAGCTCGGCGGCAATTTCTTCGAGCCGACGGTGCTCGCCGATGTGCCGGCGACCGCGCTCATCTTCCGCGAGGAGACCTTCGGGCCGGTGGCGCCGCTCTTCCGCTTCAAGACGGAGGAGGAGGCGATCAAGCTCGCCAACGA
>DATJTV010000300.1:0-5429 GCA_035503055.1 Acetobacteraceae bacterium
TTACACCGTCCCGGTCGAATCTTTGCGCAAGAAGCTCGACGAGATCGTGCGTTCCTCGCCGCTCTGGAGCGGGAAGGTGGTGGTGCTCCAGGTGGTGGAGGCGCTGCCGACGACGATCCAGCTGCGCGCGCTCGTCTCGGCGCGCGATTCCGGGCAGGCCTGGGACCTGCGCTGCTACGTGCGCGAGAAGCTGATCGAATTCCTCCAGACCGAGTATCCGCACGGGCTGCCGCGCCAGCGGCTGGAGATCGACGGCCAGACGCTGCCCGCGCCCGCCCGCGAGCGCCGGGGCGCTTTGGCCGACGCGGGGTAGAGCGTTTGCGACATTGAGGGTGGCGTCCACTGTATGCTATTGTCATACAGACGGTGAGGTTCTCGGATGTCCAATGTTTCGCCGGTCGTGAGCGTCCGTGTCAGCCCCAATGAGCGGGAGCTCTTGGAGGTCGCGGCGGAACAGGCGCGCACCAGTCTGAGCGATTTCGTCCGGCGCAGGGCCATAGAGGCGGCGGAAATCGAGGTACTCGAGCGTCGGATCGTGACGATCCCAGCCGAGCACTGGAAGAAATTCGAGGCATGGGTCGGTTCGCCGGCCAAGGAGGTTCCCGCGCTCGGTGAGCTCGCCGCCAGCCGCCCCGTATGGCAGGACTGACCAAGCCGCGGCCGCTCGCCGTCGCCGACGAGAGGAATACATTCGATTGCGGTCGGGACTCCCTGAACCAGTGGTTCCGCCGGCACGCCTGGCACAATCAGGAAGCCAATGTGACCCGTACCAGCGTCATCTGCGACGCGGCGAGCTCGGCGATAGCGGGCTTTGTGGCACTGAGCGCCGGCCAAATCGAGCGTGCGCATCTTCCGAAATCGGCCCAGCGCGACCGGCCCGACCCGATCCCGGCCCTGCTGCTGGGCCAGCTTGCGGTTGACCGGCAGTACCAGGGAAGCGGGTGCGCGCGCTCGCTGATGCTGTTTGCGCTCACGACGGCCGTGCGCTTTTCGGACGAGATCGGGTGCTTTGGCGTGCTGACGCATCCGCTCGATGACCAGGTCCGGGCTTTCTACAGCCGGGTCGGGTTCGAGGCGCTGCCGTTCGACCCGAGGCGCGGCATGGTCGTGCGCATCGTGGACCTGAAGCGAAGCGGCTTCTGATGCCAGGATACTTCAAGAGCGGGGGCAGCGTTGCCCGCGTATTCCGTGAAATTGCCTCCAAAAGCGACCCCGCCGGAAAGGACCGCATGCCGTTTCGCGCGTATTCACAGATCGGCGCGCGATCCCTAGAGTGCCGAGCTCGCTCGCGGAGAATTTCGCCCATGAATGCGGCCGACCGGGACCCGCACCTGATCACCGACGAAAGCACGCTGGCGGCGCTGTACGGCGCCCCGTCGGAGCCATCGCTGCGCAAGGAGGTGGATCACGTTCCGCCGATTTATCGTGCCTTCATCGAGGCCGCGCCGTTCGTGGCACTGGCAACGGCGGGACCGGGCGGACTCGATGTCTCGCCGCGCGGCGATCCGCCGGGGTTCGTCGTGGTCAGCGATGAGCGCACCCTGCTGATCCCGGACCGGCGCGGCAACAACCGCGTCGACTCGCTCCGCAACCTGGTCCATGACCCGCGGCTCGCGCTCCTGTTCCTGATTCCGGGCGTGGGCGAAACCTTGCGGGTGAACGGGCGCGGCGCGATCTCGGTGGCGCCCGAACTGCTCGCGCGCTTCCCCGCCCAGGGCAAGCTGCCGCGCTCGGTCATCATCGTTTCCGTCGATCGGGTCTATTTCCAATGCCAGAAGGCTGTGGTGCGCTCGGATCTCTGGAATCCGGCGAAGCGTCTGCCGCGCTCGGCGTTGCCGAGCGCGGGCGCGGTTCTGGCGGCCTTGACCGACGGCGCGGTGGGCGGCGCGGCCTATGACGCCGCCTATCCGGAGCGGCTGCGCCAGACGATCTATTGATCCCCGAAAGCACGATCGCCGGAGGTGGATGAACCGGAGGCGTTCGACCGCGCGCGAAAATACAAGGCTGGAGCCGCCCTCTTTCCCCGTCGCCTCGGTCTCGCTCAGCGGGTAGCGCAGCGCGGGGAGGGTGCTGGCGGGCGATCGCCACTTTCCGCTTAGGGCGTGTTCACCCTCGCTGAGCACGCTCCAAGTCGTTTTCCCGAGCGGATTCAAGGCACCCCAGGATCGCTTCGCTCCGGGATCCCCGCGAACTCGTTCGCGGGGACACGGGCGCCGTAGGTCTGAATCACGCGATAAGACAATGACCGGGAGCAGGATGGGTGAGCGCGAGCGATCTCATCCCGCTCTTGTGGGGGTCGGCAGACAATTTGTCCGATTGAGACGATTCAAGTGCTACCCTGCGGTGCTCGGGCAGGCGAAGCTGCCATGGCCGGGAGCAGCATGGAACAGGAGAAACCCCAGGGCGCGGAGAGATGGATCACGCATCGAGAGGCCGGACCATCATATCGGGCGATTCCCTTCGATGGCGCCTTCTCAATATGGTTCGGTTCATACGACTGCCCGATTGCTGGGTGGGTGCGGGTTTTGTCAGGAACTCCGTTTGGGATCACCTGCATGGGCGACCACCGTCTCCTCCGTCCGGCGACGTTGATGTTCCTTGGTTCGACCCCGAGCGGGCCGATCCATCCGAAGATCGGAAAATCGAAGCGATCCTGAAGGCATTGGACCCGTCGGTCCACTGGTCCGTGAAGAACCAAGCCAGGATGCACGTACGCAACGGCGACGCTCCGTACGCTTCCGCCACGGAAGCCATGCAGTATTGGCCTGAGACCGCAACGGCAGTGGCCGTCAGGAGGAATGACCGGGATTACTGCGAGGTTGCGGCACCGTTCGGTCTCGACGATCTCTTCGACTTAACTCTTCGGCCCGCTCCGCGCTTTGCGCTCGATAAGCGCCGAACCTACGAAGAGCGTCTCCGAGTAAAGGGATGGCTGATCGAATGGCCCCTTCTGCATACGGCAGAGCGGACCGTTGGGTAATCCTGCGGAACGAAAATGGCGTATCATCCGATACCGGACGCCGCTCAAAGATCCGTGGCTTCACCTGCGTGTGAAATTGCGTCCAGGGGTGACCCCGCCCGAAAGGGCCGCATGCCCTTGATTGCGCGTGTGAATGAATTTCCAGAAGGGGCCCCGTTTCGCGCGGAAGATGACCCCACTCCGTTTTGAGTTTCCTTGTTATTTCAAAATGCCAGGAGGCTTCATGAGAGGGCCGATGTTCTGCGCGCATTCGCATAGGAGCTGAACAGTTCGGTCGTTGCGCGCTCGGATCCCCAACCGCGCCGGCATCGGTATTCCCCCTAGTCCTCGACCTCCGTGAACGCGCCGCGATCGAGCGCCGCGACGCCTCTCTGAATCGCCACGCGCAGATTTTCGAGCTTCAGCGCTTCCTCCGCGCGGCGTCGTTGCAGCGCGCGGATGGCATCGCGCACGGCTTCGCTGGCGTCGCGGTATTCGCCGACCTCGAGCATCTCATCGATGAAGGCGTTCTGCTCCGGAGTCAGGCTCATATTACGGGTCGGCGTCGGCCTGATGTCGGTGCGGTCTTCCCCGATCGATAACGGCTTTGGCAACAGTCGCCAAAGCACGGATTGAAGCCATCCGCCGCTATCGGATCGCGCCTGGCCGATAGCCCGATAGGCCGACCTACGCCCGGCTCGCGCTGGCGGCAGCGGTCCGCTGCCTCGGCATCGATGTCCGCTTCGCTCTGTCCCTCGCCCGAGGGCTGCCGGTTCGCTCTCGGCCGGAGGAAGCCGGCCGAAAGTCCGATTATCCTGAGGGGCCGGCGAGACGCGGATCGCCGGGAAACCCGTCGGGTCGGGTATCAGGCCCGCCCGTGACCGCAGCGCTGAGTTGGATTCATAGCACCCTCAAGGGCGGGGTCGGGCGAGCGCCAAGCCGTCCCATCCGCTGAAGGCGCCTACCGTCCGAAGAACCCGGTCCCCGGCGCGATCGGCGCTTCGCGTCCCCGCATCGGCTGGCCCGCGAAGTTTTGCGTCGCGCAGTTGCAGTACGGCGCGGCCACCGGAGCGTCGACGATCACCCCGGTCCCGAGGACGGAGAACAAAGGCGGGGGCGGCGTCTCGTTGGACTGGGCAACGCCGCGATGGCCGTAGATCGAGGATTGCGTCGGCGCGGCGAGCGCGAGCGGCGCTCCGGCCAGCAGGAAGCCCGCGGCCATCGCCAAGCTGAGAATGCGGTTCATGACTCCTCTCCTTCCGATTTTGGGACATCGTGCAGAGAGGGCTTGGCTTCAATCCCGGCCGGATTTTTCCTTTCGTTCGCCGAACCATTCGGAGAGCACGCCGGCGATCAGCGCCGCGATCAGCGCCTTCTCCGGCGCGCTCTGGACGGAGCCGGCGACCAGGCGGAGTGCGGCGAATACCACCTCCTCGGGCGCGAGGGGCTCACGGCGCCGGCGCCGAAGGGCGAGCAGCAGAAGCAGCAGTGCGACGACGACCAAAGCCGCGCCGAGGATTGCGGCCGCCGCGTCGCGCGGCAGGACGCTCGCGAGCCAGAGATAGGCGGCCGCGACCAGGAACGCCGCCCCGATCAGTGCCACGGCCAAAGCCACCGCGCCCACGGCAAGCGCCAGCCCGAGGCGCCGCAGCTTCATGGATGCGGGCGAGGCCGGGAGCTAGCGGCGCAGAAGCTGCGAGGCGAGCAGCCCGACCCCGAACGCGACGGCAAGGCTGGTCAAGGGCCGTTCCTGCACCCGGCGGTCGATCTCGTGAAGGACCTCCTTGCTCTGGCCCTTCATCTCGCCCGCGAGCTTCTCGATCTCGGCCTGCAGCGCGGCGAAACGTGTCTCGGCCGCTTCCTTCACGCCCGAGAGATGCTCCGTCGCCTCGGAGGCGAGCATCTTGCGGATGCCCGCCAGCTCCTCGCGGAGCTTCTCGAACTCGGCGCGGATCACGCCCGGATCCGCCATCGTTTCGTTCATGCTCATGTCGACCATCGTCGGTCTCCTCCGCTTCCCACGAATATTAACACGTCGGAAGCGGCCGCCGGGATGTCAACCTTCAGGCGGAAGCGGAGAGGCTGCTCTCGATCCAGGCCTTGAGGCGGCTCTTCGGCGCGGCGCCGATCTGGGTCGCCGCCGGCTTGCCGTCCTTGAAGATGATGAGCGTCGGGATGCCGCGCACCGCGTAAGTGTTCGGGGTCAGCGGGTTCTCGTCGATGTTCACCTTGGCGACCGTGATGCGGCCGGCGAACTCGCCCGCCAGCTCCTCGAGCGCCGGGCCGATCGTCCGGCACGGCCCGCACCATTCCGCCCAGAAATCGACGAGCACCGGCCCTTTGGCCGCGAGAACGTCGGTGGCGAAGCTCTGATCGGTGACGGGCTTGGTGTTGTCGCTCATGGGGGGTCCTGCGGGAAAAGAGGGATCAGCAATTGGGCAGGGCCGGGACGCGGTCAAGGCGGGGAAGG
>DATJTV010000301.1:0-53072 GCA_035503055.1 Acetobacteraceae bacterium
CAAACGCCCAAACCGCTCTCAGCGCCTGCCAAAACGAACGGGTTCCAAGGGCTCGCCCTTGGCGGGGGTTCCAAGGGGGCAGAGCCCCCTTGGCCTTACGCGAGCGTGAACATCGGCAACGGTGGGCCGCCTTCGGTTGGCTTGAACACCGCCCTCACTTTCATGCCGATGCGGATCGCATCGAAGTCGCAATCGACGATATTCGTCATCATCGTCGTGCCTTCGTCGAGCGTGACGTAGGCGATGGTGTAGGGCACGGGCGCGCGCTGCATCACGCTGAAGGAGTAGATGGTGCCGTTGCCCGAGGTGGTCTGCCATTCGGTTTTGTCGCTGAAGCAGAAGGGGCAGAGCGCGCGCGGGTAGTGGTGTGCGCGGCCGCAAGCGGTGCAGCGCCGGACGAGGAGTTTTTCTTCCGTCGTGGCGTCCCAGTAGGGCTTGGTCTCGGGGTTGGGCTCGGGTGCGGGGAGCGGGCGGTCTGCCATGGGGGTCATTCCCGTTCCAGGATGAGGGTGGCGCTGCCGTGGCGCGTGCCGAGCGAGCCGCCGGTCCCGTGGGCGAGGGCGAGCGTGCAGTTCTTCACTTGCACGGAAGGGTTCGCTTCGCCGCGGAGTTGCCGCACCGCCTCGATGACCTTCGTCATCCCACCGCGGTTGGCGGGGTGGTTGTTGCAGAGGCCGCCGCCATCGGTATTGAACGGGAGCTTGCCGGTGCCGGAGATCAAGTTGCCGTCGGCGACGAAGCTTCCGCCCTTGCCTTTTTCGCAGAAGCCGAGATCCTCGATCTGGATCAGCACGGTGATGGTGAAGCTGTCGTAGATCGAGGCGTACTGGATATCCGCCGGCGTCACGCCGGCCTCGGCGAAGGCGCGCGGCCCCGACCATCGTGCGCCCGAGAAGGTGAGATCGACATCGCCGCCGAGCTGGCCTTTCGGCGCCTCGCCGGCGCCGATGATTTTCACGCGCGGCCGCTTAAGGCTCTTCATGATCTCGGGGGCGACGACGACGAGCGCGCCGCCGCCGTCGCTGATGACGCAGCAATCGAGCCGGTGTAGCGGCGAGGCGACGATCGGCGAGTCGAGCACGTCCTTCACCGTGACGACATCGCGCAGCATCGCGTTCGGATTGTGCTGCGCGTGGTGCGAGGCGGCGACCTTGATCCAGGCGAGCTGTTCGCTCGTGGTACCGTATTGGTACATGTGGCGCATCGCGCACATCGCGTACATGTTCACCACGGTGGGCCCGTAGGGGTACTCGAACTGGATGTCCGGCTGGGCCGGGTTGCCCGGCCGCGGCGCGGTGCCCGTCGCCATGCCTTCGCTGCGCGGCCGCCCGGCGAGGGTGATCAGTGCGACGCTGCATTTGCCGAGCGCGATCGCCTCGGCCGCGTGCGCCACATGCACGAGGTAGGAGGAGCCGCCGGTGTCGGTCGAATCGACATGGCGCAGCCGCAGGTTCATGTAATCCGCCATCGAGAGCGGGCCCATCCCCGGCGCGTCGCCGGCGCAGAAATACCCGTCCACGTCGTCCTTGGTGAGGCCCGCGTCCGCGAGCGCGCCCTTCGCGCACTCCGCGTGGAGCTGAGCCACCGATTTGTCCGGAGCCTTGCGGGTCGGATGCTCGAACGCGCCGGCGATATAGGCTTTCCCTTTGATCGTCATCGGCGCCGCGGCTCCTCTCCGTGGCGCGGAGGCTAGGTTTGGGGCGAAACTCGTGTCAAGGCAGCCGGCTTGTGCCGGAAGTGGCGGCGTGCGAGGTCCGGGGCAGGAATTGGGGAAGCAACGATGGCGCGCATGAGCACGGCCGAGGCGGTCGTGGAAAGCCTCATCCTCCATGGCATCACCACCGTGTTCGGCGTGCCCGGCGTGCACAACGATCCGTTCTTCGACGCGCTGCATCGCGCCGGCGATCGCCTCCGCATGGTGCATACGCGCCACGAGCAGGCGGCAGGCTACATGGCGCTCGGGGCGGCGCTCGCGAGCGGCAAGCCCCAGGCCTTCGTCGTCGTGCCCGGGCCCGGCCTCCTGAACGCCTCGGCCGCCCTGCTCACCGCCTATGCGATGAATGCCCCTGTTCTCGCCCTGGTTGGACAGATTCCGCAAGCCGAAATCGATCGCGGCTTCGGCCATCTGCACGAGATCCACGATCAGCTCGGCCTGCTCTCGCACATCACCAAGCATGCTGCGCGCATTCGTCACGCGGGCGAGGCGGGGGAGCGCGTCGCCGAGGCGCTCGCCATCGCCTGTTCCGGCCGCAAGCGGCCGGTGGCGCTCGAATGTGCGATCGATGTCTGGGGCCGGGTCGCCGAGGCGCCTGTCCCGGCTCCGCGCCCGATCGCGACCCCGCCGCTCGATCAAGAGGCGCTCGGCCGCGCGGCCGAGATCCTCGCTCGCGCGAAGCGGCCGCTCGTCGTCGTGGGCGGTGGTGCGATGGACGCAGGCGCCGAGGTGCAGGCGCTCGCCGAGCGGCTGGAGGCGCCGGTCGTCTCGTATCGGCGCGGGCGCGGCGTGATCCCCACCACGCATCGGCTCGCCTTTTCGCTCCCTGAAGGGCATCGCCTGTGGAAGGAAGCGGACGCGGTGCTCGCCGTCGGCACGCGTTTCTTCCCCTACCAGACCGTCTGGGGGCTCGACGACGCCATCGAAGTGGTGCGAGTCGACATCGACCCCGAGGAGGCCGAACGATTCCGTCGCCCCGCCGTTTCGCTCATCGCCGATGCCGCGCCCGCGCTTCGTGCGCTCTCTTCGCTGCTGCCCGCAACGAACCGCCCCTCGCGCGAGGCCGAGCTCGCGCCGCTCCGCGCTTGGTTCGCGGCCGCGCTCGCCGGCCGCCAGCCGCAGATGGCGTTCCTCGCCGCGATCCGCGCGGCGCTGCCGGAAGACGGCATCTACGTCGAGGAGGTGATGCAGCTCGGCTTTGCCGCGCGGCTCGCCTTTCCTGTGCTTGGTCCTCGGCTGCACCTCTCGCCCGGATATCAGGACAATCTCGGCTGGGGCTACGGCGCCGCGCTCGGGGCGAAAATCGCGCGTCCCGATCGCGCGGTCGTCGCGGTCATCGGCGATGGCGGTTTTCTCTACCAGGCGAACGAGCTCGCGACTGCCGTCCACCACAACATCGCCGTCGTGGCGGTGGTCTTCGACGACGGCGCGTTCGGCAATGTCCGCCGCATCCAGGAGCAGCGCTACGGCAACCGCCTGATCGCCTCGGACCTCACCAACCCCGATTTCGTTTCCTATGCGCAGAGCTTCGGCGCGGTGGCATTGCGCGCCGAGACGCCCGAGGCGCTCGAGGCCGCCTTGCGCCGGGCGATCGCGCTCGCCCGGCCGGCGCTTATCCATGTGCCGGTCGGCCCGATGGCGGATATCTGGGACCTGATCCTGCTGCCGCGCGTGCGCGGCGACACCCCGCCGGGGATGGGGGTTTGACTGCCCATGGCGGCCCGGATGTGACACAAATGTAAAAACTGACCGGCACCGCCGTCGCCTCCCCTTGATCGGGATCAAGGCGCACGCGACGGTCCCGGACCAGGCTTTCGTGCGTATCCGGATCCAGTTTCTATGGAGGGGCATCATGTTGAGCGTGCCGGTCGACAGGATCACCATGCTTCTCGAACAGGCGTCTCAGGTCGGGAGCGAGCCGGCCGAGAACGAGGCCGAGACCGGCGAGGCGACGGCGGAGGACTTCGCCGATCTTCCGGCCTATCGCGAGCTCACTGCGATGCTCGACGAATTCACCCCCGAGGAGCTCTACGAGCTGCTGGCGCTCGCGGCGATCGGCGCCGGCGAGATCGCCGAGGAATCGTGGGACGAGGCGGTGACGCGGGCGCAAGCCACAGCGGCCGAAGAGGCGGTTGCCGAGCTTGCCCGCATCCTCGTGGTGACCGATGCCATCGAGAACGCGCTCGATCGCCTCGGCTACACGGTCTCCGAGGACGGCGATGACGATGACGATGACGACGACGAGGATGAGGACGGAGACGAAGACGAGGACGAAGATGACGACGAGGACGAAGAAGACGAAGAGGAGGACAAGAAGGAATCCTGACCGCGATCACGCTCTATGGCGTCGGGTGATGCTTACCGACCGGGATCACGGTGCTGGCCTGCGGTCCTTTCTCTCCTTCGCCCTCATGGACGACGAAACGCACTTCCTCTCCTTCGACGAGCGCGTCGAAGCCCTTTCCGAGCACGGCGTTGCGATGCATGTAGATCTCATTGCCGTCGCTCGATCGGATGAAGCCGTAGCCCTTGTCCTTGAAGAGGCGGGCGATGGAGCCGTGGCTCGGCGTCTCGCGGGCCTTGACGTCGTTGCGTGAGGTGCGGGCGTAGTCCTCGAGCTGGCGGCGCGCGGCGCTGAAGGCGTCGTGGACGGCGATCAGGATGTCCTCGTGGGCATGATGCTCGGCGGGGTCGCGCCCGACGACGATCTCGCGGCCGGGAACGGTGAGGTCCACGCGCAAATGATAGAGCTTGCCCTGGTGCTGCCGTCGCGTGCTCTCTTCCACGACCACGCGGCATGCAATGATTCGTCTGCAATATTGGTCGAGGGCTTTGGCCCTCTCGCGGATGAGCGCCTCCACTGCCGGCGCGGAGGCAAGGTTGCGGAAGGTGATCTGGATGGGAACCTGCATGGCGCTCTTTCCTCCCGGCCAAGATCCCAAATTAGGACCCCTTCGCGCCGCCGCGTTGATCTGGAACAACTGAGACCAAGGCGGTCTGCCCTTGTCACACGAACGCGCTGTGGTATGCGCTCAGCGCCGGCGCGCCGCCGAGGTGGACGTAGAGCACCTTGCTTTCGGGCGAGAGCTCGCCGTTGCGTGCCATGGCGATCAGGCCGGCCATCGATTTCCCCTCATAGACCGGGTCGGTGAGCATGCCCTCGAACCGGCCTGCCGTGCGGATCGCCTCGATCGTCGCGGCGTCGGGAAGCCCGTAGGCCGGCCCGGCGAAGCGCGGGTCGATGATGATGTCCTCGTCGCGGATTTCCCGGTTGAGCCCGATGAGGTCGGCGGTCGCGCGGGCGATCTTGGTCACGGCCGCGCGCGTCATCGCGGCGTCGGCCGCGGTGTCGATGCCGATCACCTTGCGCTCGCGCGCCTGGCCGCGGAACCCGGCGACCATGCCGGCCTGGGTCGAGCCGGTGCAGGTCGCCGTCACCACGGTATCGAAATGAATATCGCCTTCCTCTTCCTGCCGGGCGAGCTCTTCGGCGAAGGCGGCGTAGCCCAGGCCGCCGAGCTTATGGTCGGAGGCGCCGGCCGGGATCGGGTAGGGTTTGCCGCCTTCGCGCCGCACGGTCTCGAGCGCCTGTTCCCAGGTTTCCTTGACCGCGGTCGAATAGCCGCGTCCCTCGAGGATGCATTCGGCGCCGACGATGCGCGAGAGCAGGATGTTGCCGGTGGTGGCGTAGGCTTCGTCGGGCCATTCGGTCCAGGTCTCCTGGACCAGCACGGCGCGCATGCCGAGCGCGGCCGCGACGGCCGCGACCTGCCTTGTATGGTTCGATTGGATGTTGCCGATCGAGACCAGCGTGTCGCAGCCCTGGGCGAGCGCGTCGGCGGCCAGGAATTCGAGCTTGCGGATCTTGTTGCCGCCGAATGCGAGCCCGGACGAGACATCGTCGCGCTTGGCCCAGATTTCGACGCCGAGCGCCGCGGAAAGCCGGGGCAGCTTTTGCAGAGGCGAGGGGAAGAAGCCGAGCTTCGTGCGTGCGAAGCGGTCGAGCAGGCTCGTGGGCATTGTCTCTCCGAAAGATCAGCCGTTCGGAGGAGCCCTATAGCCCTTGCGGAGCGCGCAGTCGCCCAATCCCTCGCCGCTTCCGGGAGGGGCCGGGTCGGAGCGCCCGCGGCGGGCAGACAGGGCGGCGGAAGCAGGCTATCGGGAAGCCCCACAGTGGCGAGCGGGAGATGTCGATGAGGGGATGGGCGATTGCGGCGGCGGCCTGCCTGGCGATGGGAGTCGCGACGGTCGCCAGGGCAGGGATCGGGCCTGTGGCGCCCAGCGAAAGCGCCGTGGCTGCATGCATCCACGCCCTGTCGGAGCGCTACGACAAGCAATCCCCCGGCCTTGGCCTCGCCTCCCGGCCTGACGACCTCTGGGCCGATCTCGGGCTCGCGACCTATCCGCAGGATGGCGCGGCTGCCTGCGCCCATGGCTTCGAGGACAAATTGGCCGATCCCGGGCTCGGAGCACCAACCCAGCAGGGGTGAGCCGGACAGCGGGGCGACCAAGCGATCGATCCCGTCGCCCGCGTGTTCGGCACTCGCTTCGGCGCCGCTCGCGCTTGCACTTTGCGCCGGCATGCCTCATCGGTCGGAGAGAAGGGACGCGGCCTCGCCGGGGCGGCATGGGTTTCGGTCTCCACAATTTGTTTGGTTCTCTCTCGATTGGCGAGGTAGTGCCAACGGCGACACGTCGGGCCGGGAGCCACGGACATGCCGCGTGCAGCAATTCCGACCTTCCTTTCAATGACGGCGGCCGTTTCGATGATGGCGGCGATGACGGCCACGCCGGCCCTCGCCGGCGAGACGGCGGCGCAGTTACTGGCGCAGGCGGAAGCCGGCGATGCCCAGGCGCAGGTCGATGTCGGCCTCGCCTACGAGACCGGCCAGGATGGTCTGCCGAAGGACCCGGCGCAGGCCGTCGCCTGGTACGCCAAAGCCGCGGCCCAGGGCAATCCTGCCGGCGAAAACAATCTCGGCGTTTATTATCGGGATGGTCAGGGCGGCCTCCCTGTCGACGAACAGCGCGCGACGGCTTTGTTCATGGCGTCGGCCAACCAGAACTATGGCTTGGGCGAATCGAATCTCGGTTGGCAATACGAGAGCGGGAAGGGAGTGCCGCAAGCCGATCTGGCGGTCGCGGCGTTCTGGTATCTGAAAGCGGCCCAACAGAACGTGGCGCAGGCCGAAATCAATCTTGCCTATTTCTACCAGAATGGACTGGGCGGCTTGCCCAAGAACCCGGCGCTCGTGGCCGCCTGGTGCCTCAAGGCGGCCGCGCTCTACCGCGCCGGCGCGGGCGTGCCGGTCGACCTGGCCCATGCGGCCGCGCTCGAAAAATTGGCCGCGGACCTGGGCAACCCTAATGGCGAATACAATTACGGCTATGCATTGGAGTTCGGCTGGACCGGCAAGCCCGACTATGCCGGAGCGCTCGCCTGGTATCTGAAGGCGGCTGAGCTCGGGCAGGCCGACGCCATGAATCAGATCGGGTTCATGATCCAGCAGGGCCAGGTGAGCGGTCAGAATCTGGGCACGGCAATCAGCTGGTTTCAACGGGCCGGCCAGGCCGGGTCCGAGGCCGGGGCCGCCAACTATCTCGCGGCCGTTCATGCCGCCGCGCAAGCGCGCCAGAATCCGCAGGGCCCGGGGCCGTGGGAGCCATCGATCGCGACGCCCTCTGCCCAATGTCTCGGCGGGGATCCCGAATCCTGCCCCTGAGGCATTCGCCGCGCCCAGGCGAGCCCGAGATCGAAACCCCTGCAACAAAATCTCACCTTCGAGCCTGATCGCCCGAGCCGGACTCAAGGAAACGAACCTCAGTCACGGCGTGATCGCTGAACGCGGAATCGGTGCATCCCGCCTTATGGCGCGCGTGCGCACGATGAAAATCCGATGGATCACTCCTTCGGCGAGGCCCGATACCCCTTGCGGAGAACGAAGTCGCCGAATCTCTCGCCCTCCCTGCGTTCCCCGGCGTAGTCGCGGAACAACGGGCCCAGGGTCTCGAGAATCGCCTCGTGGTCGAGGTTCGGCCGGTAGAGAGACGCAAGCCGGCCGCCGTCGAACCCGCCGCCGAGATGGAGGTCGTAGTGGCCCGGCGCGCGCCCTACCAGGCCGATCTCGGCGAGGTAGGGCCGCGAGCAGCCGTTCGGGCAACCGCTGACGCGAAGCAGGATCTCCGCATTGGCGAGCCCTGCTTCGGCAAGCAACGCATCGATGTCGGCCGCAAGCTCCGGCAGGTAGCGCTCGCTCTCCGCAAGCGCCAGCCCGCAGGTGGGGAGTGCGACGCACGCCATGGCGTTGCCGCGGAGCTTCGTCGGCGCGGCGTCGAGGTTGGAGCCGGCGAGCGCCGCGGCAATCGCGCCCCGGTCGCTTGGTGCGATCCCGGCGATGACGAGGTTCTGGTTCGGCGTGATGCGGAAGGTCCCGCGATGGAGCCGCGCGAGCGCGGTTACCGGCGCCGCGTCGCCCGCGACCAGCCGCCCGCCGGGCACCAGCACGGTGAGCGTGCCGAGCTTCGCGTTCCACCCGAACCGGTCGCCGGTATGGCTGAGCGTGAAGGGCCGCGCCGGCGCCAGCGTCTCGCCCAGCCGCGCCTCGACCTCGCTCCGGAACCACTCGAGCCCCCGGTCGGCGATCGTGTATTTCAGCCGCGCGTGCTTGCGGTCCGCGCGGTCGCCGTAATCGCGTTGCGTGCGCAGCACCGCCTCGGCGACGGAAACGGCGCGCTCCGGCGTGCAGAAGCCGAACGGCTCGGCGAGCCGCGGATAAGTCGCGGCCTCGCCGTGCGTCGCACCCATCCCGCCGCCGGCAGTGACGGTGAATCCCGCGAGCGCGCCGCGCTCGACCACGGCGATGAAGCCCAGATCCTGGGACAGCACATCGACGTCGTTCGCCGGCGGAACGACCAGCCCGATCTTGAATTTCCGCGGCAGGTAGGTCGGGCCGTAGATCGGCTCTTCGTCCCCGTCGGCCCCGCCTTCCGTGCCCAGCCACATCTCCTGGTACGCCGAGCTCTGCGGCAAAAGATGCTCGCTGATGGCGGTGGCGATCGCCAGCACCTCCTCGTGCAGCCGCGCCGGCAGCGGCGCCGTCGTGCACATCACGGTGCGGTTCACGTCCCCGCAGGTCGCGCGCGTGTCGAGCCCGGCGGCCGCGATCGCGGCGATCACGGTGCGCAAATTGCTCTTCAGCACGCCGTGGAGCTGCACGCTCTGCCGGCTCGTCAGCCGCATCGTTCCGTTTCCGTAAGCCCGCGCGATCGCGTCGAGCGCCAGGAATTGCGCGGGCGTGAGCACGCCGCCCGGGATGCGCACCCGCACCATGAAGGAAAAAGCCTTCTCGAGCTTGCGCTTTCCCCGCTCGGGGCGAAGGTCGCGGTCGTCCTGCTGGTAGGTGCCGTGGAACTTGAGGAGCTGGGTGTCGTCCTCCTCGATCGCGCCCGTGACCTTCCGCGCGAGCCCCTCCTCGATCCCCCCGCGCAAGAGGCGGCTCTCGCGCTTGATCGTCTCGTTCCGCGAAAGCGGCGCGTCTCGGTCCGCCATCCTCATTCACTCCCGATCGAGAGATGGATGCCGCATTCGCTCTTCGCCCGCCCCGCCCAGCGCCCGGCGCGCATCGCCTCGCCCGGTCGCACCGCGCGCGTGCAGGGAATGCAGCCGATGGAAAGAAAGCCGCGCGCGCCCAGAGGATGTTGGGGCAGCTCCCGCGCGGCGAGGAAGGCCGCGATCTCGCCCGGCTGCCAGGCGGCCAGCGGGTTGAGCTTGATGCGCCCCACCGCGTCCGCCTCGAAGAGCGCAAGCCCGCCGCGCGCCCCGCCCTGGTAGCGCTTGCGCCCGGTGATCCAGGCCGAAAAAGGGCGCAACGCCGCCTCCAGTGGCAGCACTTTGCGCAGATGGCAGCAGCGGTCCGGATCGTCGTTCCAGAGCCACTCCTCCGCGTCCTCCTTCGCAAGCACCTCTTCATCCGGCCTCGTGCTCCGCACGTCGGAGAGGCCGAGCCGCGCGACCAGCCGGTCGCGATAGGCGAGCGTCTCGGCGTGGAGCTTCCCGGTATCGAGGAAGATCACCGGGGTCGCCGGATCGACCTCGGCCGCAAGTGCGAGCAGCACCGCCGATTCCGCCCCGAAGGACGAGACGAGCGCGATCCGTCCGGGGAAGAGAAACCCGATCGCAAGCGAAAGCAGCGCCGGCGCGTCGAGCCCGCCAAACCGTTCGTTGAGCCGCGCGGCCTCCGCCGCGGCGGGCAGATGGGCGCCGCTCGGCGGCAGCGCCGACATCAATAGACGTCCCTGAGATAGCGCCCGCCGCGCACCATCTCGCCAAGCCGCGCCTCGGCCACCGCCGCGTCGCACCCGGCCTGGTCCGCAATGATCCGCCGCAGCGTCGCGTGCACGTCGCGCGCCATCGCCTTCGCATCGCCGCACACGTACACCTGCGCGCCCTCCGCGATCCACGCGTAAAGGTCCCGCCTCGCCTCCCACATCCGGTCCTGGACGTAGATCTTCTCCGGCTGGTCGCGCGAGAAGGCGAGGTCGATCCGCTCGAGAATCCCGCTCTTCAGCCATTCCTGCCATTCGAGCTGGTAGAGGAAGTCGTGCGTGAAGTGCCGGTGGCCGAAGAAGAGCCAGGTGCCGCCCGCCGCACCCATCGCCTCGCGCTCCTGGAGGAAGGCGCGGAATGGTGCGACGCCCGTGCCCGGCCCGATCATGATCACCCGCGTCGCCGGATCCGCCGGCAGGCGGAAATGCGGGTTCGGCTTGAGATGGACTTGGATTTTTCCGCCCGGCTCGCGCCGCTCCGCAAGATCGAGCGAGGCGACGCCCCCGCGCGCCCGCCCGCGCGATTGGTAGCGCACCGCAGCCACGAGCAGATGCGCCGCATTCCCGGTCGCCTTGCGGCTCGAGGCGATCGAATAGGCGCGCGGCGGCAGCTTCCTGAAAAGCCCGCTCAGCGCCTCGGGCGCCAGCGCATGCGGAAAATCCTCGAAGAGATCGAGCGGTTGCCGGCCGGCAAGATAGTCTTCCGCGCGCCCCTCCTCGCCCAGCAGCTTTGCAAGCGCCCCATCGCCCGTCAGCTCCCGGTATTTCTCGACCACCGGCCTCGTCAGCGTGGTGATGTCGCGCTCGCCGATCAGCGCCTCAGCGAGTGCGGCGTTCCCTTCCTGCCCGACCGCGGCGAGGAGAGCCCCCGCCAGCGCCGGGTCGTTGCGCGGATGGAACGCAAGCGAATCGCCCGGCTCCCACGCGAAGCCCGAGCCCTCCAGCTCCAGCTCGAGATGCAGCGCCTCGCCGTCCGCGCGGCTCGAGCGCAGGCTCGTCCGCTCGACCAAAGTCGCCGGGAACGGGTTCGCGGGCCCGAAGACGCTCCGCGCGAAATCGACGTGGATGACGTCGCCTCTTTCTGGGCCGCCCTCTGGTCCGCCCGCCGGCGCCGCCTCGGCCGCCGGCGCGAAAAGCGGCAGCGCCGTCTCGATCCACCCCGAAGCGGGCCCGGCATAGTCGAGGTCGCACTCGATCCGCTCGGCGAGCCGCGCAGCACCCAGCGCCGCCAGCCGCTCGTCGATCCGCCGCCCGGTCTCGCAGAACCGCGCATAGGCCCGATCGCCGAGCGCCAGCACGGCATAACGCAGCGTCTCGAGCCGCGGCGCGCCCGCGTCCATCAGCGCTGCCAGGAACCCCTCCGCCCGCTGCGGCGGATCACCCTCGCCCCACGTGCTGGCGATGATGATCGCGTTCTCCGCCCGCGCGAGGTCGACCGGGCTCGCGTCCGCCATGTCGAGAACCTTCGCCGCGAAGCCCTGCTTCTGCGCCGCCCGCCGCGCGTCGGCGGCGAGCGCCTCGGCATTCCCCGATTCGCTCGCGAAAAGAATCATCAGCTTCGTCCGCTGCGGCGGGCTCGCCGTTTCCGCCGCCGCCTGCCCCGGCGCGCTCGCCACCTCGATCCCGGCCAGGAAGCCCGAGAGCCAGGCACGCTGCGTCGGGCTCGCCGCGCCGAGCGCGCGGTTGAGCGCCGCGATCTCCTCGGGGTCGAAGGGCGCCGTCGCGGGCAGCTTCAGGGATTGGGACATTGAGGGCTGCCTTACGCGCCGGCGGCGCGCGCTTGCGGTTGTGGGACAAGGCGCATCGGCGCCGCCTCGTTGAGCGGGCCGAGCAGGTCCGAAAGCCCGACGGTCGATCCGATGACGATCAGCGTCGCCTCGCCGCCGGCAATCCCGGCGGCAACCACCCCCGCCGTCGCGAGCGTTGCCCGCCGGACGCGCTGGCGCGTCGTCGTCGCCTCGCTCAAGAAAGCAACCGGCTCGTCCGGCCCCCGCCCCTCCGCGATCAGCGCCTCTGCAATCGCCCCGATCGTTCCGAGCGCCATGTAGAGGACGATCACCGGTGCCGCGCGCGCCAGCGCCGCCCAGTCGAGGTCGGCCGGCAGCCCGCCCGTCCGGTCATGGCCGGTCACGAACGAAGCCGCATGCGCGAGCCCGCGATGGGTGAGCGGAATCGCGGCGGCGGCCGTCCCGCCGATCCCGGCGCTGATGCCGGGCACGATGCGAAACGGAATCCCCGCCGCCGCCAGCGCCAGCGCCTCCTCGCCGCCGCGCCCGAACACCAGCGGATCCCCGCCCTTGAGCCGCACCACGCGCAAGCCCTGCCGGGCGAGCGCGATCAGCCGCTCATTGATCGCAAGCTGGGCCCGACCCGGCTTGCCGGCCCGCTTCCCCGCCGCCTCCAGCCGCGCCGCTTGCCCCGCAAGTGCGAGGATCTCCGGCGCCACCAGCGCGTCGTGGAGGATGACATCGGCCGCTTCGAGCGCCGCCGCCGCATGGAGCGTGATGAGCCCCGGATCCCCTGGCCCGGCCCCCACCAGCCAGACGGAGCCGGGAGCGAAGCGGGGCGGGACGAGCCGGGCGGCGGCGGGAAGGGCGAGCATACCGAGGAAAGAAAAGATTTTTCTTTCTCTTGGCAATCCCGGTCCATGAAAAAGATTCCTTTTCTCTCCTCATTCGATTTTTGGACAGATTGTCGCATTTCCGGCGCCCCGCGTGGCAAGCCGCGCCGGCTCACGCCGGCTCGGGCTCCGGTGCCGGCGTCGGCGTCGGCTCCCGCTCCGGGGGGAAGCGGCGCAGGAGATAGATCATCACCCCCATCGCCGGGAACGCGGCGAAGGTCGTGAGCGAATAGAAGAGCTTCCAGCCGGCGGCCGCGGCCAGGAACCCGGAGAGCCCGCCCACCGTCCGGAGGGCCAGCGCCGCCACCGAGGAAAGCAGCGCGTATTGCGTCGCCGTGTGCTCGCGCGCGCAAAGCGCCGAGAGGTAGGTGATGAAGGCCGCGTCCGCGAGCCCTTCGGTGAAGGACTCGACCGCCGAAGTCGCGAGCAGCACAGCGTGGTTCCCCGCCGAGTAGGCGAGCAGCACGTACATCGCGAGACAGACCGTCTGCACCGAGCCGGTGATGAGCAGCGCTCGCCCGGTGCCGAGCCGCGCGACCAGCCAGCCGCCGAGCACCGCGCCGACCAGCACCGCGGCGAGCGACACCGGCCCGTTGGCCACCGCGACCGCCACCCGGTCGAACCCGAGCGAGGTATAGAGGGACGGCAGCATTACGCCCGCCATCGCCTCGCCCAGGCGGAACAGCACGACGAAGGCGAGGATCGGCACGGCCCCCGGGCGGGCCATGAACTCGGCGAGCGGCGCCACCAGCGCCTCGCTTAGCCGCCGGCGGACGCTCATCCGTGCGCCCGGCACACGCTCCGGCGGCGCCGGCTCCCGCGCCGCCAGCGTCACCGGAATCCCGATCGCCCCCAGTCCCGCCATCAGGAGCAGCGAGAGATGCCACCCGAGCGGGGTCGCGAGCGCGATCGCGCCCGCGCCCGAGATCAAGAGCGCCCCTCGATAGCCCCAGACGTAGGCCGCCATCGCCGCGCCTTGAAGCCGCTGGGGAAACGTCTCGATGCGCCAGGCGTCGATCACGATGTCCTGGCTCGCCGAAAGGAAGGCAACCAAGGCCGCCGCGCCCGCGGCTGCCGCCGGCGCCACACCCGGCTGCGAAAGCGCCAGCAGGACGACGGCCAGCGCAAGCGCCGGCTGGATCGCGAGCAGCCAGCCGCGCCGCCGCCCGAAGCGGGCGAGGAAGCCGGGCGGCGCGGCATGGTCCATGAGGGGAGCCCAAAGGAATTTCAGCGAATAGGCGAGCCCGATGTCCGCCGTCAGCCCGATCGCACCGAGCGAGACATGGCCTTCCGCGAACCAAAGCCGGAGCGTGAAGCCCGAAAGCGGCAGCGGCAGGCCGGAGGCAAAGCCGAATCCGCCCATGAGCCAAAGGGCTGGGCTCGCCAGTATCTGGCCGAGGGTCGGGGCCTCGCGCGCGTCCGCGAGTCGGGCCGTATATTCCACCCCCCCACACTGGCGGAGCCCGCTTTCCGAGGAAAGCCGCCAATTGGGAAGCCTGTTGCGGGATGACGAAAAGCGGCACCGCCGCGCAAAGGGAGGGTGAAAATGGCTGATCTATCGGCGGAAAACCAGGCGAAGCTCGCTCTCTTCCAGAAGCATGTCGCAGCCGAGCTTGCCGGCGATCTCGAAACCACAATGGCCACGATGACCGAGGATCCTCACCTCATTAACGTTCCCACCACGGTGGGCGGCTTCGGCCGCGAAGCCGTCCGCGCCTTCTACCGCGATCACCTGGTCGGCAAGTTCTTCCCACCCGATGTGAAAATGACCGGCGTTTCCAGCACCGTCGGCGATGACCGCATCGTCGAGGAGCTGGTCGTCTCGTTCACCCACACGACGGTCATCGACTGGCTGCTGCCGGACGTACCGCCGACAGGAAAGCCCGTGGAAGTGGCCTTCGTCGTCGTCGCCGGCGTCAAGGACGGCAAAATCTCCCACGAGCACATCTATTGGGATCAGGCGAGCGTCCTCGTCCAGATCGGCCTCCTCGATCCCGCCAACCTCCCGGTCGTCGGCGCCGAAAACGCCCGCCGCCTTCGCGATCTGTAGCCGCCTCCGTCGCGCCAGGGCCGCTCAAGCCGCCGCGCTCTGAGGCCGCACGGCCGGGTCCTCGGCGCGGCGGCAGGCGACGAAGCGGCCCGTTCCGCGCGCGAGGAGCGGCGGAACCTCGCCGGCGCAGGCCGGCTCGGCGAACCGGCAGCGGGTGCGGAACACGCAGCCCGAGGGCGGCGCCAGCGGGCTCGGAAGCTCCCCCTCGAGCAGCAGCCGCCCGCCCTCGGCCTCGGGGATCGCGGCGAGGAGCGCCTGGGTGTAGGGGTGGCGCGGGGCTGCGAAGATCTGCCGCGCCGGTGCGCTCTCCATCACCCGCCCGAGATAGAGCACCATCACCCGATCGGCCGCATAGCCCACCATGGCGAGGTCATGGGCGATCAGGATCATCGCCAGGTGCCGCCGGCGCTGGAGCGCGATCAAGAGGTTGGTCACCTGTGCGGCGATCGAGACGTCGAGCGCCGAGACCGGCTCGTCCGCAACCAGCAGCACCGGGTCCGAGGCGAGCGCGCGGGCGATCCCGACGCGCTGGCGCTGGCCACCCGATAGCTGATGCGGCAGGCGGCGGGCCAGCGCCGGAGACAGCCCCACCTCCTCCATCAGCGCAGCGACCCGCTCCCGCCGCGCCGCCCGGGTAGGGGCCAGGCCGTGAATCACCAGCGGCTCGGCGATGATCGCCTCGATGCTCATGCGCGGGTCGAGCGAGGCGTAGGGATCCTGGAAGATCGGCTGCACCGCCTTGCGAAATTCCTTCTGTGCGTCGCGGCCAAGCAGGGAGATATCCTGGGATCGGAACAGGACCCGCCCCGAGGTCGGAGCGGCGAGGCCGAGCGCGCAAAGCCCGATCGTCGTCTTGCCCGAGCCCGATTCCCCGACCAGGCCGAGAATCTCGCCCGGAGCGAGCGCGAAGCTCACCTCGCTCACCGCCCGGAGGCTCGCGGGCCGGCGGAGCAGCCCCTGCCGGATCGGAAAGCGGACCGTAAGGTTCTCCACCGCGAGGAGAGCCTCCGTCACGCGGCGAGCTCCACAGCCCGGAAGCAGCGCACCTTCCGCCCGGCGGCCGGCTCCGATACCGGCGGCTCGGCGGCATCGCAGAGCCCAGGCCGGAACGCCGGGCAGCGCGGACCGAAGGCGCAGCCCGGCGGAAGCTGTGCCGGGTCCGGCACCGCGCCGCCGATCGCAGGCAGCGCCTCGTCGTCCTTGGTCACGCCGAGTCGGGGAACGGAGCGCAGCAGCCCTGCCGTATAGGGGTGAAGCGGCCGCGTGATCAGCGCGCCGGCCGGCCCTTCCTCAACCGCGCGGCCGGCATAGAGGACGAGGATGCGGTCCGCGACCTCGCGGGCAACGCCGAGATGGTGCGTGATGAAAAGCAGCGCCATGCCACGCTCATCGCTCAGCCGGCGCAGCAGATCGAGGATCTGCGCCTGGATCGTCACATCGAGCGCGGTGGTGGGCTCGTCGGCGAGGAGCAGCGCCGGATTGCAGACGAGCGCGATCGCGATCATCGCGCGCTGGCGGAGCCCTCCGGAAAGCTCGTGCGGAAACGCGTCCATCCGCCGCTCGGGGTCGGGCACGCCGAGATGTCCGAGCAGCGCCACCGCGCGCGCCCGAGCCTCAGCGCGAGGAACCGCTTCGTGGAAGCGCAGCGCCTCGATGACTTGATCGCCGATCCGGTAGACCGGGTTGAGGCTCGTCATCGGCTCCTGGAAGACCATGCCGATCTCCTTGCCGCGCAGCCGCCGAAGCGCCGCAGGGCCGGCCGTGACGAGGTCGTGCACCGCCCCCTCGGCGGCATGGAAGCGGATCGCGCCACCGGTGAAGCGCGCCTGGCGCGGCAGGAGCCGCATCACCGCGAGCGCGAGCGAGGATTTTCCCGACCCCGATTCGCCCACGACGACGAGCCGCTCCCCGCGCCCGAGGCTGAACGAGACGTGCGCGAGCGCCGGCACGGCATCGTAGGAAAGCGAGAGATCATCAACCGCAAGCAGCGGGACCGTCATCGCGCCCTGGGGTCGAACTCGCGGCGCAGCGCGTCGCCGAGCAGGTTGAAGCCGAGGACGACGAGAAAGATGGCGAGCCCCGGAAAGGTCGCGATCCACCAGGCGGTGAGGAAATAATTCTGCCCGTCGGCGAGCAGGGCGCCCCAGTCGGGCGAGGGCGGCTGGGCGCCGAGGCCGAGGAACGAGAGGCCGGCCGTCTCCACCACCACCGAGCCGGCCTGGAGCGTCGCCATGATGATCACCGGGGAGAGGCTATTCGGCGCGACGTGGCGAAGGATGATGCGCGCGCGCGAGGCGCCGAGCGCGCGCGCCGCGCGTACGAAATCCATCTGGCGCACGCTGAGCACCTGGCCGCGGACCAGGCGGGCATATTGCGGCGTATAGACGATGCCGATCGCGATCATCGAATGAAGCAGGCTCGGCCCGAGGGCGGCGACAATGATCAGCGCCAGCAGCAGATAGGGAAATGCCAGCAGCACATCGACGATGCGCATGAGGACGGCATCGACCGCCCCGCCGAGATAGCCCGCGGCAAGCCCCATCGTCGTGCCGAGCCCCAGGGCCAGCCCGTCGCCGACGACAATCGCGAGCAGGGCGTACCGTGCACCGTAGAGGACACGGCTCGCCACGTCCCGGCCGTACTGATCGGTGCCGAGGAGATGGGCGAGCGAGGGCCGCGCGAGCGCGCTCATCAGGTCCTGCGCGTAGGGGTCGTCAGGGGCGATCAGCGGGGCGAATGCGCAGAGGAAGAAAAAAAGCAAAACGATGCCGAGGCCGAGACGGGCGGCGGGCCGGGCGAGGGCGCGCGATAGCGGCCGCGCCCGTTCCCCGGGGCCGGCGACGATCGGCGCGAGTGTCACGCTCATTGGCGGCGGATGCGCGGATCGAGCGCCGCGTAGCCGAGATCGACCGCGAAATTGACGAGCACGAAGACGACCGCGATGAAGATCGCGCCCGCCTGCACCACCGGATAGTCGCGGGCGAGGATCGCATCGACCATCAGCCGTCCGAGCCCCGGCAGGGAAAAAATCGTCTCGGTGAGCACCGCCCCGGAGAGCAGCAGCCCGAACTGGAGCCCGATGACGGTGACGATCGGGATCAGCGCGTTGCGCAGCACATGGGCGCGGATCACCCGCCCCTCCGGCAATCCCTTTGCGCGCGCCGTGCGCACATGCTCGAGATGCATGCTGGCCAGCATCTCGCCCCGCGTGATGCGCGTGATCAGGGCGAGCGGAATGGTTGCGAGCGTCGCCGCGGGCAGGACAAGGTGGCGGAGCGCCTCGCCCACCAGCGCGAGGCGGCCCGAGAGAACCGCATCGACGACGCTGAGGCCCGTGATCCGCGGCATCGTCGTGCCGATCGGCATCAGCCCGCCGACCGGCATCCAGCCGAGCTTTTCCGAGAACAGCAGGAGCGCCATGAGCCCAAGCCAGAAGACCGGCATCGAAACCCCAAACAGCGTCGGCGTGGTGATCGCGGTATCCACCCATGTGCCCTCGTTCAGCGCCGCGAGCACGCCGAGCGGCACCCCGATCGCGATCGCGAGCAGAAGGGCGGCGAGGGTGAGCTGGAGCGTCACCGGGAAGGCTGCCAGCACCTCCGCAAGCGCCGGGCGGTTGTCGCGGAGCGAGGTTCCGAAATCGCCGGCGAGCGCGCCCCGCAGGAAGCGCCAGTACTGCACGATCACCGGCTGGTCGAGCCCGAGCTGATGGCGGAGCCGGACCAGCGCGGAAGCGGTCGCGCGATCTCCGAGCAGGAGGGTCGCGACGTCGCCGGGAAGCAGATGCATCGCAACGAAGACGACGACGCTCACGCCGAAAAGGACGATCAGGAGCTGGCCCAAGCGACCGGCGAGATAATCGCCCACGGCCTCCCTTCCTGGGCGGCCTCGCTAGGCGAGCGAGACCTTCTCCATGTCGAAGAACATTTGCGTCGGGTTGAGCTGGTACCCTGTCACCAGATCGCTCACCGCGCGGGCCTGCAGCACCGAGTTGATGAAGATCCAGGGCGCGTCGTCGAGGATGATGCGCTGCGCCTGCCGGTAGAGCTTGACCCTCGCCTCGTGGTCGGTGCTTCGCAGCGCGCTTACGAATATCGCATCGACCGTCGGGTTGCGATAGCGCACCGTGTCCGTGATCGGAATATTCGTGCTGCCGAACAGGGCATTGAGAAAATTGTCGGGATCGCCATTGTCGCCGGTCCAGCCGACGAGGAACATGCCCTTGTACTTGGCCGAGCGGATGGTGGTGAGATAGGCGCCGAACTCGATCTTGCGCACCGTGGCGGCGACGCCGAGCTTCTGCAGGTAGCCCTGCACCGCAACCGCGAGATCGGGCCCGATCGGATTATAACCGCGTCCCGAATCGTAGGCGAGCAGCTCGACTGCGAAGCCCGGCTTCACCCCGGCCGCCGAGAGCAGCGCCTTGGCCTTCTCCGGATCGTAGGGGTAGCCCTTGAGCGTCGGATCGAAGCTCCATTCGGAGGCGGGCAGCGGCGAGGTCATCGGCGCGGCCAGGCCCCGGTAGAGCGCCCGGTCGATCGCGTTCTTATCGACCGCATAGTTGAACGCCTGGCGCACCCGCACGTCGGTGAACGGCGGCGTGTCGCAGGGCATGCCGACCCCGCTCACCGCAAGGCCGGGCTGGGTGAGGACGCGGAGATCGCGGTCGGCACGGATGGCGGGCAGCAGCTCGGTGTTGGTGTCGGCCCAGATATGCATATCGCCGTTCTTGAGCGCGAGCAGCCCGGCCGAGGGATCGGGATATTCCTGGAAGACGAGCTTTTGCACCTTCGGCTTGCCGTTCCAGTACCCCGGGTTGGCATCGAGCAGTATCGCGTCGCGCGGACGCCATTCGCGGAAGACGAAGGGTCCGGTGCCGACCGGATGCTGGCGGAAATCCTTGCCGTATTTCGCCGCCGCCGCGGGGCTCACGACGCCGTTCCAGACCATCGCGAGGCTGGTAAGGAAGGGCGCGTTGGGCTCCTTCAGCACGAAGACGACCGTCATGGCGTCCTTGGCGGAATAAGAGGCGACCGAGCCGTACGTGAAGTCGATGTACCCTTCCACCGGGCCGGTGTTGTAGATGTAGGAGGGGTCGGCCTTGTTCAGCAGGCGGTCGATCCCGGCGATGTAGCTCTTCGCATCCAGCTTCGTTCCGTCATGGAAGCTAACGCCGGGGCGAAGCGTGAACGTGTAGGTGAGGCCGTCGGGCGAGACCGCGTAGGACTGCGCGAGCCCGGGCATCGGGTCGGTGGTGCCGGGCTTGTATTTCATCAGGCTGTCGAAGACCGTCGCCATGACGAAGCCCGAGGTGTTGTTGAGCACCGCCTCGGGATCGAAGCCGGTCGGATCGGCGGCGATTCCAATGACGAGCGTGCCGGGCGGCGCAGCGGCATCGGCCTCACGGCCGGCGAGCCCGATGCCCGAGAGCGCCACGCCCGAGCCCAGCAACACCGTTCGGCGGGTCAATCTGCAGTTCATGGGAGCCCCCCAAGCGCCTTGGCGCAAAAGTTATCTCTTGGCCCGATTATACCCGGGTCCCGGAGGCGCGAAAGGCTCGCGCGGCCGCCGGCATCAGGCAAGCGCCGGGGACGGCGTGATCTGGCTGCGCCGGCTCTGCCACAGCGCCACGAAGTCGATCGGCGCCAGCAGCACCGGCGGAAATCCGCCGTCGCGCGTAATGTCGGAGACGATGTTGCGCGCGAAGGGAAAAAGCAGCCGTGGGCACTCCACGAGGAGCACCGGCTCGACCGCATTGTCCGGAATAGCACCAAGGGTGAAGACGCCGGCATAGGTCAGTTCGGCAATGAATATCGGCTGCTTGGCGGCGGCCTCCTGGCCATTGCCTCCGGGCGGCAAATTGGCTTCCGCCCGAACGAGCAGCGCCACCTCGAACACTTGCTGGCCTTCCTGCAAACGCCGCGCCTGCACGTCCATGTTGATGTTGACCTGCGGGGAGGTACGCAACTGGGTGAAGATCTGCGGCCCGCCCGGGACCTCGAACGAGAGGTCCTTGATGTATTGAAGATTGACGGTGAGCGGCAGCGTGGTGACCGGCGCGCCGGTGGTTGTCGTCTCCGACATTGTTCCTTCTCCTGCCTGCCCTACGGATCTGCGGCGTTCCGCCGGCGGCCCGGGCTCGTCAAGGCTTCCAGATGATCTCGGCGGGCGGCGGCTCGGCCGGATCGTAGCGCAGCCATTCGCCGTTCGGCACGCTCCGCCCCGTGAGCGCCAGAATGAAACCCCAATGGCTTACCACCAGCCATTCCTCCGCGTCCTCTCCCGCCACCTCGGCGCGGAAGCGCGCCGCCCGCGCGATCACCTCCGCGTGAGACTCCGTCTCGGCGGGCCACCAGATCTCGGGAAGGTGAGAGAAGTCATGCTCCGGCCAGTTCCGCTCGAGCGCGCTCTTCGGGGAACCGATGTCGCAGGTGAAGGCGAAACGCTCGCGCACCAGCGTATGTACCGCAACCGGCACGCCGAGCGACGCCGCGAGCGGCGCCGCGGTCTCGAGCGCCCGCCGATAGGGCGAGACAACGATCCGCCCGATGGGCGCGCCCTCTTTGGATACCCCGGCGAGCGCCGCCGCGGCCGCCTTCGCCTGGGCGTGGCCGCGCCCGGTCAGCGCCGGGTCGCGGATGCCCGGATCGCGCCGGGTCGCCGAGAAATGCTGGTTGAACTCGCTTTCTCCGTGCCGGAGCAGGATCATCGGGCGGCTTTAGCGGGCCTCGCCCGCCCCGGCAACCGATGCTTTGTTGTCTGACGCGTCCGCTCCGCCTATCTCTGCCGCGACAGGAGTTTGATTTGATGGGCCAAGGTGGGTTTCCGGTCGATCTCGTTCTGTTCGGCCTGATCGCGGCATTCCTGATCCTGCGCCTGCGCAGCGTTCTCGGGCGGCGCACCGGCTTCGAACGCCCTCCGCTCGACCCCCAGGCGGCCCACACCCCCCTGCGCGCGGCCCCGGTGATCGAGGGCCGCGCCGAATCGGTGCAGCCCGCGCCCGCCAGGCCGCTGCCCGATCCCGCGAGCCCCACCGGCGCAACCCTCGCCCGCATGCAGGAGGCGGACCGCAGCTTCCAACCCCAGCGCTTCCTCGAGGGGGCGGAGCAGGCGTTCCGGATCATCGTGACCGCATTCGCCGGCGGCGACCGCCAGGCGCTGCGCCCGCTTCTCTCCGAGGAAACCTATCGCACCTTCGACACGGCGATCGCCGAGCGCGAGAGCCGCAGCGAGACACAGAAGACCGAGATCCGTGGCATCCAAACCGTCGCCATCGAAAGCGCCGAGCTCACCGGCACCACGGCGCGCATCGCCGTCCGTTTCGTCTCCGACCAGGTCAACATGACCGTCGGCAGCGATGGCCAGCCGGCCGCCGGAGCGGATGCGGTTACCGAGATCACCGATCTCTGGACGTTCGAACGCGATCTGGCCTCCCAGGACCCCACCTGGCGGCTCGTCGGCGCCCGCAGCGCGTGAGCGGTCCGGCCAGGCCCCGCCGCGTCAAAGCGGCGGCGGTGCTCCTGTCTCTCGTCGTGGCCGGTTGCGCGATCCAGCCGCTTCCGGGCCAGGGGCCCGCCCTAGGCCTCGAGCCGGTGCCGATGACCTCCCTGCCCGGCTGGCAGACCGACCACGTGGACGCCGGGCTCCAGGCCTTCCGCGCCGCCTGCGAACGCATTCTCGCCCTGCCGGCGGACCAGCGCCTCGGCGGCGCCGGCATCGCCGCCACGCTCGGCGGCACCGCCGGACTCTGGCAGCCGGCCTGCACCGCCGCGCGCGCCGTCCCGGCCGGCGACGAAGAAGCCGCCCGCGCCTTCCTCGCCCGCTCCCTCCAGGCCTACCGCGTCAGCGCCGGCGGCAACCCGGCGGTCCTCTTCACCGGCTATTTCGAGCCCGAGGTAGCCGGCTCGCTCCGGGAAACCGCGCACGACGACACGCCGCTCTACGGCCGCCCGCCCGACCTCGTGCAGGCCGACCTTGGGGATTTCGCCCCGGATCTCGCCGGGCGCATCATCGCCGGCCGGGTGCGGGAGGGCCGGCTCGAGCCCTATTTCACCCGCGCCGAGATCACCGCGGGCGCCCTCCAGGGCCAGCATCTCGCCATCGCCTGGCTCGCCGACCCCGTCTCGGCCTTCGTGCTGCAGATCCAGGGCTCGGGCCGCATCCGCCTGCCGGACGGCGAGATCGTGCGCGTCGGCTTCGCCGGCGAGAACGGCCGCCCCTACGTCCCGATCGGCCGCGTCCTCGCCGACCGCGGCGACATCCCGAAGAACGACATCACCCTCCAGACCATCGTCGCCTGGCTCGAAGCCCATCCCGCCGAGGCCCAGGAGGTCATGGACCAGAACCCGTCCTACGACTTCTTCCGCATCCTGCCGGGATTGCCGCCCGACGAAGGCCCGCCCGGCGCGCTCGGCGTGCCGCTCTCGCCCGGCCGCGCGCTCGCGGTGGACCGCCATTACCTCCCGCTCGGCGCCCCGGTCTGGATCGCCACCACCAACCCAGACACCGGCAAGCCCCTCCAGCGCCTGATGGTTGCCGAGGATATCGGCGGCGCGATCACCACGCCGCTCCGCGCGGACATATTCTTCGGCTGGGGCGATCAGGCCGAAGCCTCGGCCGGGCGGATGAACGCCGACGGCGCCGCATACGTGCTCCTCCCGCGCCCGCCCGCGCCACCGTCATAGGATCGCGCAATGCCGCGCGTCGCGCTCTTCGTCACCTGCCTCGTCGACCTGCACCGCCCGACGGTCGGCTTCGCCGCGATCCGGCTGCTCGAGCAGGCCGGTTGCCAGGTCGAGGTGCCCCGCGCGCAGACCTGCTGCGGCCAGCCCGCCTACAACTCGGGTGACCGCGCCACCACACGCGACATCGCCCGCGCCCTCCTCGACGCCTTCGGCGGCTACGACTACGTGGTCGTGCCCTCCGGCTCCTGCGGCGGCATGCTGAAGCACCACCTCCCCACCTTGTTCGACGACGACCCGAACCTCAGGCCGCGCGCCGAAGCGCTCGCCGACAAGACATTCGAGCTCGTGAGCTTCCTCACCGGCGTTCTCGGCCTCGAACGCGTCGAGGCCGCCTATCCGGGGATCGTCACCTATCACGACAGCTGCTCCGGCCTGCGCGAGCTCGGCGTCAAGGAACAGCCCCGCCGCCTTCTCTCCTCCGTCGCTGGCCTCACGCTCAAGGAAATGGCGGAGCCCGAGGTCTGCTGCGGCTTCGGCGGGACCTTCTGCGTCAAATATCCCGAAATCTCGGTGCGCATGGTCGCGGACAAGACGAAGGACATCGCCGCGACCGGCGCCGATACGCTGCTCGCGGGCGATCTCGGCTGCCTGCTCAACATGGCCGGCAGACTCTCTCGCGAAGGAAGCCAGATCCAAGTCCGGCACGTCGCGGAGGTCCTCGCCGGCATGACCGGCGACGTCCCGCCGATCGGCACCCCCCGCAAGTGAAGGCCAGGCCAGGGGCTCTGCCCCTGGACCCCGCCAAGGGCGAGCCCTTGGAACCCATTCGTTTGGATGTTGGCCGCCCCACCGGCGGTCTCGGCTCCCGAGATGACCGGGGCCGGGCAAATGCCACGCCGAGCCGCTAGGCATAGCGCTGGGACCCTGGGCGGGAGCCTCGCTGCCGGGTCGGGCAAAACGTCGGGGGCGTCCAGGGCCCCAGGCCCTGGCGGGGTCCAGGGGCGGAGCCCCTGGCCTTGCCTTGCCTACGCACGCCGGCGCCGCTCCGGCGGTGCTGCAACCGCGGGCTGCTCTTCGGTGGGCGCGATGGCGGCAAGCACCGCCTCGCGCAGTTGCCCGAGCTTCTGTTCGTTCGTGATCTTCAGCCCGAACATGTCCTTGACATAAAACACGTCCACCGCGCGCACGCCGTAGGTGCTGACGTGGGCGGACGAGATCGAGACCCCCTGCTCGGTGACCGCTGCCGTCACATCGTGGAGGAAGCCCGGGCGGTCGCGTCCGTTCACCTCGATCACCGTGTGGGTGTTGGAGGCGCGGTTGTCGATCACGACGCGGGCGGGTACATGGATTGCGCGCATGCGCCGCCCGAGGAGGGCGGTCGTCACCTTGCGAATCTCGCTCGCGAACTTGAGCCGGTCCGAGAGCGCCTGCTCGATCAGCACGGAGAGCCGCGCCAGCCGATGCGGCGCCTCGAAAGCGCCCCCCGCCGCGTCCTGGATCCAGAAGCTGTCGAGCGCCATGCCATTGGTCATCGTGTGGATGCGCGCATCGACGATCGAGGCGCCGGCCACCGCGAGCGCGCCGGCGATGCGGCTGAAGAGCCCCGGGTGGTCCGCGGTATAAACGGTGACCTCGGTCACCGCGCGCTGCGGCAGGATTTCGGTCTCGACCGTGAGCGGTGCGGCGCGCGCCTCGGCCTCGCGGATCATGCGCGCATGCCGCGCGTGCGTCGCCGGATCGAAGCCCAGCCAGTAGCCGGGATAGCCGAGGCCTAGGAATTTCTGCACATCCGCGGCCGGCCAGTCGACAAGCTGGCTGGCCGTCGCGCGTTTGGCTCGGGCGACCCGCACATCCCGCTCGGTGGTAGCGAGGCCGCCGGCGAGCACTTCGGCAACCCGCGTGTAAAGCTCGCGCAGCAGCGTCGCCTTCCACGCGTTCCACACCTTGGCCGAAACCGCGCGCATGTCGGCGACCGTCAGGATCAGCAGCAGACGCAGGCGTTCCGGCGACTGGATGGTGTCGGCGAGATCGAGGATGGTCTTCGCGTCGTCGATGTCGCGCTTGAACGCGGTCTGGCTGAGAAGAAGGTGGTGGAGAACGAGCCAGGAGACCATCTCGGTCTCCTCGGCCGAAAGCCCGAGCGTGGGGCCGACCGCGAGCGCGATCCCCGCGCCGATCTCGGAGTGATCGCCGCCGCGGCCCTTGGCGATGTCGTGCAGAAGGGTTGCGACATAGAGGGCGCGGCGGGATTGGAGATGGTCCATCAGCCCCGAGGCCACCGGTGCGATCTCGGCCAGCTCGTCGCGCTCGAGCATGTTGAGCACGCGGATCGCCTCGACGGTGTGCTCGTCGACGGTGAAGACGTGATAGCTGTCGAACTGCATCTGCCCGACGATGCGCGCCCAGTCCGGGAGCAAGCGGCCGAGAATGCCGCTTTCATTCATGATCGTGAGCCACCGCGCGCCGTCGGCGCGATCGTGCTCGGCGTCGCGGCCGCAGAGAAGGTCGAGGAAGATCGCCGCCGCCTCGCGGTTTCCGCGGAGCGCGATGGCATTGCGCTCGTGGCGGATGAGTGCGGCGAGCGCCAGCGGATGCAGCTCGAGATTCCGGTCTCGCGCGATCTCGAGCATGCGCAGCATGAGCAGCGGTTCTCGAGCGAAGCTCGCCGGCGCCTTCGGCATCAGCTTGCCTTCGTCGAGCACGAAACCGGCGGCGGCGAGCGTTGCATCGGTGGTTCCCGCCACCACCGCCGGCGGACCGAGCGCCGCACGGAGGATGGCCGGGTCGAGCACGCGGGTAAGGCGTGTGACTTCGCGCGCCGTGAGGAAGTAGTGGCGCATGAACCGCTCCACGCCGTCCTGGCGGAGGTGACGCGTGTAACCCATCCGGGCACCGATGACCGGTTGAAGATCGAAGGTCAGGCGCTCCTCCGCCCGGCCGGTGACGTAATGAAGATTGAAGCGCACGGCCCAGAGGAATTCGAGCGAACGCTGGAAGCGGCGCGCTTCGAAAGCGGAGAGGATGTGGTCTTCGCGTGGCGCCGCACCTGGTGCTGCGCCGAGGGCTGCGACGTTCGGCACCGCGAAGGCCGCCTTCGCCATCCAGTAGATCGTCTGCAGGTCGCGCAGGCCGCCGCGTCCCTCCTTCACGTTCGGCTCGACCAGGAAGGGGCTCTCGCCGTAGCGTTGATGGCGCGCCGAGCGCTCGGCCTCCTTGCCGGCAAGAAAGCTTGAAAGCGCGCCTTGGAGGCACTCGGTTCGGAAGCGGGCGACGAACCTCTCAAAGACGGCCGCATCGCCCTCGAGCAACCGCGCATCCAGGAGTGCGGTGCGCACGGAGAGATCGTTCTTCGCCACCGCAAGGCAATCGTCGATCGAGCGCGTGGCGTGGCCCACCTTCAGCCCGAGGTCCCAGAGCAGATAGAGCATGAACTCCACCACCTGGCGCATCGGGCCGGCAGGCTCGGCTTCGGTGAGGAAGAGAAGATCGAGATCGCTCATGGGCGCGAGCACGCCGCGTCCGAAACCACCCGTCGCGACCAGTGCCAGCGGCGTGTCCAGCTCCGCGCCCGAGCGGCCCAGCGAATAGACGAAAATGACCCGGATCAGCCCGTGGGTCAGCTCGGCGAGCAGGCGTGCGGCGGCAAGTCCGGAAAGGTCGCCGTGCTCGAAGCGTGTCCTCACCGTCGTCTGGATGCGGGCGAAGTGGCGGCGAAACACACCGAGCGCCTGGTCGCGCCTGACCTCGGCGAGTTCACCGCCAAGCTCGCCGAGCGCCTGAAGAAGGGCTTTCGTCGCGGCTTCGGGCGTGGCGGGAAGGGAGGAAGGTGTCAGCATCGCGGCGATGCTAGCGGGTCGTCGCCTGCGGGAACAGGAAGCAGCGCCTTCAGCCGGTAAAGAATCTGGAGAGCCTCCCGAGGCGTCAGCGCGTCCGGCGCCAATTCTGCAACCGCTGCATGCAACGGATCGGGCGGCGGCGCAGTCGGCGGTTGTTCCCGCACGCCTTCGTTCGCCGCTTCGCTCGCTGCCCGGGGCCCTGCGCCGGCCGCAGCGAACAGGGGCAGCTGCGCGGGCGCGGTCAGCGCAGCCCCGTGCTCCTCGAGCAGGGCGAGCAGCTTGGCCGCGCGGGAAACGACCGGCGCCGGCACGCCCGCGAGCTTCGCCACGGCGACGCCGAAGCTTCGTTCGGCCGCCCCTTCGCCGACCTCGTGAAGGAACACCACCCCACCCTGCCATTCCTTGACACGCATCCTGAGCGGCCTGAGCCGCGGCAATTCCGTCGAAAGCCGCGCCAGTTCATGGAAGTGGGTGGCGAAGATGGTGCGGCACCTGAGCCCCGAGTGCAGCGCCTCCAGCACGGCCCAGGCGATCGCCAACCCGTCGAGCGTCGCGGTCCCGCGGCCGATCTCGTCCACCACCACGAGGCTCTCGGGCCCGGCCTGACGAAGGATCGCGGCCGTCTCCGTCATCTCGACCATGAAGGTGCTGCGCCCGCGCGCGAGATCGTCCGCCGCGCCGACGCGGGAGAAGAGCCGGTCGATCACGCCGATCTCGGCCTCCTCGGCCGGCACCGGGAGGCCGGCCTGGGCGAGGATCGCGATCAGCGCGTTCTGGCGGAGGTAGGTCGATTTGCCCGCCATGTTCGGCCCGGTGAGCAGGGCGACGCGCCGGTCGGGCGCGAGATCGCAGTCGTTCGGCACGAAGGCGACGCCCGGCGGCAGCGCCGCCGCGACCACCGGGTGCCGACCGCCGCGGATGCGGAACTCGGTCCCCCGCGCAACCAGCGGCCGGCACCAGCGCCCGCCCTCGGCGAGCCGGACGGCCGAGAGGGCGACGTCGAGCTCGGCCAGCCGCCCGGCCGCCGCGCCGATCGCCTCGGCCTCGGCCACCGCCGCTTCCGTGAGCTCGGCCAGGATCGCCCGTTCGCGCGCAAGCGCCCGCTCCGCTGCAGCACTGATCCGCTGGTCGAGGTCCGCGAGGTCGGGGGTGGAGAAGCGGGCGCCACTCGCCATCCCCTGGCGCAGCACGAAGCCCGGCTCGGCCTTCACCCGCTCCACTGCGGCGGCCGGCACCTCGATGACGTAGCCGAGCTGGGCGTGGTAGCGGATCTTGAGGCCGGCAACGCCCAAGCGAGCGGCAAGGTCACGTTCAAGGCCCGCGACGACGCGGCGGCTCTCGTCGCGCAGCCGCCGCTCCTCGTCGAGCGCCGCATCGAACCCGGCCGCGATCGCGCCCCCCTCGTCGGCCCGCGCCGGCAGCCGCTCCGCGAGCGCGGCGGCAAGCCTCTCCGCCAGCGCCTTGCCCCCGTGCAAAACCCGGTCGGCCGGCCCGCTCAGCAGCGCGCCCGCCCGGTGTGCGGCCTTCAGCCCGTCGCGCAGGCTGGCGAGATCGCGCGCGCCACCTCGCCCGACCGAGAGCCGCCCGAGCGCCCGCGCCAAGTCCGGGCAGCCATGGAGCGCAGCGCCGAGCGCCGCGGCGAGGTCGGGTGTGGTGAGGAGCCCGGCCCACGCATCCTGCCGCGCGGCAATCGCGCCCGGGTCGGTGAGCGGCGCGGCCAGGCTCTCCGCGAGCGCCCGCGCCCCCGCCGCGGTCAGCGTCCGGTCCACCGAAGCCAGCAGCGTATGATCGCTCCCGCCGTCGCGGGCGCGCACCAGCTCGAGGCTCGCCCGCGTTGCCGCGTCCATCGCCATGGTTGCGGCACTTCGCCGTGGGCTCGGGGGCGAGAGACGGGGCAGCCGGCCGCCCTGCGTCGTCCGCGCATAGGCGATCGCCACCGCGCCCGCGACCGCCTCGGCATCGGTGAAGCTGCCGAACGCCTCGAGGCTGCCGACGCCGAAAACCTCCGCCAGTGCCTGCCGCGCCGCCTCCGCGCCCGGTGCCGGTGGGCTCGCCGGCGCCCGGCGCGACGCGAACTCGCCGAGCGGCATCTTCTCCGGGGAAAGAATCTCCGCCGGATCCAGCCGCCCCAGCAGGTCCGCAAGCCCGGCCGGGCCGAGCGCCTCGGTCTCGAAGAGCCCGGTCGAGATCTCAAGCCACGCGGCGCCCATCCTTCCCTCGGATGCCGCCAGCGCGAGCAAGAGGTTCGGCCGCGCCGGCTCCAGCAGCGCCTCGTCGGTGAGCGTGCCCGGCGTCACGAGGCGAACCACGTCGCGCCGGATCGGCGCGCCCGGCCGGCGCTCCGAGGCCTTCTCGAGCTGCTCGGCCACCGCCACGCGGAAGCCGCGGCGAATGAGCCGGGCGAGGTACAGCTCCGCCGCCACCGCCGGAACCCCGCACATCGGCACCTTCCGCCCTTCGTGCTCGCCGCGGTGGGTGAGTGCTATGTCGAGCGCGGCGGCCGCCGCCTCGGCGTCGGCGAAGAAGAGCTCGAAGAAGTCGCCCATCCGGAAGAAGACGAGCGCGTCCGGGTGCTGCGCCTTGACGGCGAACCACTGGCCCATGGCCGGCGTCGCGCTCCTCGGGGCGCTCTTCGGGATCTCCATGTGGCCGATGTAGGCCCCTCTTCCGCACGTGCGAAGCGCCCACTTTGCCTTGCCGATCTGCAATCGTCATGATGGCGGGCGAAAGTAGGGAGGATCGGCCATGGCGGACGGCATCGTCGACACGCGCACGGCGCACATCTCGGCGGAAGAGGCGCTGGCGCTGCATGCCGTCGGGCGGCCCGGCAAGCTCGAGACCCGGATCACCAAGCCGCTCACCACGGCGCGCGATCTCTCGCTCGCCTACTCGCCCGGCGTCGCCGAGCCGTGCCTCTGCATCCAGCGCGACCCGGCGCTCGCATACGACTACACCACGCGCGGCAACATGGTCGCGGTGATCTCCAACGGCACCGCCGTGCTCGGGCTCGGCAATCTCGGCGCGCTCGCCGCCAAGCCGGTGATGGAGGGCAAGGTCGCGCTCTTCAAGCGCTTCGCCGATATCGACGGGATCGACCTCGAAATCTCGACCGAGAACGTGGACGAGTTCGTCGGCTGCGTGCGCTTCCTCGGCGCGAGCTTCGGCGGGATCAACCTCGAGGACATCAAGGCACCCGAGTGCTTCGTCATCGAAAGCCGCCTGCGCGAGCTGATGGACATCCCGGTCTTCCACGACGACCAGCACGGCACGGCAATCGTCGCCATCGCGGGCCTGATCAACGCCTGCCATCTCACCGGCCGGGCGTTCCGCGATCTCCGCCTCGTCATCAACGGCGCCGGCGCCGCCGGCGTCGCCTGCGCGGAACTGCTGAAGGCGATGGGCGTGCGTCCCGACAACGTCATCCTCTGCGACACCTCGGGCGTCATCTACGAGGGGCGCGAGAAGGGCATGAACCAATGGAAGTCGGCCCACGCGGTCGTCACCCAGGCGCGCACGCTCGCCGAGGCGCTGGACGGGGCGGACGTCTTCTTCGGCCTCTCCGCCAAGGGCGCGATGACGCAGGAGATGGTCCGCCGGATGGCGCCCAAGCCGATCATCTTCGCGATGGCCAATCCGGATCCCGAGATCACGCCGGAGGAGGCGCGCGCCGTGCGACCCGACGCAATCATCGCCACCGGCCGCTCGGACTATCCGAACCAGGTCAACAATGTTCTCGGCTTTCCCTACATCTTCCGCGGCGCGCTCGACGTGCGCGCGCGCACCATCAACGAGCCGATGAAGATCGCCGCCGCCGAGGCCCTCGCAATGCTCGCCCGCGAGGACGTGCCCGACGAGGTGAACACCGCGGCCGCCGGCAGCCGGATCAAGTTCGGCCCGGAGTACATCATCCCCAACGCCTTCGACCCGCGCCTGATCTCCCACGTCGCCCCCGCGGTCGCGAAGGCGGCGATGGAGAGCGGCGTCGCGGCGCGGCCGAACGCCGATCTCACGCGCTACGGCCGCGGCCTCTCCGGCCGGCTCAACCGCACGGCCAACGCGCTCGAGACGATCATGGAGCGCGTGCGCGGCGAGCCCAAGCGCGTCGTCTTCGCCGAGGGCGAGGAAGAGGCAGTGGTGCGCGCTGCGGTCGCGTTCCGCAACGCCGGCTTCGGCGCGCCGATCCTGATCGGGCGCGAGGAGCGGGTGAGGGCAACGATGGCGAGCCTCGGCCTCGCGCATCCCGAAGGCATCGAGATCCACAACGCGCGGCTCTCGAGCGCCAACCGCGAATATGCCGAATATCTCTACGCCCGCCTCCAGCGCCACGGCTTCCTCGCCCGCGACTGCCAGCGCATGGTCAACCAGGACCGCAACGTCTTCGCCGCCTGCATGGTGGCGACCGGCGATGCCGACGCGATGCTGACCGGCGTCACCCGCTCGACTTCGGTCTGCCTCGAGGATATCCGCCGCGCGATCGACCCCGGGCCCGGGCTCACCCCGTTCGGCCTCACGCTTCTGCTCGGCGAGCACGGCGGAACCCTCTTCGTCGCCGACACGCTGATCCACGAACGGCCGACACCCGAACAGCTCGTCGGCATCGCCAAGGGTGCGGCCGCGGCGGCACGCCACCTCGGCGTCGAGCCCCGCGTCGCCCTTCTCTCGCATTCCACCTTCGGCAATCCGCGCCACCCGACGGTGGACAATCTTCGCGAGACCGTCGCCATCCTCCAGCGCCTCAAGGTGGATTTCGAGATCGACGGCGAAATGAGCCCCGACGTCGCGCTCGATCCCGCCTATCGCGCGCTCTATCCGTTCTGCCGCCTGACCGACTCCGCCAACGTGCTCGTTATGCCGGGGCTGCACGCCGCGCACATCGCAACCAGGCTCGCCTCGAGGCTCGACGGCGGCTCGGCGATCGGCCCGCTCCTGCTCGGCCTCCAACACCCCGCGCAGATCGTGCCGCTCGATGCCTCGGTGAGCCAGATCGTCGATCTCGCCTGCCTCGCCGCCTACCAGGCGCTGCAGCGCGAAGTGCGGCCGGAGCGTGCGCGGGCGTCCGCGGAGTGAGAAGGGAGCGAGGAGGACTGCCATGACACGGGTTGCGCTCGTCAGCGGAGGAACGCGCGGTATCGGCGCCGAGGTCAGCCAGGCGCTCAAGGCGGCAGGGCGCACCGTGGTGGCGAACTACGCCGTCAACGACGAGGCGGCGGAGGCGTTCGCCGCCAAGACCGGCATCGCAGTCGAGCGCTTCGACGCCTCCGACTACACGGCCTGCGAGGCGGCGGTGGCGCGGATCACGCGTAACCTGGGCCCGATCGACATCATCGTGAACAATGCCGGGATCACGCGGGATTCGACATTGGTGCGGATGAGCCGCGAGATGTGGGACGCAGTGATCGATACCAACCTCGGCTCCTGCTTCAATCTCTGCAAGCTTACCTTCGACGGGATGCGCGAGCGCAAGTTCGGCCGGATCGTGAACATCGGCAGCATCAACGGCCAGGCGGGCCAGTACGGGCAGGTGAACTACGCCGCGGCCAAGTCGGGCATCCACGGCTTCACCAAGGCACTTGCGCAGGAAGGCGCACGCTACGGGATCACGGTGAACGCAATCGCGCCGGGCTACGTGGACACCGACATGGTGCGCGCAGTCCCCGCCGACGTGTTGCAAAAGATCATCGCCCGCATCCCCGTGGGCCGCCTCGGCCACGCGGAGGACATCGCCCGCGGCGTCGTGTTCCTGACCGCGGACGACGCGGACTTCATCACCGGCTCGACATTGTCGATCAACGGCGGCCAACACATGTATTAGCCTGCGATCGCCTCACGTTTTCGGCAGGCCAGGCCAGGGGCTCCGCCCCTTGGCCTTGGCTACTACCCCGCGCGCCGAGCTAGCGCCCGCGGAGCCAGGTGAGCGAGGCGAATGCGCCCACCCAGGACCCGGCCGCGGCGAACAGCACGTAGAAGGCGTTGTGCGTGTAGCTGATCACCGCGAAGGCCGAGAGAAGGTACCAGAACGCGCTCCAGCTTGCGGCCGGCATGCGCCTTCGTGCGGCGACCGCCGCGCTGAACATGACGTAGGTGGCATCGGTCGCCGCGGTGGAGGCGAGCACGCCTGCGGCGATCAGCGGATTGATGTGGAGGATCATCCGGCTCTTCCTCTCCTCAGGCCGCGAACGGCGTCAGTGCCGCCTCGACCTTGCGGAAGACGGCGGCAAGGGCAGCGAGTTCCGCATGGACTTCGGCCTCCGCGCCTTGCCCACCAAGCGTAGCAGTCGCGGTCTCGCTCGCCTGGAGCAGCACGCGCGGATTGAGCGAGCTGGCCGTGAGCAGCACGATCGAGAGCGAGGCGACCGCGCGCCCGGTGGCCGGCTCCGCCCAGAGGGCCAGCAAGTCCGGCTCGAGTGCGAGGTCCGCGTCGGCGAGGCTGCCGGGCGCGAGCACCGCGGAAAAGAGGCCCGACTGGGCGAGGAACTGCGTGAGCGAGGAGCCCACGCCTTCCGCCGGCGGCACCGCCCACCGCTCGTAAAAGCTGGTCGTCATGGTGCCGTCCGGGTTCAGCGTCAGAAGCCCGCGGTCGCCGAGCACGGGTGCCGCCAGCATGCTTCGCACCAGCAGCACCTTGCGGCCCTTCCGTGCCGGCGCGTCCTGAGCGGGCAGCGGCACGGAGAGCGCCCAGTCCTGGCGCGCGACGTAGGGCCGTTCGAGCGCCGAGGCGCACCCTCCGAGCGCAAGCGGCAGGCCGAGAAGGAAGGTGCGGCGCCTCATCGTCCGTTCCCATTCGCGCGCGGTGGCGGCCCGCCGAAGATCGCGCCGGCGGGGTAGTTGCGTAGCTCGTCGGTCGTCTCGCGGAGGTTGCCGGCCGTCGCTTGCAGATCGGCGAGGATGCTCGTCATGCGCCGCTGGAGTTCGGCCGTCGTGGCGTCGGCGCGATCGGCGGTGCGCGAGAGTGCCGCGATGAGCGGCGGCAGCGCGTGGGACGCCGCCGCAAGCTCGCCTGCGGCGCGGTCGGCATTGACGATCAGTTGGCGCAGCTCCGCGCTCTGCGCCAGGTTCCCGGTGGCATCGCTGGTCTTGCGCAGGCTCGCGGTGAGGGCCGGAAGATCTGCCTTCTCCAGGGTTGTCTGCAGGGTGCCGAGCAGCGCGGTCGCGGCCGCCAGGGTTTGATGCGCCTGGCCGTTCGTCAGCTGCTGCTGCAGTGTCCGGATGAGCTCGATCACGCCCTCGGCGATCGCCTTGAAGTCGATCTGCTCCAGTTGGCCCGAGATCCGTTCGGCCGCGCTCTGCACCTGGGCAAAGGTGCTCGGCACCGAGGGAACGTAGGGGAACTCCGGCTTCCATGGCACCGCGACGGCGGGGTATTGCTGCGGATTGAGGAAATCGAGCGCGAGATAGCTGATCCCGGTGATGCCCTGCGAGGCAACCCGCGTGCGCAGGCCCGCCTTGATCGCGTTCTCGACGTCTGCGGGCGTGAGCACCCGACCGATCTTGCGTGGGTTGATGACGAAGCGGACATAGACGAGGCGGTAGGTGGCGCGGCGGATGTCCATCGGCGCGCCCTCGCCGTACTCGGCGGTCACCAGCCCGATCTCGGTGACGCGGCCGAGCGTGACGCCGAGATAATCGACCGGCGCCCCGACATCGAGCCCTTGCACCGATTCGCGGAAATAGGTCTCGAGCTCGACCCCGTTGGAGAAGCTGTTGCCGTTGAGGAACAGAACGACCCCGATCACCGCGCCGATGCCCACCAGGACGAGCAGGCCGACGCGCAGGAACATTGCCCGTCCGCTCATGCGAGCGCCTCGCGGTGGAAGAAGGCGTGCACGGTCCGGTTCGTGCTCGCCGCCTTGAGCTCTGCGGGCGCGCCTTCGGCGATCAGGCCCTGTGCCTCGCGGTCGAGCATGATGCAGCGGTCGGCAATCGCCATGATCGAGGAAAGCTCGTGCGTGACGACGATGAAGGTGACGCCGAGGGCTGCCCGCAATTCCAGGATCAGCTTGTCGAGGCCTGCCGAGGTGATCGGGTCGAGGCCGGCGGCCGGCTCGTCGAGGAAAAGGAGCGGCGGGTCGAGCGCCAGCGCCCGCGCGATGGCGGCGCGCTTGGCCATCCCGCCGGAGATCTCGGCCGGCGGCAGCCCGGCCGCATCGGCCAGCCCGACCAGGCCGAGCTTCGTCCGCGCCACGACGGCGCGCGCCACCGGCGGCAGGTCGGTATAGATTTCGAGCGGCAGCATCACGTTCTCGAGCAGGTTCATGGAACCGAACAGCGCGCCCGACTGGAACATCACGCCGATATGCGGCAGGACTCGGCTGCGCTCGCGCACCATGTCGCGGCCGAGCACCTCGATGCGCCCCGCGCTCGGTGGAAGCAGGCCGATCAGCTGCTTCATCAGCGTGGTCTTGCCGCAGCCGGAGCCGCCGAGAATCACGAACACCTCTTTCTCCGCGACCGTGAACGAGACGTCGCGGAAGATCGTGCGGCCGCCGAAGCGCTGCGCCACGCCCTCGGCCCGGACCACCGGAGCGCCCGATGCCGCGCTCACAGGTTGAGCCGGTAGAAGATGAGGGCGAAGGCGCCGTCGAGCAGGATGGTCGCGACGATGCCGCCCACCACGGCCGCCGTCGTCGAGATGCCCACCGCCCGCGGGCCCTGGCCCGTCGCCAATCCGCGGCTGCAGCCGATCGCCGCGATCACGGCGGCGAAGCAGAGCGCCTTGACGAGCCCGCCCACGAAGTCGCCGATCGTCGCGGCCCCCTGCACCTGCCGCACGATCGCCACGAGCGGAAAGCCGAATATCTCCAGCACCACCGTCATCCCCACCAGCCCGGCAATCTCGAGCCCGATCGTCAGCATCGGCATCACCAGCACGGCCGCGATCAGCCGCGGCAGCACCAGCATGGTTACCGGGTCGAGACCCATGGTCGAGAGGGCGTCGATCTCCTCGTTGACCTTCATCGTCCCGATCTCTGCGGCAAAGGCCGAGGCGGTGCGCCCGGAGAGGATGACGGCCGCGAGCAGCGGCCCAAGCTCGCGGAAGAGGCTGATCGAGACGAGGTTCGCGACATAGATGACCGCGCCGAAGGCCTGCATCGGCACCGCCGACTGGAAGGCGAGGATCAGCCCGATCAGGAACCCGAGCAGGAGGATCAGCGGCATCGCCCTGACACCCGCCTGGTCGGCGACCGCGAGCAGATCCCCCGGCCGCAGCATCCGAAGCCGCCTCGGCGCGAGCAAGGCGGCGACCACGGTCTCGCCCAAGAATGCTATGCCGTTCGCGGCCGCCACGAAGCCGAGCCTGATGGGGGTAAAGACGAAAGGTCGCACCACCTTCGGCGCGCGTGCGGACGGCGGCAGGGCTTGCCGCACCCGCTCGAGGAGGAGGTCCAGCCCTTCGCCCTCGCCCTTGAGCCGCGCGGGCTCCCCATGCGCGTTCTCGGCGGCGACCAGGAGGGTCGCCCCCGCCGTGTCGCAGACCGAGACGGCGGAGAGGTCGTAGAGCAGGGGTCGTCCTCGGGCTCCGGTCGCCGCCTTCAGGGTCGGCCCCCAGAGATGTGCGACCCCATCGGCGTCCAGCCGCCCGGAAAAAACCAGGGCAAGGCCCCCGGCGTGCTCCACCCGTTCGAGCGTCGCCTCCTCCTTGCCCTTGCCGGCTCGCTGCTTCACGACCGGCCCCTGACGGGGGTGCTCCGGCCGACGATCACGGGAAGCTGGTAAGGCGATGGAAGCTCAGCGATCGGGCTCACGCGGCCTCTGGTGGCCGCTCTTGGGTGGCGGAAGCGGGCCTCATATACCAATCCTCCCCCATGGTCACTCTACCAGGGCAGCTTCCGAGCGGAGGGACGCGGTGAACGAGCAGGCAACCGGCGGGCAAAAAAGCGTGGCGGCGTACCGGGACGGCCGCATCGGCCGCATCCGGCTCGACCGCCCCTCCGCCCTGAACGCGCTCGATGTCGGGATGATCCGGGCCATCCATGGCGCCCTCGATCTCTGGCGCGAGGAGCCGCGCGTGCACGCCGTGGTGGTCGAGTCGGCCGACCCCCGCGCCTTCTGCGCCGGCGGGGACGTCCGCGCGATCCGCGAAGCGGCGCTCGCCGGCGACCTCACCGCCGTCTTCGCCTTCTTCTCCGAGGAATATGCCTTGAACCGCGCGGTCGCCGAGTATCCCAAGCCTTACATCGCGCTGATCGACGGCATCTGCATGGGCGGCGGCATCGGCATCTCGGTGCATGGCGCGACGCGCGTCGCCGGCGAGCGCGCCCTGTTCGCGATGCCGGAGACGGCGATCGGCCTCTTTCCGGATATCGGCGCGAGCCATGTGCTGCCGCGCCTGCCCGGCGCGCTCGGCGTCTGGCTCGGCCTCACCGGCACGCGGCTCTCCGGCGCGGACGCCGCGCACGCGGGCCTGGCCACGCACCACGTGCCGAGCGCGCGCCTTCCCGCGCTCTCCGCCGCCCTGGCCGCGGACGGTCCCGGCGTGCTCGCTGCCTTCGCCGCCCCGCTTCCCCCGTTCTCGCTCGGCCCCGAGCGCGCGGCGATCGATCGCTGTTTCGCGAGCTTCTCGGCCCCCGAAATCCTCGCCCGCCTGGCCGCCGAGCCGGCTCCCTTCGGCCCCGCCACGCTGGCGGCCTTGCGCGGCGTTTCCCCCTCCTCGATCTGCTGGACGCTCGAGATCATGCGCCGCGGCGCCGAGCGGAGCCTTCCCGCAGCGCTCGGCCTCGAGCTCGCGCTCATGCGGCGCGTGGCGCGCCACCCCGATTTCGCCGAGGGCGTGCGCGCCATGCTGGTGGACAAGGACCGCAAGCCGCGCTGGACCCCGCCCACGATCGAGGAGGTCGATCCCGCCGCGATCGCCGCGATGTTCGCCGACGATCCGAGGAATTGAGGCGATGCCGTCCTTCATTTGCACCACCTGCGGCACCCAGTATCCACCCTCCGAAGCCCCGCCGCCCGCCTGCCCGATCTGCGAGGAGCCGCGGCAGTACGTGAACCCGGCGGGCCAAAGCTGGATCACCGAGGAGGCGCTCGCGCGCAGCCATGGGAACGTCTTTCGCCTGCTGGCGTCCGATCTTTTCTCGATTGCCACCGCGCCCGCCTTCGCCATCGGCCAGCGCGCGCTCCTGCTTCGCCACCCCGCCGGCAACCTGCTCTGGGATTGCCTCTCGCTCCTCGATCCCGCGACCGAGGCGCTGGTCCGCGCCCTCGGCGGGCTCACCGGCATCGCGATCTCGCATCCCCACTACTACACGGCGATGGCGGACTGGGCCGAAGCCTTCGCCTGTCCGGTCCATCTCCACGCGGCCGACCGGCAATGGGTGATGCGGCCGGATAAGGCGATCCGCTTCTGGGAAGGCCACTCCCTTCCCCTGGCCCCCGGCATCACGCTCATCCGCTGCGGAGGGCATTTCGCCGGCGGCACCGTGCTGCACTGGGCGGAAGGCGCGGACGGCAAAGGCGCCCTCCTCTCCGGCGACATCCTGCAAGTCCTGCCGGACCGCCGGCACGTCTCCTTCATGCGGAGCTTTCCCAACTACTGGCCGCTTTCCGCGCCCGCCATCCGCCGCATCGCCGCCGCTCTCGAGGGTTTTTCGTTCGATGCGATCTACGGCGCCTTCGCCGGCCGCGAGATCCCAAGCGGCGGCGGTGCCGCGCTCGCCGCCTCGGTCGCGCGCTACCTTGCCGCGATCATAGGCGACGGCAGCGCCGAGCTTCTCTGAGAGACCGCCTGATAATGCTACTGCGGCGGTCGTCCGGCGTGGCTTTCTGCGCTTCCGGTGCTCACGGCCCAAAAAGGCCGCTCCGCTCCGGTTCTCGAAAGTCGCGCCGGACGGCGCCTGCGGCGCCTCCGACTCGCCGCAGCGCATTCTCAAGCGGTCTCTGAGCGGCCGCTTGCCGGCCCCCAACCTGGGGGGCAGTCTGCCCCCGCCCGCGGAGAGGGAACCAAATGACGCGACGGAAGGCCGAGGAACTGCGCAGCCACCGCTGGTTCGGCGCCACCGACCTGCGCAGCTTCGGCCATCGCAGCCGGATGATGCAGATGGGCTATGCGCTCGCCGACTGGGCGGGCAAGCCGGTCATCGGCATCCTCAACACCTGGTCCGACCTCAACCAATGCCACCAGCATTTCCGCACCCGTGCCGAGGAGGTGAAGCGCGGCGTTTGGGAAGCGGGCGGGCTGCCGCTCGAGATTCCAGCGCTGGCCGTCTCCGAGCAGTACATGAAGCCGACCTCGATGCTCTATCGCAACCTGCTGGCGATGGAGGTCGAGGAGATAGCACGCAGCCAGCCCTTCGATGCGCTGGTGCTGATGGGCGGCTGCGACAAGACGACGCCCGGCCTCCTCATGGGCGCCTTGGCGGTCGATCTGCCGTCGATCTTCCTGCCTGCCGGGCCGATGCTGCGCGGCTATTGGGCCGGCCATACGCTGGGCTCGGGCTCGGATGCCTGGAAGTTCTGGGACGAGCTCCGCGCCGGCAATATCACCGAGGAGGACTGGAAGGGCGTCGAGACCGGAATTGCCCGCTCCTGGGGCACCTGCATGACGATGGGCACCGCGAGCACGATGATGAGTGCGACCGAGGCGCTCGGGCTCGCTTTGCCGGGCAGTTCCTCGATCCCGGCGCCGGATGCGAATCACGCCCGCATGGCGACCGCCATCGGCAGGCGCATCGTCGAGCTCGCCTGGAACGACGAACGCCCGTCCCGCCTCCTCACCGCCGCCAGCTTCGACAATGCGGCGATCGTGGCGCTCGCCCTCGGCGGCTCTACCAACGCCGTCGTCCATCTCATCGCCATGGCGCGCCGGGCCGGGATCCCGCTCGATCTCGACCGCTTCGATACCCTCGCGCGCGCCACACCGCTGCTCGCCAATATCCGTCCGTCCGGCAAATACCTGATGGAGGATTTCTATTACGCGGGCGGCCTGCAGGCGCTCATGCAAGGCATCGCCGATCTGCTCGACCTCTCGGCCCGCACCGTCGCCGGCGGCACGCTCGGCGAGGCGATCGCGGGGGCGAAAATCTTCAACGACGAGGTGATCCTGCCGCGCAACCGCCCGCTCCAGCCCGATGCCGGGCTTGCCGTGCTGCGCGGCAACCTCGCCCCCGACGGCGCGGTGATCAAGGCGAGTGCCGCCGATCCGCGCCTGCTGCGCCACACCGGCCCGGCGGTCGTCTTCCGCGACTACGACGACATGGCGAAGCGCATCGACGATCCCGAGCTGCCCGTCACTGGCGATTCGGTGCTGGTGCTCCAGAACGCGGGCCCCGTCGGCGGTCCCGGCATGCCCGAATGGGGCATGCTGCCGCTCCCCAAGAAGCTGCTGCGCCAGGGCGTGCGCGACATGGTGCGCGTCTCGGATGCGCGCATGTCCGGCACCAGCTACGGCACCTGCGTGCTGCACGTCGCCCCGGAAAGCGCGATCGGCGGCCCGCTCGCCCTCGTTCACGACGGCGATCCGATCACGCTCGACGTTCCGGCGCGCCGGCTCGCGCTCGAGGTGCCGGAAAGCGAGCTCGCCCGCCGGCGTGCCGCCTGGACGCCGCCCAAGCCACATTACGTGCGCGGCTTCGGCCTGCTCAACGCCCGCGAGGTCCGCCAGGCGAACGAAGGCTGCGACTACGCCTTCCTCGAGGGTGCCGCGGATCCCCGCATGCACACGCCCGAGCCCGAGATCCACTGAGATGCGCCCAATTGAGATACGCCCTATCGCCGCGGCAAGTGTCGCCTTCCTCCTGCTGATCGGGCCGGCGCGCGCGGCGACCATCCTCCATCTCTCCGCGACCGCCACGGTGCAGGTCGTGCCGGACCAGCTTGACGCGGAGCTTGCCGCCGAGGTTACCGCCGCCTCGCCGGTCGCCGCGCAGAACGATGTCAACGCCATGATCGGCAAAGCGCTGAAATCGGCGCGCGCGGTCTCCGTCGTCACCGCATCGACCGGGACCTATTCCGTCTGGTACGTGACTGACCCGCGCGCCGCCTGGCAGGCGCGGCAGACGCTGGTGCTCCGTGCGCATGACGGCGCTTCCCTGCTCGGTCTCGTCGGCCAGTTGCAGGACCAGGGCCTTGCCGTTTCCTCGCTCGGCTGGCAGCTCGCGGCGGAGACCGCGCGCAAGGCGCGCGAGCAGGCGCAGGCGATCGCGCTGGCTCAACTCAAAGGCCGGGCCGAGGCGGCGGCCAAGGTGCTCGGCCTCTCTTTCGCGGGCTTTCGCGAGGTCTGGCTCAATCCCCCGTCTCCCTCGCCTATCCAGCCGATGATGCTGATGCAAGCGCGCGGCGCTCCACCCAATGCGGTGCCCGCGGAGACCTCGGTCGCGGCAACGGTCGAGGCCGCCGTCACGCTCGAGGGCGAACCCCGGCACTGAGGCGAGGGCGCGATGGAAGGGGGCCGCGGCTGCCGCGGCCGCGACTTGGCTACGCCACCGACCGTGGAGTCCCGCCCCTCCTCGCGGCGAAGGAAAGGTCATTACATAATAGAATCGATCCGGCAGCTTCTTGCCTGCGCCAGCGCCGCCATGTAAGCCTTTACAGCCACTTGAAGCGGGGTGCGTGGGAGCTTGTCGGAACTTCCTTCACCTGCGGCGAGCGGAGCGCGCAAGCGAAGGCGGGGGGCGAAGAGCCTGCTCGCCGATGTCGCGCGCTTGGCCGAGGTCTCGACGGCCACCGCCTCGCGCGCGCTCAACAAGCCCGCGACGGTGAGCGCCGCCTTGCGCGCGCGGATCGGCGCCGCGGTCGAGAAGCTGCATTATCGCCCGAACATCGCCGCACGGATGCTGGCGGCGCAGCGTTCCTGGACCATCGCGGCGATCGTGCCGACCATCCAGAACAATGTCTTCGCCTGCGGCCTCGAGGCGATCCAGGCGCGGCTCGAGGAGGCGGGATACACGCTGCTGATCGGGGCGGCCGGCTACGACCCCGAGCGCGAGCTCCTGCTCACCGAGGCCTTCCTCGCCCGCGGCGTGGACGGGCTCATCTTCATGGGCGCCTCGCACTTGGCCGAGGTCTACGCCGCGCTGGAGCGAAGCCGCGTGCCCTTCGTCAACCAGGGCGTGTTCGACCCCGGGGGGCCCTATCCGTGCGTGGGCTTCGACAACCGGGCGGCGGCGGCGCTCGCGGTCGCGCATCTCCGGGAGCTCGGCCATCGGCGGATCGGGATGGTGGCGGGGATCGCCGAGCACAATGATCGCGCGGCCGGGCGCATCGCCGGCGTGAGGGAGACGCTGGCGGCGGAGCGCGGGGAGGGATGGCCAGAGGGATGCGACGTGCCGATCGTCGCCGAGCCCTACACGATCGCGGGCGGACGCAGCGGGCTGCGCGCGCTGATGGCGCGTTCCCCGCCGCCGACAGCGATCGTCTGCGGCAACGACATCCTCGCCCAGGGCGTGCTGTTCGAGGCGAAGGAGCGCGGGATCGCGGTGGGGCCCGAGCTCTCGATCATCGGCTTCGACGACCTCGAGCTTTCGGGACAGCTTGGGCTATCGTCGGTGCATATCCCGACGGCAGAGATGGGACGGCTGGCCGCGGAGTACGTGCTGAAGCGGCTGGCCGGGGAAGCCCCGCCGCATGCGACCGAGGTGCGGATCAGCGTGGCGGCGCGCGCCTCGACGGCACCGCCCGCGCGGTGAAGCGCTACCAGAGCGTTGTTACCAGACCGGTCGGACGGGGTCGCCCAAGGAGATCGTGCCGCCCTGGAGGATCCGGCAATTGAGCCCGGAGCGGTGCAGGAGCGGCTTGAAGACCGGCTTGCCCGTCAGCTCCTCGAGGTAGCGGCAGGGGATGGAGAGGCGCGTTGCCTCGACCAGCACGGTCCCGATCATGAATTTCCGGCCGACGAGGTGGTTGAGGGGCACGCCGCGCACGGTGACGTTGCGGCGATGCTCGTGCGGGCCGAGGATGATCCCCTCGTCGCGTGCGAGCGCCTCGAGTGTCTCGATCTCGAAGAGCGTGACCTGGCGGCCCTCCTCGGGCTTGTTCGAATAATAGCCGGTGCCGAGGAGGTAGCGGTCGCCCTCGATGCCGCGGCCGGCGATCAGGCTGAGCCGCGGCTCGGCCTGCATCGGGGCGGAGGCGTTGGGCGCGCGGTGGAGATGCACCACGATTCCAGCCCAGCTCGGTGTGGCGCCTCCTGCCAACAAGGGTCAGGGCGCGGTGACCGCGCCGCCGACTGCGCCGACGGCGCCGCCGATCAGCGCGCCCGTGGCGGGCTTGCCGCCGCTGACGGCGGCGATGCCGGCGCCGGCACCGGCGCCGATCGCGCCTCCGGTCAGCGCCCGCATGCCCGGGCTGTTGCCGCATCCGGTGAGCCCGAGTGCCAGGCTGCCGAGCAACAGGGGAACAATAAGCTTCCGGATCATCCTTGCCCTTTCACCTTCCGTTTTCATCTTCCGTTCAGGGCCGCCATGCGCCCGGCCCATTCTTTCCCGCCTCCGATAAATTCAGACCGGTAAATTCAGACATGGGCAGGGCGATGGCAGGCGCGAACCGGAGCCCGGAGGAGGGATATCACGATTCCGTGAGCAAGTTCGAGGACCGGCCGGGCTTGCCGGGGCGAGAGCGTGATCGCCGAAGGTCGGGTAGCCGGAGGCGTGAATCACGCGGGAAAACAAAAAGCTAGGATGGATGAGCCGATGCGATCCCGTCCCGCCCTAGCGGTGACGCGCCTTGCGCGGCTCAGCGAGACGGCGCGTCTGCTGATCGCCTGCCGCGCGGCTCGCAGCGTGGGGCAGGGGGCGCTGGTGGTGGATTTCGCCCTCTACCTCCACGCGTTGGGCTGGACGGGCCTCGAGATGGGGCTGGTCTACACGGGGGGCCTGCTTGCCGGGGCGGTGCTCACGCTGCTCTCGGGACCGTTCAGCGACCGGGTCGGCCGCAAGCCCTTTCTCGTGGCCTACAGCGTTGTCCAGGTGCTGGCGGCGTTGGCCGCGCTCTGGAGCGGCCGGTTGGAGTGGCTGGTCCCGGCGGCGGTGGCCGGCGCCTACGGGCGCGGGGCCAACGGGGCCGCGGGACCCTTCGGGCCGGTGGAGCAGGCCTGGCTCTCCGCCGATCTCGGCCATGAGGATTTCGGCTGGGCTTTGAGCTTCAATTCGGCGGTCGGGTATACCGGCATGGCGCTGGGGGCGGGTCTTGCGGGCCTGCCGGCGCTAGGCGGGCACGCGCTGCCCGGCGCGCTCGCCTATCGGCCTCTCTTCCTGCTCGCACTTGCCGGCGGGGTCGTGCCGCTCGCGTTGCTCGCGCGCATGCGGGACGTGCGCGGGCCGCTAACGGCCCGCGGCGGCCCGCGCGAGCGCCCGGCGCGGACGGATCCGCGGGGCGAGGGCGGGCTGCTGGCCCGGCTGATGGGGATCAACGTCTTGAACGGGCTCGCCATCGGCATGATCGGCCCATTCATGGCCTACTGGTTCCTGCTTCGGTTCGGGGCGGGGCCGGCGGCGATCGCGCCCGTGATGGCGGCGGGCTTCCTGCTGGCGAGCGCGAGCGCGCTCTGGACCGGATGGCTGACGCGGCGGCTGGGGACGGTGCGCGCCGTGGTGGTGATGCGCCTGGCCGGGCTCGTGCTCCTGGTGCTGCTGCCGCTGGCGCCGAGCTATCCGCTGGCGGCCGTCTGCTACACGCTCCGGGCGGCCTGCAATCGCGGCACCTCGGGAGCGCGCCAGGCGGTCGGGCTGGCGCTGGTGGGGCCGGGGCGGCGCGGATTGGCCGCGAGCCTCAATTCGGCTTCGCTGCAGATCCCGCGCGGCTTCGGCCCGGTGATCGGAGGCTGGCTGCTGGACGCCGACTACCTGCTGCTGCCGCTGTTGCTCGCGGCGGCGCTGCAGGCGGCCTATCTCGCGCTCTACGAGGTCACCTTCCGCGATATCGTTTAGCCGGGCTCTGCGATCGCCCCTGTCCGGCGTTCATTCCTGCCCGATTGCCAGGCAGTGATCCGGCGCCGCCCTGACGGGTCGGCGCGGCTCTTCACTTGCCGGAGAGGCAAGCCTTAACAAGACGATACATCAAAACTTAACACTTGCTTTTCGCAGGTGCATCATTTACCCATCCGTTAACGAAAGTGGTTAACAAAGCGGGTCCAAACCGAAAATCCGGACAGATTTAATTCTTCGGGCGCGGGGGTGCCATGCCGTCGGTCTCGGTTCCATCGGGAACGAATTTCGACTTCCAGATGGCCTTCTCATCCGACTCGAACTACCAGCTCGCCCAGCAGCTGGCGAACACGCTCCTCGTTCCCTCCGAGAACGGCACCGAGACATTCCAGCTCTACACGCTGGACAACCAGCCAATCTCGACCGTGCCGGGCGGCAATACCGGCGTGCTCGCGATCGTCGAGGGCCTGTTCCCCCTGAACACGCCGGTGACCGTCCCCTCGTCCTACAGCTTCACGGCGATCGAGACGTACAACGGCAATACCACCGTTCAGGGGAATGGCGGCGAGAACCAGAGCATCCTGATCTCCTCGGTCACCGGCATCGAGTTCAACACCGGCGGCGGCTCGGGCACGGTCGTCGCCGGACAGGGCAACGACCTGATCGGCACGCCCACCTCCGGCGGCGGGAACTACGTCTTCTCCGGCGGACCAGGCAACGACACCATCACCGCCTTCAGCGGCAACGATACCGTCAGCACGGGCAGCGGCTCGAACCTGATCGGGCTTGGCACCGGCAACGACCTGGTCGACCTCTCGGGCACCAACGACACGGTGGTGGCGGGCTCGGGGAACGACACCGTCGCGGTGAGCGGGAGCGACAACGCGCTCGTCTTCGGCGGCTCCGGCAACCTCACCTTCCTCAACGGCTCCGGACCCTCGACCGTGGTCGGCGGCACGGGCAGCGAGACGATCCAGGGCGGCACCGGCGGCGGCCTCTACCAGGGCGGTTCGGGCGGCAACAACTCGATCTCGGGCGGCACCGGCAAGGCCACCATCTTCGGCGGCGGCTCGGGCGACACGCTCGCCGCCGGCGGCAGCCATGGCGACGCCCTGGTTGCGGCCACGGGCAACGAAACCCTGACCAGCGCCAGCTCCCAGGGCCTCGACTCGATGTACGGCGGCACCGGCCAGGACCTGATGATCGCCGGCGCCGGCGGCGACCTGATGGACGGCGGCTCCGGGCTGATGAACTTCGATTTCAGCAAGGGCCTGACCAACGCCGGGAGCACCTACGCCGTCTTCAACTACCACGCCGGCGATACCGTCACCCTGAGCGGCTACAGCGGCACGCCGACCGAGACCTCCGCCGGCGGCAACACCGTCCTCGGCCTCTCGGACGGCACCCAGATCACCTTCGTCGGCGTCGCCAGCGGCAGCTCGCTCAATATCCAGACTTGATCGGCCGCTCCGGCCGCTTCACCCTGCGCGGCCTTTTGCCCGAGGAGCGGTGCGGGACGAATGCGGATTCTCCTGACCGGCGGATGCGGCTTCATCGGCTCGGCCGTGGCGCGTCACCTCGTCCGCGCCACCGGGCACAGCATCGTCAATCTCGACAAGATGACCTACGCCGCCTCCGAGGAGGCGCTCGAGGAGGCCGGCCCCTCCCCCCGCCACACCCTGATCCGCGCCGATATCGCCGATAGCGAGGCCGTGCGCGCCGCCTTCGCGACCCACCGGCCCGACGCCGTGATGCACCTCGCCGCCGAAAGCCACGTCGATCGCTCGATCGACGGACCGGGCGCCTTCGTGCAGACCAACATCGTCGGCACCTACGTGCTGCTCGACGCGGCGCGCGCCTATTGGTCCGGCCTCGCGCCCGAGGCCAAGCAGCACTTCCGCTTCCATCACATCTCGACCGACGAGGTGTTCGGCGCGCTCGGCCCCGCCGACGCGCCCTTCACCGAGGCCACGCCCTATTCCCCGCGCAGCCCCTATTCTGCCTCCAAGGCCGCCGCCGACCACCTCGTCCGCGCCTGGTTCCACACCTACGGCCTGCCGACGATCGTCTCCAACACCACCAACAATTACGGCCCCTGGCAGTTCCCGGAAAAGCTCATCCCGCTCGTCGCCATCAACGCGCTGGAGGGAAAGCCCCTGCCCGTCTACGGAAAAGGTGAGAACCGACGGGACTGGCTCTATGTCGACGATCACGCCGAGGCGCTCGTCAGCGTGCTCGAACGGGGCGAGCCCGGAGCGACCTACTGCATCGGCGGCCGCGCGGGACAGAGCAACCTCGAGATCGTGCGGACGATCTGCGAACTGCTCGACGAGCTCGCCCCCGACCAAGCCGGACCGCGCGCGCGGCTGATCCGCTTCGTCACCGACCGGCCCGGCCACGATTTCCGTTACGAAATCGACCCAACCGCGGCGGAGTCCGCACTCGCCTGGAAGCCGCGCCACGACCTCGCACTCGGGCTTCGCCGCACGCTCGCCTGGTACCTCGACCACCGCGACTGGTGGGAGGCGATCCGCGCCGGCCGCTATTCCGGCCATCGCCTCGGCACGGCGGCATGAGCATCGCCAAGGGAATCCTGCTCGCCGGCGGCTCGGGCACGCGCCTCCATCCGATGACGCTCGCCGCCTCGAAGCAACTGCTGCCCGTCTACGACAAGCCGATGGTCTACTACCCCCTCTCGACACTGATGCTCGCCGGCATCCGCGACATCCTGCTCATCTCGACACCGGAGGACCTGCCGCAGTTCCGCCGCCTCCTCGGCTCGGGCGAACGGCTCGGCGTCCGCTTCGCCTACGCCGAACAGCCCCGCCCCGAAGGGATCGCCCAGGCCTTCCGGATCGGCGCCGAATGGCTTGGGGCCGAGCCCGTGGCGCTCGCGCTCGGCGACAACCTCGTGCACGCCGACCATCTCTCGGCGCTGCTGCGCGCGGCCTCCGCCCGCACGGAAGGTGCCACCATCTTCGCCTACCAGGTGCGCGACCCGGAACGTTACGGTGTCATCTCATTCGCCGAGGACGGACGCGCCGCGGAGATCGTCGAAAAGCCTACCGTCCCGCCCTCCAACTGGGCCGTCACCGGCCTCTACTTCTACGACCGGCAGGTCAGCGGCTACGCCCGCGACCTCAAGCCCTCCGCCCGTGGCGAGCTCGAGATCACCGACCTCAACCGCATCTATCTCGACGCCGGAGCGCTGCACGTCGAGCGCCTCTCGCGCGGCTGCGCCTGGCTCGACGCAGGCACGCCCGATTCGCTCATCCAGGCCGCAACCTTCGTGCAAACGATCCAGGCACGCCAGGGCATGCTGGTCGGTTGTCCGGAGGAGGTCGCGTTCCGCATGGGATTCATCGAGGCAGCCCAGCTGCGCACCGAGGCACGCCGGCTCGGCAAGACCGAACTCGGCCGCGTGCTCGCGGAGCTCGCGGAAGGGCAGGGGGGCTCTGCCCCCCTGCACCGGCACCCCGTCATGCAGGCGTGACGGGGACCCCGCCGCCCGCCAAGGGCTCAGCCCCCTTGGCCTTCGGCGGTTACGCAAGCAGCGTGCGGAGGTATTGGACGCTCTCCGCGATCGCCTTCTCCTCGTCACCCAATTTCGGGTGGAGATAATCGATCTCGATCGCGAGCAGCCCCTCGTAGCCCGCCCTGGAAAGAAGGTTGAGAATGGCTGGGAGGTCGATGATGCCCTGCCCGAGCGGCACGCTCGGCCAGAAGGAGAAGTCGCGCGGGCTGCCGCGCCACGCCACGCAATCCTTGAGGTGGGTCGCGCGCGTGTAGGGCGCGAGCTTCTCCGCAACCTGCATCGGATCCTCGAGCAGGCGGAGATTGTTGACGGTGTCGAGGCAGACCCCGAGCCAGCGCGAGTTCACTTCCTCGATCAGCTCGACAAGCTCGTCGGCGAGGAGGTCGATATGGTTCTCGATGGCGAGGACGATGCCGGCCTCTGCAGCGGGTTCCACGATCGTGCGCAGCAGCGGCAGCAAGCGCGCCTTGTGCTCGGGCCATGACGCGGGCCGCGTGCGCCGCCCGCCGCAACAGATCCGCATCACCCGCGCGCCGACCGCGCGGGCAATCGCGATATGCGCGATCAGGTCCTCGGCCGCCGCGGGATTGGCGCCGGAGGAAAGCCCGCTCGGGTGGCCCCAGGCCCAGACCGGCTCGAGCCCGGCCTCCTCGAGCGCGGCGCGAAGCCGCGCAATCGTCGGCGCATCGAGCGGCGGCATGTAGCAGGCTTCGAGCGAGATCCCGGCGAGGCCGAGCGCCTTGGCCCGCCCGATCACGTCCCACGCCGAGACGCGGACGCCCGGGTCGGTCTGGATCTCCGGATACCAGTCGCCGAACTGGCGGTGCCAGCAATAGGAATCGACGGCGGGCTTCATCGTTGAGAGTCCCCGGAGAGGAACGCGGCGATCGCCGCGATGCTCGCGTCATCTGAAAGCGCCGGCGCGTGGCCGGCGCCGGGCACGATCAGGCTTTGCGCGCCGGAGGCGGTCATTCTCTGCAACGTCTCGGGAAGCAGAAGATCGCTCTCCGCGCCGCGGATCGCGAGCACGGGCACGCGGATCAGGTCCCACAAGGGCCAGAGATCCACATCGCTCGGCGTTTGCGCGCGGATCGGCTCGGCGATCTTGGGATCGTAATGGAGGGCGAAGCTTCCATCCGGGAGCGGGCGGGCGGAGAAGCGCGCCATCGCTTCCCATTCGGCGTCCGGCAACTTGCCGAAGGGCGCGTGGACGCGGCGCAGATAGGCCTCGAGTGCGGCAAGATCGGGAAAGCTCTCCGGTGCGGCCGTCATGTAGTCGCGGATGCGGACGAGCGCGGCCTTCGGGATGTGCGGGCCGATGTCGTTCAGCACCATGCGCGTGATCGGCTGGCCGGAGGTGGCGGCGACCATCATGCCGCAGATGCCGCCGAGCGAAGTGCCGACCCACATCACCGGCCGGCCAATGGCGGCGAGCAGATGCGCGAGTGCGGCCACATAGATCGGCGGCTGGTACAGCTCGCCGCGCGGCAGCCATTGCGAGCGGCCGCGCCCGGGCAGATCGGGCGCGATCACCAGGAAGCGCTCCGAGAGCGCCTCCATCAGCGGATCGAAATCGCGCCCGTTGCGCGTGAGGCCGTGCACGCAGAGCACGGGCTCGGCCGCCGGATTGCCCATCTCAACATAGGCCATGCGATAGAAGGCGTCGGCGAGAAGGCAGCGCACCTCGCCCTGGCGCGGCCACATCAGATGACGCCCTTCGCGCGCAACCCCGCAAGCGCGTCGGCGCCGAGCCCGAGCGCGGCCCCCAGCACCTCATCGGTGTGCTCGCCGAGCGTCGGCGGCGGCACGCGATAGTTCACGGGGCTCTCCGAGAGCCGCACCGGATTTGCGATCAGCCGCACGTGCTCGCCCTCCGGCAGCGCCTTGTGCGGCATGGCGAAGACCATTTCGCGCGCGATGACTTGCGGATCCGCGAACACCTCGGAGAGACGGTTGATCGGGCCGCAGCCGATCTGGAGCGCCTCGAGCTTCTCCGCCCACCATGCGCTCGGGTGCGCGCGCATGGTGGGCGTCAAGGTCTCGGTGACGAGCACGCGGTTCTCCACCCGTTTCGCATTGGTCGCAAAGCGCGGATCGGCAAGCACATGCGCCAACTCAAAACTCTCGCAAAATCTGGCAAAAGTCGCGTCGTTGCCGATCGAGAGCACGATGTGCCCGTCCGCGGTCGGAAAGACCTGGTAGGGGACGATGTTCGGGTGCTGGTTGCCGAGGCGCGGCGGGTTCTCGCCGGTGGCCAGGTAGTTCATGCCCTGGTTGGCGAGCCAGGCGACATGGGCGTCGAGCATGCCGATGTCGATCGCCTGCCCGCGGCCGGTCGCGTCGCGCTCGCGCAGTGCCGCGAGGACGCCGATGCATCCGTAGAGGCCCGCGAAGAGGTCCGCCACCGGCACGCCGACTTTCTGCGGCAGCCCGTCCGGCTCGCCGGTGAGGCTCATCACCCCGCCCATCGCCTGGATCAGGCTGTCATAGCCCGGCCGCGGCGCGTAGGGCCCGGTCTGGCCGAACCCGGTGATCGAGCAATAGATCAGGCGGGGAAACTCCGCCTTGAGATCGTCATAGCCGAGCCCGTATTTGGCGAGCGCCCCCACCTTGAAGTTCTCCACCAGGAGGTCGCATCCCGCGATGAGGCGGCGCGCGATCGCCTGGCCTTCGGGCTTGGCGATATCCAGCGTGACCGACTTCTTGTTGCGGTTGACGCCGACGAAATACGCGCTCTCCGCCGTCCCCGGAATGCATGGCGGGGCGAAGCCGCGCGTATCGTCGCCGGCGCCCGGCCGTTCGATCTTGATCACCTCCGCGCCGAGATCCCCCAGCATCTGCGTGCAGGTGGGTCCCGCCAGCACGCGCGTGAGGTCGAATACGCGGATCCCTCTCAGAGGGCCCGTTGCCTCGATCAAGTCCATCCATCCCTCTGCCTTGCCGACCCCGGGGTCGCCGGTCCATCCTGAAGCGGCCGCCGACAGGGTCAAGCGAGCAGTGGGTTGCGGGCGATGAAGATCACCGACGTCACGCTCACCCTCTTCGCCTGGGAGGATATTCCTGCGACCTTCTATGCGCGAAGTTCGGGCCGCCCCGCCGGCGGGTCGAGCGATCTCGGCCTCTTGCGCATCATCACCGACGAGGGGCTGGAGGGCCATGCCTTCCTCGGCAGCTCCGCCTGGCCGGCGAGCCAGGACGGGCCGGGCCTGATCCGCTTCCTCAAGCCGCTCTTGATCGGCGCCGACCCGCTGGAGCGCGAACGGCTCAACCCGCTCCTCTGGCAGCGGAGCCGCCAGACCACCATCCGCACGATCGGCGCCGTCGACGTGGCGCTCTGGGACCTTGCCGGCAAGATCGCGGGACTGCCGATTCACCGCCTGCTCGGTTCCTTCCGCTCGAGCGTCGCGGCGTACGCAAGCTCGCCGGTGCTGCCCTCCGCCTCCGCCTATGCCGAGCAGGCGCGCGAGATCAGGGCGGCCGGCTGGGCCGCCTACAAGATCCATCCGCCGCAGCGCGCGGCCGAGGACGTCGCGGTCTGCGAGGCGGTGCGCCAGGCGGTCGGCTCATCCTATCCGCTGATGCTCGATTCGATCTGGACCTACAATTATCCCGAGGCGCTGAAGGTGGGCCGCGCCATCGAGCAGCTCGACTTCCTCTGGTTCGAGGATCCGCTCGCCGACCAGGACCTCTACAACTACGTCAAGCTGAAGCAGAAGCTCGAGATTCCGATCGTCGCCACCGAATATCCCGCGCACGGGCTCGAGGCGTACGTGCCCTGGCTCATGGAGCGCGCGACCGATGCGCTGCGCGGGGATGTCGCGGTGAAGGGCGGGATCACCACGCTGATCAAGGCCGCCCATCTCGCCGAGGCCTTCCGCCTCGACTTCGAGGTGCATCACGGCGGCAATTCGCTCAACAACCTCGCCAACCTGCATGTCATCCTCGCCATCCGCAACGCCGGCTTCTTCGAGGTGCTGCTTCCGGACGCGGCGCAGAAATACGGGCTTGCCGAGGATATCGCGGTGGATGCGAAGGGGCTCGTCCATGCACCCGTCGGCCCCGGGCTCGGGGCGGCGATCGATTTCGAGCTCATCAAGGCAAAGACCATCTTCGTTCTGAGCTGATGCCGATCTGCGAGGCCGATCCCTGGCGGTTGCAGTATTTCGCGGACATCCCGTGCCCGCCCGACGTGATGATTCCGACGGAAGACGCCGATGGCTGGTCGTGGTATCCGCGCTTCCGCTGGGTCTATGACAAGATCGCGGTGGCGCTTTCGCAAGGCATGGCGGCGGCGCCCCATGCGGTGATGCCCGAGAAATTCCCGGTCTTCTCCAAGCCCATCACCAATCTGCGCGGCATGGGCGTCGGCTCGCGCGTGATCGCCGATGAAGCCGAGTATAGGGCCTCGCTCACCGCCGGCCATATGTGGATGACCCTGCTCGAAGGCGAGCAT
>DATJTV010000302.1:0-3150 GCA_035503055.1 Acetobacteraceae bacterium
GCCTTGGGCCCCACCGCCGCCGCGATCGGCAACGCCGTCGCCCATGCGCTCGGCGCCCGCGTCCGGGCGATGCCGCTCACCCGCGAGCGGATCATGGAAGCGCTCCTTGCCGAGGACACGCTTCAAACAGAGCAACATCAAGGTTGAAGCTGCCGTCCGGCCCGATGTCGAAATAGGACCGCACGGCTTCTGGCATCGCGGCCTCCAACGCGCGGATCGCGTCTGCCTGCACCTTCGGCGTGCCCATCCGCTCGATCCAGGCGCCGAACTCGATCCGCACCCGAAAGCCGCGCGCGCCCCGCACCGAGAGCCCGGCGCCGGCGAGTGCGGCCTCCCACTCCGCGCGCGGGCGGCTCCGCACATGGGAGGGGTCGCGCAACAGCTCGATCGCCTGGAGGAAGGTGTCGAGCCGCGCCGGCCCGGGCGAGACGCTGTCCACGATCCCCGCGATCCCGCCCGGCTTCAGCACCCGCGCGACCTCCCGGAGCCCCGCGGCGAGGTCGCGCCAATGGTGCGCGCTGTAGCGGCTCAGGACGAAATCGAAGCTCGCGTCGGGGAAGGGTAGGCTCTCGGCCACCCCCTCCCGGGTCCTGACATTCGCCAGCCCGCGCTCGGCGGCAGCCCGCGCGACCACAGCCAGCATCTGGGGCGAAAGATCGCACGCGACGACTTCGCCCACATGCGGCGCGGCGGCGAAGCTCACATGCCCGCCGCCCGAGCCGAGATCGAGCACGCGCGCCCCCGGCCGGTCGCGCACGAGGCCGGCGAGCGCGTCGAGGTCCGCCCCCGCCGCGTGCACCGCGCTCGTCAGATAGGCACTCGCCCGCGCGCCGAACTGCGCGCCCACCATCGCCTCGTGGGTCCTTCCTTGGCTCACGTCCAACGCTCCCTTCCCCAACCCGCGCCCCGTCCATAGACGTTCGCGGACACTGGTTTAAGAGGCCAAGTTATAATGGTATCATTCCCACCCCCATGGACCCCGAAAACCTCTCCCGCCGCGACGCGCTCGCGTCCTTCCTCCGCGTCCAGCGGGAAAAGCTTGCCCCTGCCGGAATCGGCCTTGCCGCCGGCGGCCGTCGCCGCACGCCCGGCCTCCGCCGGGAAGAGCTGGCGCAGCTCGCCGGCCTCAGCGTCACCTGGTACACCTGGATCGAGCAGGGGCGGGAGGTCTCGGTCTCGCCCGCCGCGCTCGCCCGGCTCGCCGCCGCGCTCCGCCTCGACCGCGCCGGCCGGGCCTATCTCTTTGCGCTCGCCGGCAAGCGCGATCCCGACGAGGCCGGTGCCGCGCGCGACGATCCGCCGCCCGCGATCCTCGCCTGCCTCCGCGCGATCCGCGCGCCCGCGTATGTCCTCGACCGAAGCTGGGAGGCGCGCGCCTGGAACGAGGAGGCCGAGCACCTCTTCGCCGGCTGGCTCGACCACCCCGCCGCGGACCGCAACCTGCTGCGCTTCATCTTCCTCGCCCCCGCCGCCCGCGCGCTGATCCCGGACTGGGAGGCCCGGGCCCGCCGCGTCGCGGCCGAGTTCCGCGCCGCCTCGAGCGCCCATCTCGACGATCCGGTGATCCTCGGCCTCGTGGCCGGGGTCCGCCGGCAAAGCCCGGAATTCGCCCGCTTCTGGGACGAGCACTTCGTCCTCGCCCGCGAGGGTGGCGCGCGCACCTTCCGCCATCCGCGGGACGGCTTCCTCCGCTACGAGCAGGTGAGTCTTTCTCTCTCGTTCCATCCCGAGCTCACCCTTACGATGCTCGTCGCAGATTGATCCCGAGCGCCCGCCATCCGCTTGCCGTTCGCCCGGTGCGCGGATACACTCCCCGAAGGTCCTGCGAGTGATTCGCAACAAGGAGTCGTGCCGGATGGGCCGTGAGTTCAGCCATATCGCTCGGCGCTGCGAGCGCGCGGTCGTAACGGCCTACCGGGACCTTCGCCGCGGCGGCTGCGGGGACCTCGAATCCTTCCTCGCCTGCACGACCCTCTATCGCATCCATCATCCCGAATCCTCGATCTCGGAGGCGCGCCTCCTGGTCGCCGAATGGATCGACCATCACGTCGTGCGCGGGGACAAGGGGCCGACCTCGGGCTGCGACTGCCCCTGACGTCTTAAGTTGCGCTCGGGCTTCGAGATCATCGGCCACCGCGGCGCACGGGGGCTTCATCCAGAGAACACGCTCGAGGGTTTCGCCGCCGCGCTTGCCGCCGGCGTGCAGCGCTTCGAGACGGACATCGCCGTCACCGCGGACGAAGTGCCCGTCCTCTACCATGATTTCGTCCTCAATCCGGACATCACGCGCGGACCGGACGGGGCCTGGCTCGCCCGACCCGGCCCACCGCTCCGCGCGCTCACGCTCGCCGACCTCGCCCGCTACGATGTCGGGCGGATCCGACCCGGCTCGCGCTATGCGGCGCGCTATCCCGATCAGCGGCCGATCGACGGCGCCCGCATCCCGACGCTGGCCGCCCTGCTCGCGCTCGCCCCGGCCGCGCATCTCACGATCGAGCTGAAATCCGACCCGACCCGTCCGGGGCTCACGCTCCCGGGCCCGCGCATGGCCGACTTCGTCCTCGCGGTCGCCGAGGCGGCGGGCGCGCTCGGGCGCATCCGCATCGAATCCTTCGACTGGAGCGGCCCGCGCCATCTCGCCCGCACCCGCCCCGAGATCGCCCGCGCCTGGCTCACCGAGCCAGCGACCGAGAGGAAGGTAACCTGGTGGGGCGCGGAGAGGGGAGGGGGGTCGATCCCGCAACGCATCGCCGGCGAAGGCGGCGGCGCCTGGGCGCCCGAGCACGCCTCGATCACCGAGGCGGACATCGCCGAGGCCGATCGCCTCGGGATCCCGGTCCTCCCCTGGACGGTCAACGAGCCCGGCGAAATGTCCCGGCTCACCGCCTGGGGCGCGGCCGGCCTGATCACCGACCACCCCGACCGCGCATTGCAGCTCTTCAGGGGGCGCTGAGGAAGTTGGCGTTGGCCGAGGCACGCGAAACCAGCGCCTGCATGGCCGGGTTCTGGACCGCGTCCTCGGCGACCAGCGCCTCCATCGGCACGAAATACTCGTGCGGATGGGGGATCTGGCTCTTCACGAAGCCGTTGTAATGGCGCTGCTTGAGCCCGTACATCACCCGCACGTCGCGCACCGGAAGCACAAGCGGA
>DATJTV010000303.1:0-10935 GCA_035503055.1 Acetobacteraceae bacterium
TCTTCCAAAGATGATCGGGCGCCACGTACTTGAGTGTGCCGAAGGTCACCAAGGGCGCCTTGAGCATGTGCATCGTCGTGCGCTCGGTGAACTCGCCGGAGGCCGAGCGCACCTCCGCGAGTTCGCGCATCAGCTGTGGCAGCCCCCAATCCGCGCCGGCAGGCGATGCGGCGCTCGCCGCGGTGCAAAAGATGCTTGCAACCGCTCCGCCGCAAAGCATCGCGCGGAGCCGGGCGGAGGCGCGGCCCGGACGCATGCTATTTCCAGAAGTCGTAGAAATTGAACCAATTGAACGGCGCCTCGCGGCAATAATGCTCGAGCCGTTCAACGTAGCGGCGGATCGTGGCGTCGATCCATTCCGCGCCGTCCCGCGGGCGCGGGGCGGCCGCGTCGGCGAGGGTCTCGAAGAAGACGTCGTAGGTCCGGCCGCCGCGATAGACGCCCACCATGAGCACGACCGGCCGGCCCAGCAGCATCGCGACCCGGAACGGCCCCTGCGGAAACGATGCCTCTTCCCCGAGGAACTTGTGGCGGACAAGGTCCTTGCCGTCGACATTGCGATCGGCCAGCACGCCGACGAAATGCCCTGCCTGCAGCCGCTCCGCCACGCCGATCAGCGAGTCGAGCCGCCCGAGCCCGATCACCTCGGTCTCCAGTCGCGGATTGACCGCGGCCAGCGCAGCTCGGATCTTCTTCGCGTTCTCCTCGTACATCAGAAGACTGATCGGCAGAGTGCTGCGGCGGCGCCCGACCGCGCGCGCCACTTCGAAACTCCCGAAATGCGCTCCGAACAGGAGGCATCCGCCGCCCTGCCGCTCGATGTCGCGCGGGATGTCCTCGCCATGGACGCGGATGTCGAACCGCTCGCTCTGCTCGTTCAGCAGAAACACCCGGTCGAGCAGGCAGGAGGCAAAGGTCAGGTAATGGGAGAAAATCTCGGCAAGCCGCGGCTTCCGGCCGAGCGCGCGCGCGAGGTAGCGGCGCGAGGCCCGGCTCGCCGCCGGGGAGGACGCGAAGAAGTAGAGGCAGATGGGGTAGAGAAAGAGCCGCGTCGCCCTCCGCCCCAGCCGCAACGCGATCCACACTCCAAGCTTGAGCACCGGCAGCGACCCACGTTCGGCGCGCGCGGCCCATTCCCGGGCGAGCACCTCTTCGCTCACGGCCGGGCCGCCCCCGGCGCGTCCGCCCCCAGCGCAAGCGTGCCGGACACCGCGATGTCATCGCCGCCGGCGAGCCGGCACTCGAACCGGATCGCGCCGTCCAAGGCGGCCTGCCAGCGCAAATGCAGCGCCTCGCCGGGGCGGACCGGGCGCAGGAATTTCGCAGACCGGATCACGATTTTCCGATCGGTGACCGAGCCCCCCAGGATGGTCGCCACGATCTCGTCGAGCAGCAGCGCACCGGGGATGATCGGGTCGGACGGAAAATGCCCGGCGGCAGTCGGATGATCGCCGGCGAAGCGAAGTGCGCTCGATCGCCACATCGCTAGCCGTCCTGCCGGCGGCCGATCAGCTCCAGAAGCGCCTCGCGCGGGAGCTTGCCCAGCGCGTCGCGCGGCAACGCCTCGACGAGGACGAGCGGCCGCGGCAGGAAGGCGGAATCGATCCGCTCTCGTAACATAAGCAGGATCGCCTCCGCCGTCAGCCCCGGTGCCACGACCAGCGCTGCCAGGCGGGCAATCGGCCTTCCATCCGGCTCGGGCATGAAGAATGCCGCGTCCGTCACGCCCGCGATCCCCATCAGCTGATGGTTCAAATGGGCGAGCGAGGTGCGCTTGCCGGCCACATCGACCAGGTCGGCGGACCTGCCGCCGAGGCGAAAGGTCGCGGGTCCCGTCAGGCTGATCACGTCATGCAGCAGCGCCGTCCCCTCCACCGCGGCGCCGTCGGCCCAGGTGCCGCCCTCGCCGCCGTGGAGCGCCACGCCATCGAGACAGCGCCACTCCTCGTCCTCAACGGTCCGGCGCGTCGCGATCTGCCCGGCCTCGGTGCAGCCGTAGATCTCGATCAACGGCGCGTTGAAGCACGCCTCCGCGCGCGCCGCGAGCTCCACCGGCAACCGGGCCGTCGCCGAGAGGATGAGATCGACCGGCGGCATGCCGTCCGGCTCCGCCACCAGGGCGCGAAGGTGGACGGGCGTCGTCACCAGAATGCGCGGCCCGGGGGCGGCTTCGATCGCGGCACGGATGTCGCCGGGGAAAAGGAGCCTGCCGGCATCGACGACCAGGCCATGCTGAAGCCCGAGCAGGATCAGCGATTCCAGCCCGTAGCTGTGCTGGTGCGGCACCGTGCCGATCACACTGGCGCCGGGAAGCCGCGCCACGCCGAGTCGCTCGCCCGCCGAGAGGGCGCTCCGCACCAGCGTGCCCCAGGATTTCGCCACCGGCTTTGGCCGCCCGGTCGAGCCCGAGGTGAAGAGAATGAGCGCCGCCTGCTCCGCCGGCACCGCCGGAACCTCGGTCGCGCCGGCGCCGCCATCGAGAGCGTCGGGAAAGATCAAGCCGGGCAGCGCGGGATAGCCGGACTCCGCGAGGACATAGAGATCCGGGTAGTCCTCCGCCACGGCGCGGAGCACGGCCGGCGCATTTCCGGGCGGCAACAGCGTGATCTGTCGCCGGCTGAGCGCAGCGGCAAGGCCGACCATGAACCGGTACCGGTCGGTGCAGAGATTGATCACATAGTCGCGCTCGGGCAGCCGGGCCGCCAGCGCCGCGACCGCGCCCGTGAATTCGCGCCGTGGGACCCTTCGTCCCGCGCGGCGCGCGACGACGTCGCTTGCCTCCGCGTGCCGTGCGATCGGGCAGGACGCGTCGGTGTCGAAGGAAGCGCCGGCGCGGCCGAGATATCGCAGCGGTTCGTGCAGCATCAGCGGACCCCGGCGGTACCGGTCCGCGTCTTCCGGACATCGGCAATCATGTTCAGGATGGCGGAAAGCGAGTGCCGGGGCGGATCCTTGAGGCAGCGGCGGCGGACCATGTACTCGGCCGCGAACATGCCGAGCACCAAGGGGAGGTCGAGGATATTGACGAAGAACGACCAGACGACGAGCGGGGCGAACACGAACAAGCTGATCGACGTCGCGAGCTGCGCGGCGAAGAAGCAGCACCACGCGATCGTCACCCGCCGCGTGTAGCTCGCGAGCTCGTCCGGCATCGCGCCGTGCATCCGCCGGGCGATCGCCGTGATCAGCGGCTCATGCCCCGGCCGCAATGTCAGAGCGAAAACGAGCAGCATGCCGCCATAGATCGACCAGTGCGTGAGCGCGGACGCCAGGACGAACCCGAGCTTGAACAGGGCGCCGAAACGCGGAACCAGGGCGAGCCGGATATGGCGGGTCGCGACGATCGCCACCTGGAACATGACCGGAACGAGCACGAGCGCGACGAGGGGAAGCCGGCTTCGCGCGGCAGCCCGCCGGTCCTCCATTTACGGGCTCCGATTGGCTTGGATGAAGCCGTTCAGGCTGCGCAGCGAGCTGAAGATCCGGACGTTGTTGCTGTCGTCGGCGCGCAGCATCACGCCGTATTGCTGGGAGACGACCAGTGCCAGCTCGAGAATGTCTATCGAGTCGAGGCCGAGCCCCTCGCCGTAGAGCGGCGCCGCCGGGTCGATCTCGTCGGCCGGCATCTCGAGGCTGAGGGTGCTGACCAGCAGCCGTGCGAGCTCGGCTTCCTGTGCGGTCTGGGCGTTGTTATCGGCCATCGTGCAACGGATCGCAAAATGAACAGTGGGAACGCGGGTAGGTGTCAGGGCGGAGGCTGCCCCAATTGTTGGCCGCGATCATGGCCGGAATTGGCCTCGGCGCCGTTGAACCGGGCGGCAACCGCGTTCGCGCCGTCACGCAGGGACTGCCATACCATGATGGCCCCCTGCTTAATACCCTCCCCGATGTCCGCGGCGCCGTGGCCAACTTGGTTCGCGCCGGAGTTGAATTGCTGCGCGACGCCGCCCTGGCTCGGCTGGCTTGACGGGGCGGGCTGGCTCGCCGGCTGATTGGCCGGCTGATTTGGGGGCGATTGCGCCGGCGCCGAAGCCGCCAGGGGCAGGCCCACGATGAGCGAGAAAAAGAGAACTTTGAGAGGACGTTGCATGGGTAATTTATACCAATTTCTCCATTCGTGCGTGATCGCCGAAAGCGTTCGATCAGGCGAAAGACCAACGCACCTTGACCTCTCGCCTCTCGTCAAGCTCGCCGGGCATTCCGGCATTAATGAGACCTCGGCGCGGCTCTGCGGAGACGGCGGGCGGGATCGCTGATCCCCCCGGGCGTGGCGCGGTCTTATCAACCCCCCGCCACCAATTCAGGTGTCGTCGGCGTGCGCCGGTGCAAGGCCCAATATCCCTATTCACGTTTTGTTCGCAACGCCAGGACTTCCTGCCCCTATCGGAAAGCCACGGGCGTGATCCGGACCAGCGCAACGCCGCACTGGAGCAAGCCAATCTCGCGCGCGGCTTCTTCCGAGAGGTCGATCATCCGCCGCCCTCGCGGCATGCAGTCGTTCACCCGGACGACCACCGAACGGTCTCCGTCGAGGCGCGTCACGCGCACCCGCGTTCCCATCGGAAGAACCGGCGAGGCCGCGGAAAGCCGATCGTTCAGCAGCGGCTCGCCCGTGCAGGTCCGCACCAGCCGCGGCCCGCGCCGGTACCACGACGCCATGCCGACGACCGACGGCCCGATGGCGACAGCGGGAAGAACGGGAGCAGAGAAAGGCAGATTGCCGGGCGGCCCTCGCATCGGCGCGCGTGAACCCGCCGCGGCCTCGTGCGTTGCACCCGTGCTGCATGCACCCAAGGCGACGGCAAGCCCTATCAGCGCAAACCCGGCTGCAACCCGCGTCCGCGCTGCGTCACGCATCGGCGCAGCACGCCCCCATCAGGGGCCCGTCTTTCGGGCAGTGGCCAAAGCCTTGCCTGCCCTGCCGCTCATGGCGCGGGCCGATCCGGATGCATCAGGGGCAAGAGTTCGGTTCATCGATGGACCGTTTCCCCCAACCTGCCTCACGCGAATCGCAACGCTTGCCGGAAGCGTTGCGCGTCGTCCCACGTCGCGTCCCACCGGGCAGTCCCGGCCTTCTCGGACTATCTCCGGATGATCGCGCGAGATGGCAGAAATGTGGCAGCGAGCGCAACGAGTGGTCGCGTCCCGCCGGGTGGTCTAGGAGCTGCGGATCAATGGCCCGCCGGGGAGGTCAAGACCGGACAACTGAACCTTCCCTTGCAGAGCGATTTCATGACTTCGTCGGATCGTTTCGTGATTCTACCGAAAGCCCTATCGATCTACTCCGCAGCGGACATCCGGATCGGCGGGGTGACATCGTCGGGGATCGGGCAAACGTAAGGGTGCGCGCCAATCCGCGCCGCATGGTCCGCCTGGGCGCGCGCGAGCAGCGTCTCGTCACGGATCGCGTCGATCGCCGTCCCCGCCATCACTTTCGCCACATGCACCATGCCCTTGTGCGCCGCCTCCGTCTTGCCCTGCGCGGTGAGCTGCCACGAATGTCCCGGCGTGCCGATCGCGTAGGTCGCCCCGCGCGCCTGCACCGTCGGCACCTTCCAGCTCACATCGCCGACATCGGTCGATCCCATCATCGGCGCGCCCACGGCATCGAGCGGCACCACGATGTCGCAGAGCGGCGTGTCCTGCCGCACCGCCATCCCGATCCGCCGGTATGCCGCCTCGATATCCTCCTCGCTCAAGGTCGCCTGGATTTTTCTGGCGAATTCCCGGTCCGCGTCGTCGAACGACGGTGGGCCGAGCCGTTCGAGATTGGCCTGCATCGCCCGCTCGAGCGGTGTATTGGCGAGCAGGTTCGAGACCGCGCTCACCACCTTCGTCGTCACCTTGGTCTCGGTCATCAGCGCCGCCCCGTCGGCGATCTTGCGCACCCGCGCGATCAATCTCTGCAACTCCGGCAGCTCGCGTGCGCGGATCAGGTAGCGCACCTTCGCTTCCGCCTGCACCACGTTCGGCGCGATCCCGCCGGCGTCGAGCAGCGCGTAATGGATGCGCGCATCGCTCGGCATGTGCTCGCGCATGTAGTTGACACCGACATTCATCAGCTCCACGGCATCGAGCGCGCTCCGCCCGAGATGGGGCGAGGCGGCGGCATGCGCCGCCCGCCCGCTGAAGCTGAAATCGATCCGCGTGTTGGCGAGCGACATCGCGTCGTTGACGCCGGAGAACGCCGAGGGGTGCCAGGAGATCGCGATATCCACATCGTCGAAGGCGCCGGCGCGCACCATGAACCCTTTCGCCGCGCCGCCCTCCTCGGCTGGGCAGCCGTAATAGCGCACGCGCCCCTTGATCCCGTTCTTCGCCAGATAGTCCTTGACCGCGGTTGCCGCGAGCAGCGCCGCCGAGCCGAGCAGATTGTGCCCGCACCCATGTCCGTGTCCGTTCGGCTCCACGGGGCGCTTCTCGGCGATCCCCGCCTCCTGGCTCAGCCCCGGCAGCGCGTCGTATTCGCCGAGGATGGCGATCACCGGCCCGTCCTCGCCCGCCTCGCCCATAACCGCCGTCAGGATGCCGGCGAGGTTCCTTGTGACGCGGAATCCCTGGGCTTCGAGCATCGCCAGGTGCTCGGCCACCGAGCGATGCTCGGTATAGGCGATCTCCGGCATGCCCCAGACCCGGTCGCTCAGCGCCTCGAAATCCTCTTTCTTGGCATCGACCAGGCGCCAGATCTCCTCGCTGTTCTGCATGCGGCCCATCCTTCCGTTCCCGCGCAATCTTGCGTCCCTGTTTCCCCCCAGGCAACACTCCCTGCTCGGCGGCCTTCCCTCCCTGATCCTGCGCCGGGAATATCTTCCTAACCTATTGACAGAATGGGAAATTGTCGTCATGGGGTCGGGTGAATTCCCGGTTTCTTCCCTGGTAAGCACGGAATCTTGGGTCGGCCGCGCGATCGAGCGTTGCGAGGACGCAGCCCTGCTCACCGGCCGCGGCCATTTCATTGATGATCTTCCCGCCCCGCCCGCCACGCTTGCCGCCGCAATTCTCCGCTCGCCCCACGCTCATGCCGAAATTCGCGCGATCGACGTCAATGCCGCGCGCGCTCTGCCGGGCGTTGCCGCCGTTCTCGTCGGCGCCGACCTCGCAGCGATCACAAAACCCTTGCCCGCGGTGCTTCGCGTACCAATCGAATGCCGGGTGCTTGCCGTCGATCGCGTGCGCTATGTGGGCGAGCCGGTCGCGATCGTCATCGCTGCCGACCGTTACATTGCTGAGGATGCGCTCGACCTCGTCGAGGTCGATTGGCGTCCGCTGCCCGCCATCGTCGACCCCGAGGCCGCGTTCGAAACCAACCTCATTAACGAGCGTCATTTCTCCTACGGGGATCCAGACACGGCGTTTCGCGACGCCGCGCGCCGCGTTTCCGTCACGATCCGTTATCCGCGCAACGCGGGCTCGCCGATCGAGACCTTTGGCGTCGTCGCCTCCTATGACCCGCACGAGAACGCCTACGACGTGCTCGCGAATTTTCAGGGCCCTTTCAGCCTGCACCCGGTGATCGCGCGCAGCCTCGACGTGCCGGGCAACCGCCTCCGTCTCCGCACTCCGCCCGACTCCGGCGGAAGCTTCGGAGTGAAACAGGCGATCGTCCCTTACATCGTCCTCGTCGCCGCCGCCGCGCGACTCGCGGGTCGGCCCGTGAAATGGACCGAGGACAGGCTCGAGCATCTCGCCGCGTCGGTCTCGGCAACCAACCGTCTCACCACGCTCGCCGCGGCCGTCGCATCGGACGGGCGCGTCACCGCGCTCGACTGGGACCAGATCGAGGATTGCGGTGCGTACCTCAGGGCGCCGGAGCCGGCGACTCTCTATCGGATGCACGGCAACCTTACCGGCGCCTACGCGATCCAGAACCTTCGCGTCAGGAACCGCGTCGTGCTCACGAACAAGACGCCAAGCGGCCTCACGCGCGGTTTTGGCGGACCTCAGGTCTATTACGCGCTCGAGCGGCTGATGCAGCGGATCGCCGTCGAGCTCGGCCTCGATCCGGTCGAGGTCATCCGCCGCAACCTCATCGGTCCCGAGCGGTTCCCGTACCGTACCCCAAGCGGCGGCCTCTACGATTCCGGGCACTATCCTCGCGCGGTGGATATCGCGCTCCGCGACGGCGGCTTCGACGATCTCGTCCGCCGGCGCGAAGCGGCGCGGGCGGAGGGGCGGCTCTACGGCATCGGCTGTGCGGCCGTGGTCGAGCCGAGCGTCTCTAACATGGGCTATATCACGACGGTCCTCACTCCGGCGGAGCGCGCGCGGGCCGGGCCGAAGAACGGCGCGCAGGCGTGCGCAACGGTTGCGTTCGATCCCGGCGGCGCCGTTACGGTTCACGTCTCCTCGGTGCCGCAGGGCCAGGGTCATCGCACCGTGCTTGCCCAGGTCGTCGCCGACGCATTCGGTCTCGCACCCGAGGACATCCGCGTCGTCACCGACTTCGATTCGGCGAAAGATGCCTGGTCCATCGCCGCGGGCAATTATTCGAGCCGCTTCGCCCCGGCGGTCGCAGGTACCGCGAGGCTCGCCGCGGAGCGGCTGCGGGTACGGCTGGCCCGGGCCGCCGCGAGCCAGCTCAACGCGACCGCGGAGGAGCTGGAGTTCGCGAACGGTAGGATTGTGTCACGCCGCAACCCCGAGCTCGCGCTTCCCTTCGGCCGTGTCGCGGCGACCGCCCACTGGGCGCCGGCGACCTTGCCCGATGACGCGGCAACCGGCGATTCCGGCCCCCCGCTGCGCGAAACGACATTCTGGACGCCCCCGGAGCTCGCAGCGCCCAGCGAGGCGGACGAGATCAATTCTTCGCTCTGCCATGGTTTCATCTTCGATTTCTGTGGCGTCGAGATCGATCGGACGACGGGCCAGCTCCGGATCGACCGCTATGTGACGATGCATGATGCTGGGCGGCTGCTGCATCCCGGCATGGCGGAAGGGCAGATCCGCGGCGGCTTTGCGCACGCGCTCGGCGCCGCCGCTTATGAGGAGCTCGTCTACGGCGAGGACGGCAGCTTCCTCACCGGCACCTTCGCCGACTACCTGCTGCCGACGGCGAGAGAAGTGCCGCCAATCGAGATTCTGCATATCGAGACGCCCTCGCCCTTCACCGCACTCGGCGCGAAGGGCGTTGGGGAAGGAAACTGCATGTCCACCCCGGTCTGCCTCGCCAACGCGGTGGCCGATGCGCTGGGCATTCCGGCCATCGATCTGCCGCTGAGGCCGGACAAGCTTGCCGCGCTCGCCGTGGTCGAAGAGCCGCCGCCGCGCCACGGTGCGGCCGAACCGCGCGAGCCCGCATCGGCGCTGCGCCGTGCAGCCGAGGCAGTGGTGGCGGCGCCCCCCGAGCGTCTGTGGGCGATGCTGCTCGATCCCGACCTGCTCGCCTCGCTGATCCCCGGAGCGCGCGATGTCACGCGCCTCTCGCCCACGCGATTCGCGGCGGTCGTCGTGCTCGGCGTAGGGCCGGTCAAGGGCCGCTACAAAGCCGCGGTCGAGCTTTCGGGGCTCGACCCCCCGCGCCGCGCAATTCTCTCCGGCACGATATCGGGCGCTCTGGGTTTCGGGCGCGGCAGCGGCTCGATCAGCCTCGCGCCCGATGGGGCGGGCAAGACCTTGATCGCCTATCGCTATGAAGTGGCGCTCGGCGGGAAGCTCGCCGCGGTCGGCGGGCGGCTGCTCGACGGCGCGGCACGGGTGATCATCGGCCAATTCTTCGCCGCTCTTGCCCGCCGCGCGGAGAGCGGCATCGCACCCGTTCGAAGGGGACGACCTGCACGGCTCATCGCGTGGCTCCGTGCCCTCTTCAGGAGGGTCGGATGAAGCCGCCGCCTTTCGCCTATCTGCGTGCCGAAACCACCGAGGAGGCGCTCGCGGCGCTCGCCGAGCACGGCGGCGAGGCAAGGGTCCTCGCAGGGGGCCAGTCGCTGATGGCGATGCTCAACATGCGCCTCGCGCGGCCGGCGATGCTCGTGGACATCATGCGGGTTCCGTCCTTCGGCGCGCTCGTTGCCGAGGCGGGCGCACTGGTCGTCGGAGCCGGGGTTCGTCAGGCGGGGCTCCAGACCCGCCCCGGATTGGCCAGAGAGGTGCCTCTCCTCGCCGCCGCCCTGCCGTGGGTCGGCCACTGGCAGACCCGCGCCCGCGGCACGGTGTGCGGCTCGATCGCCCATGCGGATCCCAGCGCGGAACTCCCGCTCGTCCTTGCCGTGCTCGGCGGCGAAGTCCGGCTCCGCTCGCGCCGCCGGCGCCGCCGCGTGCCGGCCGAGACGTTCTTCGCGGGCATGATGCTGACCGCATGCGAGGATGACGAAATGATCGAGCAGGTCGCCTTCCCCCTCGCGCGCGACGGCGAGACCTATGCCTTCGCGGAGGTCGGGCGACGGCACGGCGATTTCGCAATTGTCGGCTGCGCCGCGGCGGTCAGCCGCAAGCACATGCGGCTCGCGGTTTGCGGCGTGGACGACCGACCGGTCGTGCGAAGCTTTCCGGCCCTCGAGCCGAGCGCGCTCGATGACGCTCTCAACGAATTCGCCTGGGACCTGCCGGCACGCGAGGATGTGCACGCGACCGGGCGCTACCGGCGCGACCTGGTGCGTCACCTTGGCCGCAAGGTTCTGATGGAAGCCGGCTCATGCCACTGCTGATCCACGGTCGACGCCACAAGGTCGCATTCACATTGAACGGGGCTTCGGCCGAGGTTGCGGTCGAACCGCGCACCCTGCTGACCGACGCGCTGCGCCACGGACTCGGCGCCACCGGCACGCATGTCGGTTGCGAGCATGGCGTCTGCGGCGCCTGCACGATCATGATCGATGGCCAGCCTGCGCGCGCCTGCCTCACGCTCGCCGTGCAGGTCGAGGGCTGCAAGGTCACGACCGTCGAAGGTCTCGCTCCGGCTCCGGACCGGCTTTCCGTCCTCCAGCGTGCGTTCCGCCG
>DATJTV010000304.1:0-15300 GCA_035503055.1 Acetobacteraceae bacterium
AGCGAGAACTCGGCGTCGGCGGCGGTCATCGGCTTGCCGGAGGGGAAGATTGCGTCCTGCACCAGGTGGAAGGTGAAGGTCTTGCCGTCCGCGGAGACCTCATAGCTCGCGGCGAGGTCGGGATCGATCTTGCTGAGGTCCGTGAGGTCGGGCGAGACGAGCTTGCGATAGACGTTCGCATCGACCTCGGTATCGGAGAATTCGTAGGACTGGGCTGGATCGAAGGAGATGATGTCGTCGATCTCCTTCGCCATGACGACGATGCCTGGCGGGGTGGCCGCGCGGGCTCCGCGCGCCGCGAGCGGCGCGGCGGCGACGGCGGCCCCGGAGGCGAGGAGTGTGCGACGTGTCAGCATTTTTGCTCTCCCTGCATGCGGGGGGAGCATAGGCAAGGTTTCGCGGCGGCGGAAAGGGGGTTGCGGGCCGGGGTCAGGCGGGGGGAAGCACGTCGATCACCACCGCGGTGATGTTGTCGGAGGCCTCGCGGGCGAGTGCGGCGGCGAGGAGGAGCTCGGTCGGGGGCACGCCTTGCGGGGCGCCGAGGAGGGCGGCGAGCTCGGACGGTTCGAGGCATTTCGAGACGCCGTCGCTGCAGAGGAGGAAGCGGTCGCCGGCGGCGAGCGCGCCTCCGGTGCTCTCGAGCGCGAAATCGTCGAGGTCGGCGCCGACGGCGCGGGTGACTTGAGGAGCGGCGAAGGGCGGCTGGGCCGGGCCGTGGTCGCTGGTGAGCTGGGCGAGGGAGCCGGCGCGGAGGCGATAGGCGCGCGCGTCGCCGGCCCAGAGGCAGGTGAAGCGATCGCCGCTCGCCAGCATGACGACGAGCGTGGCGGCGATCACCGCGCGCGGCCCGCGGCGCGCCGCCTCGGCGCGCAAGGCGTGGTGGATGGCGGCGATGCGGCTTCCCGCTTCCTCGAGGAGCGCGGCAGCGGGGAGGCCCGGGGCGATCGCGCCGAGCGTCTCGGCGATCATCGAAGCGGCGACCTCGCCCGCCTCGTGCCCGCCGGCGCCGTCCGCGACCGCCCAGAGGCCGAGCACGGGGCGGTCCACGTAGCTGTCCTCGTTCAGCGCTCGGCGTGCGCCGGGATGGGTGGCCGCGAAGGAGCGGAAGGCGAGCTGGCTCATCCGCGGGGCCCTCGAAGCTCGGCCGCTGCCCTAGAGCAATATGGCTTCGGGTGGAATCGCGAAGCGATCCGCCAAAGCCATGAAATTGCTCGTCAAAACAAAACCTAAAGCGTGATGAACTACAATCATCACGCTCTAGGCGAGCGTCGCCCGGAGGCCGGAGATGGTGAGCGTGAGGTCCGTCGGCCCGCTCCCCGAGACCGGCGCGGTGCCGCGCCAGGCGTTGCGCTCGACGTCGCGGAAGAGGACGGCGACGCCGAGGTACTGCGTGCCGGCGGCGAGCGTGCGGGTGATGGTCCGCGCCGAGCCAGGGGCGATGATGACCTCCTCCGAGCCGAGCAGCGTGGTGCCGAGGGCGTCCTGCCCGTGGGTGATGAGATCGAAGATGTTGGCGTGGTCGAAGCTTGCGGTATCGGTGAGCTGGTAGAGCCGGATCGGGACCGGCGTGCCGCTTCCGTTGGAATCGGGGTTGATGTCCATCCCCGCGTGCACCACGAGGTTGAGCCCGACCGGTCCGGTCGGGGCGGTGGCGCAGCCCTCGAGGAGGACGAGCGCGAGCGCGGAGGGAACGAGGAAGAAGGCACGGCGGCGGATCATCAGGGCTCCTCTCGGGCTCCGATCGGGGCGGGCGCGGACGGGGCTGGCGATGAGCCTCAATGCGCCGCGGGAGGCGGACGCCCTGCCGTGGGATAAGCGCTCAGGCAGCCGATGAAGGAAGCGGGCCGACCCATCACCCCTCCTCGGGCGTGAGCCTTCCCGGTCCGCCCGCGGCGATGTTGTGACCGCTCTCGAGGAAGCGGGCAAGCCGGTCCTTCTGCCGTTCCGGCCGCGAACGGACGGAAGCGAGGGCGACCGCGCCCGAGACGGCGGTGCCGGCGAGATGCTCGGCGGGCGGGAGCGGCGGATGGGCGAGCGGGGCGGCGGATTGGCCGCTCCAGAAGGCGGCGACGCCGGCCCAGGCTTCCGGGCTCCCGAAGCCGGCCTGGCGGGCCGCGGCGAGCGCCACGCGGCGCGCCTCGTCGGTCTGCTCGCGCACCCATTGCTCGGCCGCGGCGCGGGCGGCCTGCTCGGGCGCGGGAAGATCGGGAGGGGCGGTGTGGCGGGTGCACATGCAGGCCCACCAGGTGGCCTCGCGGTTGGGAAGCGCATGGGCGAGCAGGCGCGCCGCCTCCATCAGGTAGCCGCTGCCTTCGAGCCGGGCGAGGACCTCGCTGATCTCGGCGCAGCCGGCGACGAGGGACGCCGCCGCGGCGGCGAGGTCGAGGCGCTCCTTGATCTCCAGGAGATTGCAGCCCGCGAGCTTGACCAAGATCGCCCTCACCCACGTCAACCGACGGGTCACGAGCGCGCCCTTCGGCCCCGCCGTCATCGGTGCCGCCCCGGCGTTCACGACCACGTTACCGGGGCGGGAGCGTAGCGAGTAGCGGCTTTCTTGCATGTGACCTGCGTCACGCCGGATCGCGGGGGATCGTGCGGTTGCCAAGGCGGCGGCGATGGCATTGCATGGGGACGAGGGCGAGAGAGGAGCGGCAATGGACGGGGACGAGCGGTGGGATCCGGAGATGCTGGCGGCGCAGAGGGCCAACGAGGCGGCGGCCGCCGGCTTCCCGCCGATCCGGCTCGAGCTTCCCTTCGCCCCTCAGCGCGCCGTCAACGACGCGCTCGGCATGCTCACTGCGTCCGGCGGGCCCCAGATGGCGGAGGTCGAGGATCGCTGGATCGCGGCGCGCGGGCGGCGGATCTTCTGCCGGCTCTACCGGCCGCGGACCGACCGGGTCCTGCCGGCGCTGGTCTATTTCCACGGCGGAGGCTGGGTCTGGTCCTCGGTCGATACGCACGACCGGATGGCGCGGGAATACGCGCAAGCGGGCGAGGTCGCGGTGGTGAGCGTGGACTACGCGCTCTCGCCGGAGGCGCAATTTCCCCAGGCGCTCGAGGAATGCGCGGCCGTGGTGCGGGATCTCGCGGAGAACGGGGCCGAGTGGGGGATCGATCCGGGGCGGCTGATGGTGGGGGGCGATTCGGCGGGAGGGAACCTCGCCCTGGCGAGCGCGCTTCTGCTCAGGGAGACCGGCGGGCCGCGGATGCGGGGGATCCTCGCCGTCTATCCGGTGTGCGACGCGGGGCTCGAGACGCCGAGCTATCGCGCGTTCGGCCAAGGCTATGTGCTGACGGCGGAGAAGATGCGCTTCTACTGGAGCGTCTATGCGCCGCGCGAGGCCGATCGGCTGCATCCCCTCGCCTCGCCCTTGCGGGCCGAGCTGGCGGGGCTGCCGCCCGTGCTCATCCAGCTCGCCGAGCTCGACGTGCTGCGCTCGGAGGGCGAGGCGATGGCGGGGCGGCTCGAGAAGGCGGGCGTTGCGGTGGAGTGCGAGGTCTTCCCGGGCGTCATCCACGGCTTCGCGCGGGCGACGGAGCGGGTGGGGCGGGCGCGCGAGGCGGTGGCGAAGGCGGGGGCGTGGCTCAAGCGACAGGCGACGTGAGGGCTCAACTCTCGATGTGGAGGGACTGGATCGCCGTCTCCAGCTCCTGGAAGCTCGGCATGTGCTGGTTGGGCGCCATCTTGCGCCCTGTCTCGACGCTCACCTGGGGCGCGTTGCCGTGGAGATGGGCGACGAGGACGGCGCGGATCACCTCGAAATACTTGGCCTCCTCCTCGGCGACCCCGTGCAGGCGCGCGGCGAAGGGCGCGGCGATTCCGTAGGCAAGGAGCACGCCCAGGAAGGTGCCGGTCAGCGCCTCGCCGATCATCCGGCCGAGCACCATCGGCGGCTCGGCGATGTGGGCCATGGTCTTGATGACGCCGAGCACGGCGGCGACGATGCCGAAGGCGGGCAAGGCGTCGGCCACCACCTGGAGCGCGTGCGAGGAATGGAGCTCCTCCTGGAGCGTCTTCTTGAGCTCGCGCGCCATCACGTCCTCGATCTGGTGGGGATCGTCGGCGTTCATGCCGACCATCCGGAGATAGTCGCAGATCATTTCTGTGGCGTGATGGTTGGCGAGGATCTTCGGGAACTTCCTGAAGGCCGAGCTTTCGTCCGGATGCTCGATGTGGGGCTCGAGCGCCATCGTGCCCTTGGTGTTGGCCAGCCGGGCGAAGAAGAAGAGGAGGCTCAGGAGCTCGACATAGTCGGCCTTGGCGAAGAGCGCCCCACGCAGGACCTTGCCGAAGCCGCCGAGCGTGTGGCGGACGGCGTGGAGGCTGTTGGCGATCACGAAGGTGGCGATCGCGGCGCCGCCGATGGTGATGAACTCGAAAGGAAGGGCCTCGAGGATCGCGCCGATGCTGCCGCCTTCGACGATGAAGGTGCCGAACACGCAGAGGAGCAGGAAGGCGAGGCCGCCGAGCGGGAGCACGGAATTGGCCTAGCGGCGGACGGAAGGCGCCGGCTTCATGCCTTCGTTCGCCCGCATCACCAGGATCGCGATGCGCCGGTTGGCCGCCGCCAGCGGATCGGCGGGAAGGAGGAGATCGCGATCGGCATAGCCGGCGACGCGGGCGATGCGCGGCTCGGGCAAGCCATCGGCGACGAGGAGGGAGCGGGTGGCGTTGGCCCGCTCGGTGGAAAGGTCCCAGTTGGACATGCCGGTGCCCTGGCCCTGGCCGCGATAGGGCGCGGCGTCGGTGTAGCCGGAGATGGAGATCGGGCCGGAGAGGCGGGCGAGGATCGGGGCAAGGCGGGCGACGAAGAGGCGGGCGGGCGGGGCGAGCGCCGGCGAGCCCAGGGCGAACATCGGGCGGTGCTTGCCGTCCATGATCTGGATGCGCAGGCCCTGGGCGGTGATGTCGATCGCGACGTGGCTGGCGAGGCCGGAGAGCGCGGGGTCCTGGCGGAGTGCGGCGCGGACTTCGTCCGCCGCGTGGGCGAAGGCGGCCTGCTCGCGGCCGGCCGAGAGCGGCAGCGCCAGAGGAAGGGAGGGCGCGCCGACATCGGGGCCGGCGGCGGCGCCGGCGGCGGGCGTGGCGTTGGCAAGCCCGCCGCTTGCCGCGCTGACGATGGGCGGCGGCGATCCCGGATGGGCGGGCGGGACGGGGGCGCCGTTGGGCGGGAGGGCCCCGGGCGAGCGGATGCGCGGGTCGGAGCGGGCGTTGCGCTCCGGCTCGGCGTTGCCGGTGACGATTTCGATCGCGCCCTTGTCCGAGACCTGCTCGCCCACCGAAAAGGGCGTGCGCCCGCCGAAGGGCTTGCCCGAGCCGGAATAATGGTAGGCCCAGACATTGGAGGGGGAGAAATAGTTGGCGAGGCCCTGGCGCTGCGCCTCGGTGGTCGCGTTGATGAGCCACATCAGGAGGAAGAAGGCCATCATCGCGGTGACGAAGTCCGCGTAGGCGATCTTCCAGGAGCCGCCGTGGGCGGGGCCCTCCACCGCCTCCTCGCGGCGGATGACGATGCCGGCGCCCTTGTCGTTGCCGCGGCCCCGCTTCTGGCCCTTCGCGCTCATCCGCCCGCCGTGCTGCTCTCGCGCGCGAGCGTGGCAGAGGTTGCTTAAGGGCGGGCTAACCCTGCTTGCCGCGATCGGGCCCGGGCAGGAGAGCGCCGGTCACTCCGGCTTTGGCGCGCACGCGGTAGAGGCGGAAGGTCTCGGCCGCAAGGCCGTTCCGGGCGCGGAGGATCTCGGCGGGCGGGGAGAGCAGCGACCAGAGGCGCGGATCGGGCGCGGCGGCGCCGGTCCGCTCGAGGAGGAGGCCCGATTGGCCGGCGATGAGCGGGGAAGCGGGCGGCAGGCGGAAATAGGTCCAGCGTGGGCCGAGGCCGACGACGGGCAGGGTTTGGAGGAAGGCGAGCTCGGAGGCGTCGCCGTAGTTCGCCGTGGCGACGAAGCGGGCATCTTGCGCCCTGCCCTCCTCCGCGATGGCGGCGGCGAATTGGCGCCAGCCGCCGAGCTGGCGAAGGGTGGGATCGAGCCGGGGCGGGAGGGGAAAAGGGGCGGCGAGCGCCTGGAGATAGACGATGGCGGTGATGAGGAAGCCGAGCCCGGCCGCGGGCCAGCGCCAGCGTGACCAGGCTGGGCCGGGGAGCGCGGCAGCGGCGAGCACGGCCGTGGGGTAGAGGATGGCGGGCCAGTTGCCCTGCACCCGGTCGCCGAGCGCGTGCTCGAGGAAGAGCGCGGCGGGCAGGAGGGTGAGGAGGCTGACGAGAGCGGAGGGAGGGTCGTTGGCGCGCCAGGCGCGACGGGCGAGGTAGGCGGTTCCGGCGACCGCGAAGGCGAAGACCAGCGGCGTGAAGAGGCCGGCCTGGCCGAGGACGAGCTCGGTTTCGAAGCGGAGAGCGTCCCACGGGTGCCAATCGCCGACACGGCCGCCCTGCTTGAGGAAGCTCGCCCAGTGATGCGCGGCGTTCCAGGCGATGACGGGGGCGAAGGCGATGAGGGCGAGTGCGAGCCCGAGCCAGGGCTCGGGGCGGCGAAGCCAGCGCCGGGCGGGAGCGGTCAAGAGGAGCCAGAGGAAGATCGCGGCGATGAAGAGGAGGGCGGTGTATTTGCTGTCGAGCGCGAGACCGGCGGCGAGGCCGGCGAGCAGCCACCAGCGCCCGCGGCCGGTGGCGATGAGGCGGGCCATGGCGAAGAGGCCGAGCGTCCAGAAGAAGAGAAGCGGCGTGTCGGGCGTCATGATGACGCTGCCGGCGCCGAAGAGGAGGGTCGCGTTGATGAAGAGCACGGCGATGAGGCCGATGCGCGGAGGCCCGGGGAAGAGGTCGGAGGCAGCGCGGTAGAGGAGGAGCGAGCCGAGCGCGGCGGCGGGCGGGCCGAGGAGCCGCACGCCGAGCGGGGTCGCGCCGGCGAGCCAGGTGCCGAGGCGGATCCAGAGTGCGACCATCGGCGCATCGTCGAGATAGCCGGGCTGAAGCGCCCGGGACCAGACGCGGTAATAGGCCTCGTCGGGAGCAAGCGGCGAGAGGCCGGCGACGATGAGCCGCGCCGCGGTCAGGGCAAGGAGGAGGAAGAGGAGCCAGGCGAGCGCGGAGCCCCTCGGAAGGCGCAGCGCGCGACGCGCGCTCATCGGGGTCGCGCCGGCCGCGCCGGTTCGCCGCGCATGGTCAGCCTGACTGGACACGCCCTCGTCCGCTCCGCAGTTGGGTACTTAATGCCCGATCGCGGCAGCGACGTGTCTATCGACAGGCATGTTCCGTCGCGGGAGCCGGCCCCATGCGCGCCCGAGAGCGTAGAAGAGCGCGCCGGCGCTGCCGACGAAGAAGCCCACGGGCCAGTTCGTGGTGTAGGAGAGGGCGATTGCGGCCCAGACGGTCAGCAGGGAGAGGCCGACGGAAAGCAGCATGGCGAGGACCGGCCGGTCGGTCAGCGCGCGTGCCGCGGCGGCCGGGCCGACCATCAGGCTGAAGACGAGGAGCGCGCCCACCACCGGAAGCGCCATCGCGGTCGCGAAGGCCAGGACCACCAGGAAGCATAGCTCCATCCGGCGGCCCGATACGCCTCGGGCCCCCGCGAGATCGTCCGAGACGGAGCTCAGGAGGAGCGGACGGAAGACGAGGGCGACGGCCGGGATCGCGACGGCGCTCATCGCGGCCACCGCGACGACCTGGCCATCGCTGACGCCGAGCAACTGCCCGAAGAGCATATCATAGACGCCCTGGGAGTATTCCCGGGTCATGCTGAGGAAGAGCGTCCCGAGGCCGAGCAGCGTGACCAGGGAAAGCGCCGTCGCCACCTCATGGCGCCCGCGGCGGCCGAGCTGGAAGATGCCGATCACGCCGATGGCGGCGAACACGACCAGCCCCAGAAGCTCGTTGACGCCGAGAAGAACCGAAGCGGCAGCGCCGGGAAAGGTGCCGAGCGGCAAGGCGTGCGCCGCGAAGGACGAGCCGCGGAGCACGACGAAGAAACCGACCATGCCCGCGACGATCGCGACCAGGGTGGCGGCGATCCAGCTATTGACCATGAAGCTCGAGAACATGCTCAGCGTCCCGCCGCGGTGCCGGCCTTGATCGCGGCGCCAGATCGCTCTCCCTGCCGTCGGCCCGGCGCGGTGGCGGCAAGATAGAGCAGGAAGATGAGTGAGACGATGAAGAAGCTCACCGGCCAGCCGTGGCCCGGTGTCCAGTAGAAGCTGTCATAGGCGAGGAGGATCCCGCCCCAGGTCGCGACAAGGCCCACCAGCACGGAAACGGCAATGGCGAGGCCCGGCCGCTTGACCAGACGGAGCGCGATCGCCGCCGGCCCGATCAGCAGCGCCGTGGAGAGGATGGCGCCGACGGTCATCGCCGAGAGGGCGACGGCGAACGCCAGCACCAGCAGGTGCAGGAACCCTGTCATCCTGACGCGCACGCCTTGGACGGCGGCAAGCTCGGGCGAGAGGGAAGCGAGCAGCAGGGGACGGTAGAGGAGAGCGCTGATCGCGAGCGCCGCTGCGCCGACGGCGAGGGCGAGGGGGACGATGGAACCCGGGATGGCGAACATCGATCCGAACATCACCGTGATCGCCGCACCCGTGGTGCTGTGGAACGTCACGTCGAAATAGAGGAAGAGCGCCGCAAGACCGAGGCCGGCGCCGAGCACGACTCCCGTCACGAGATCGCGCTCCCGGACCAGCCGCGCCCCGGCCAGCTCCATGCCTCCCGCGGCGATGACGGCCATGCCCAGGAAGCCGAGCAGCGGATTGATCCCGAGCAGGAACGATGCCGACCCGCCGGCGCTGCTGACGTCGGCCAGGGCATGGCCGGCGAAGGACTGGCCGCGCATGACGGTGAAGACCCCGACGACGCCCGAGACGACGGCCGCGCCGCCGCCCACGATCACCGCAGTATGGACGGGCGCGCTTATGAAGAAGCCCGGCGCGAAGATCGGAGAGAGGAAGGATGGCATCAGCGGTCAGGGAACGTGGGCGATGTGGGCGGGGAACTTCTCGATGGTCGAATGGATCTCTTCGGGAGCGCCGGCGGCGATCACCAGGACGCGGCCATGCACGCGGATGACGTCGATATGGTAGCCGTAGAGCTTGCTCAGAACGTCGGTGCGGACCACGTCCTCCGTCTTCCCGCTCGCGGCCTGGCCATTGGCCAGGTAGACGATCCGATCCATCACCGGGAGGAGCGGATTCATCTCATGGGTGGCGAGCAGGACGGAGATCCGATGTTCGCTCGAGAGCCGGCGCAGCAGGGCGACAATTTCTGCGCCGCTGCGCATGTCGAGGCTGGCGAGCGGTTCGTCGAGCAGGAGGAGGCGGGGGCGGCGGACGACGGCGTGGGCGATCAGCACGCGCTGCTGCTGTCCGCCGGAGAGATTGCCGACCCGCTCATCCGCGAAGCTCTCGGCATCCACCGCGGCCAGCATTTCGGCCACGAGACGTTGGCGCTCCTTCGATGGAAACGGCAGGCCGAGCCGGTTTCCGTCGAGCCCGAGCGCCACGACGTCGCGCGCCCTGAGCGGCAGGGAGGGGTCGAGGGCGATCTTTTGCGGCACGTATCCGATCGGGGGCGAGACGCGGGGGTCACCGGCGCGATCGAGCCGGACGCGACCGGCCTCCGGCGTCTGGAAGCCGAGGATGGTGCGCAAAAGCGTCGTCTTGCCGGAGCCGTTCGTTCCGATAAGGCCGCAGAACTCTCCGGCGAGGAGAGAGAAAGTGACGTCCCGGAGGACGGTTCGCCCGGAGAACGAGACGCCCAGCCGCTCGACCGCGAGCACCTCGCCGCGCGCCTCGCCCGGCACCTCGCCCGGCACCTCGCCCCTGGGGCGTCGCACAATTACTGGCCTCGCGCCTCGAGCTTTTCCGTGGAGACCTTGTCGGCGACGGCGTTCCGCAAGGCATCGACCTCGGCCACCATCCAGGACTGGTAGTGATAGCCCGTGGGCATCGTCTCGTAGACGCCGACGACCGGAATCCCGTTCTTCTTGGCGAGGCCGAGGAACGATGCCGTGAGAGTGTCGGTTACCTGCTGGTTGTAGAGGAAGACCTTCACCTTATGCTTGGTGAAGAGAGCGTTCTGGGTCGTGACGTCCTGCGGTGAGGGGTCGGTGCCGTTCATGATCGCTGCCTGGAGGCTGAAGGGGGTCAGGATGTCGCAGCCGACGGCCTGGATCATGTAGTCCGCCACCGGCTCGGTGACGGCGACCGGCGTCCCGTTATAGCGCGCCTTGAAGGACGCGATGGCGGAAAACCAGGGCTTGAGGGAGGCGTCGAACTTCGCCGCATTGGCCGCGAAATACGAGGCGTGCGCCGGATCGAAGGCGGCGAGGTCGGCCGCCACCGCTTTGGCGACCGCCGGCATCGTCTTGGGATCGTACCACAAATGCGGGTTGGGCGTGCTGTCGGGAAGGCCCAGCAGAAGCTGGACGTCGATCACCTTGCGGCCGGCGCCGGGTGCGGCCGTGACGATCTTATCGACCCAGGAATCGTAGCCGACCCCGTTCTTGACGACGAGCCTTGCGGCCGCGATTTGGCGCGCGACGCGCGGGCTCGCCTCGAAGCTGTGCGGGTCGGTGTTGGGGTCCGTCTCGATCGCGCTGACCTCGACATACTTCCCGCCGATCTGCGCGATGACGTCGGCGTACTCGTTCTCCACGCCGACGGCCTTGATGGTCCCGGCAGCGAACGCCGGGCCGCAGCCCAAAGACGTGATGGCAAGCGCGATCAGCAGGCTGCCGGTCACCCGGCTTCGCCTTGTCACCGCGGCCGACCCCGTGGTCGTTTGTGGTGAAGCGCCGTGAGCGCGGGCGTCGCGACGGTCCATTCTCATCCCCTCTTCCCGAGCCGGTACGCAGGAAGTGAGATGATATAACATAGCTATTCCTTGGTCAACGCGACCGCGGCGATCCAGCATTTCCGAAAACGGATGCGAGGGTTTCCCCGGCGAGCGGTGCCGGTCAGAAGATAGCTTAGAGCGTGATCGCCGAAGGTGGAATCACCGAAGGCGTTCGATCACGCGGGAAAACAAAGACCTAGAGCGGGATGCGTGAGCCGAAGCGAACGCACCCGCTCTAGTGTCCTGCCCCGGAAGTTCGTCGCATGTCGCGACGAACGGAGGGGATAAGCAGGCCACTGGAAACAAAGAGCGAGTGTCCCGATTCCGTCCGCATTTCAATGCGGCGGACTTCGGAATCGGGACACTAGCGGCCGGTGCGCCAGAGATGGAAGCGGAAGGCGACGTAGGCGACGAGGCCCGCGACGATCGCGACCGGGATCAGCGCGAGCGCGAGCCAGAGGGCGACCGCGGCGGCGGCGAGGCCGCCGGCGAGGATTGCGACCACGAGCGCCCAGCCCGCGAGTCGCATCGCCCAGGAGGGGCGCACGGGACGGCGGAACTGGCCGTCCGGCGTCAGATCGAGCAGCGGCGGTTCGCGCGCGGGCATGTGCGGAAAGTGGCCTGAGCGGGCGGCTTGTTCAAGGAGGCGGCCGGCCAGAGCGTGATCGCCGGAGGTGGTGTAACCGAAGGCGTTCGATCACGCGAGAAGACAATGGGCGAGAGCGGGACGGGTGAGCGAAAGCGAGCTCGTCCCGCTCGAGGCTTGCTTGACACGATTCCGCAAGCTGCGGAGAAGCAATGTTCGCTCTCGGGCGGGCGCCGGGTTGCTCGGGTTGCCCGAGTTGCGAGAAGGAGGAGGATCGACTGGCTCTGATCCGCGTGCTTCCCGAGCCGATCGCCAACCGCATCGCGGCGGGCGAGGTGATCGAGCGGCCGGCGGCGGCGGTGAAGGAGCTGATCGAGAATGCGCTCGATGCCGGCGCGCGGCGGATCGAGGTCTCGCTCGAGGAGGGCGGGATCGCAGCGATCGCGGTGGCCGACGACGGGGCGGGGATCGCGGCGGAGGAGCTCGCACTCGCGGTGCAGCGCCATGCGACCTCGAAGCTCGCGGACGAGGATCTCGTGCGCATCACGACGCTCGGCTTCCGCGGCGAGGCGCTGCCCTCGATCGGCGCGGCGGCGCGGCTCGCCATCACCTCGCGGCCGGCCACGGCGGCGCATGCGAGCCGGATCCGCGTCGAGGGCGGGCGGGTCTCTCCGGTCGAGCCGGCTTCGGGGCCGGTCGGGACGCAGGTGCTGGTCAGCGATTTCTTCTTCGCGACCCCGGCGCGACGGAAGTTCCTCAAGAACGCGCGCACCGAGGGCGAGCATGCCGAGGCGGCCGTGCGGCGGCTGGCGCTGGCGGCACCGGGCGTTGCCTTCCGGCTCGAGGCGGAGGGGCGGGTGCTCTTCGATTTGCCCCCGCACGAGGCGCCGGCGCGGGTGGCCGCGATCCTCGGGCCGGAGGCCGCTGCGTCGCTGATCCCCGTCTCGGCCGAGCGCGGGGCGATGCGTCTGACGGGCTTCGCGGCCGGGCCGGCGGTGACGCGCGCGACCTCGGCCGGGCAGTTCATGGTGGTGAACGGGCGGCCGGTTGCGGACCCGGTGCTGAGGACGGGGATCCGCGTCGCCTATCGGCCGGCGATCGCCGAAGGGCGGCATCCGCTCGCGGCACTCTATCTCGCGCTGCCGCCCGAGGAGGTGGACGTCAACGTCCATCCGGCGAAGATCGAGCTGCGCTTCCGCGACCCGGCGGCGGTGCGCGCGCTGGTGATCGGGGCGCTTTCGCGGGCGCTGGGTGGGGGGGCGAGCGTGATGCCGGCGCGGCCGCCCTCGTTGCGATGGGCGCCGCCGCCTCCGCCGCCGGCCGGGGCAGGGTTCGCCGAGCCGTTGTTGGCGCTCGGGGGCCAGCCGGCGGCGCGGGTGGTCGAGGCCGCGGCGCCGGATCCCGCGCATCCGCTGGGGGCGGCCGTCGCACAGGTGTTCGGGACCTATATCGTCGCGGTGACCGGCGAGGACGAGCTGGTGCTGGTCGATCAGCATGCGGCGCATGAGCGGCTGACGCACGAGCGGCTGCGCGAGCAGCATCTCGCGGGGGGCGTGCGCTCCCAGCCGCTATTGCTTCCGGCGGTGGTCGATCTCGCGGAGGCGGATGTCGGGCGGCTGGCGGCGCGGGCCGAGGAGCTGGCTTCGCTCGGGCTCGTGCTCGAGCCGTTCGGCCCGGGCGCGGTGCTGGTGCGCGCGCTGCCGGCGGCCCTCGGGCTCGCCGAGCCGGCGGCGATGATCCGCGACCTCGCCGAGGAATTCGCGGAGACGGGCGAAGGGCTCGCACTCGGGGCGCGGCTCGACGCGGTGCTCGCGCGCATGGCCTGCCACGGCTCGGTGCGGGCCGGGCGGAGCCTCACGCGGGCGGAGATGGACGCGCTGTTGCGGCTGATGGAGGCGACGCCGCGCGCGGCGACGTGCAGCCATGGAAGGCCGACATTCCTCAAGCTCTCGAAAGCGGATCTCGAGCGCTTCTTCGCGCGCCGGTGAGGGGACGATGGCGGAGGGAAAAACGACGGAGAGCGTGATCGAGGCGGATTTCGTGATCGTGGGCGCGGGCTCGGCGGGCGCGGTCGCGGCGGCGCGGCTCTCGGAGGATCCGCGGTGCGAGGTTGCGCTGATCGAGGCGGGCGGGAAGGATCGGAATATCTGGATCCATATCCCGCTCGGCTACGGCAAGACGATCACCGATCCGAGCGTGAACTGGTGCTACGAGACCGAGCCGGACCCCAATCTCGGCGGGCGGCGCGTCTTCTGGCCGCGGGGAAAAGTGCTCGGCGGCTCCTCGAGCATCAACGGGCTGATCTATATCCGTGGCCAGGCCGAGGATTTCGATCACTGGCGCCAGCTCGGCAACGAAGGCTGGTCGTTCGCCGACGTGCTTCCCTACTTCAAGCGCGCCGAGGACCAGGAGCGCGGCGGGGATGCGCTGCACGGCGCAGGCGGGCCGCTCGCCGTCTCGGATCTCAAGGACCACCATCCGATTTGCGAGGCCTTCATAGCAAGCGCGCGCGCGGCGGGAATTGCGCGCAACGACGATTTCAACGGCGCCTCGCAGGAGGGGGTCGGGTACTATCAGCTCACGACGCGGAACGGGCGGCGCTGCTCGACCGCGGTCGGCTATCTCCGCCCGGCGCGGCGGCGGGGCAATTTGCGCGTGATGACGGAGGCGCTCGCGGAGCGGATCCGTTTCGAGGGGGGCCGGGCGATCGGCGTCGAGGTGGCGCGCGGGGGAGAGAGGTTCTTCGTTCGCGCGCGGCGCGAGGTGATATTGAGCGGGGGTGCGATCAATTCCCCGCAGATCCTGATGCTTTCGGGGATCGGTCCGGCGGCGCATCTTGCCGCGCAGGGAATCGAGGTCGTGGCCGATATCCCGGGCGTCGGGCAGAGCCTGCAGGACCATTACCAGTGCCGGATCGTCCATCGCTGTACGCAGCCGATCACCGTCAACGACATCATGCGGAGCACGCCCAAGAAGATCGCGGCGGGGCTTCAGTATCTTTTGTTCCGCCGCGGGCCGCTCACGATCGCGGCCGGCCAGGTCGGGCTCTTCGCGCGCACCCGCGCGGAGCTTGCGACGCCGGACGTGCAGTTCCACTTCATCATCTTCTCCTCCGACCGGCCGGCCGAGGGGCTGCACAAATTCTCCGGATTCTCGACGACGATCTGCCAGCTCCGCCCGGAGAGCCGGGGGCAGATCCTGCTGCGCTCGGCCGATCCGCGCGCGCGGCCGGCGATCCATCCCAACTATCTCGCGACCGAGCGCGACCGAGAGACGCTGCTTGCCGGGATCGCGCTCGGACGGCGGATCGCCGCGGAGCCGGCGATGCGCGCCTTCATCGCCGAGGAGTATCTGCCGGGGGCCAGTGTTGCGCGCGAGGCGGAGGTGCTGGCTTACGCGAAACAATACGGCGGGACGGTTTTCCACCCGACCAGCACCTGCCGGATGGGGCCGGATGCGATGGCGGTGGTGGATGCGACGCTCCGCGTGCGGGGGGTGGGCGAGCTCAGGGTCGCCGACGCGTCGGTGATGCCGAGCCTCGTTTCGGGCAACACCAACGCCGCATCCATCATGATCGGCGAACGGGTCGCGGATTTCGTAAGGGCGGCGTAGCGGCGCGATCGTCAGACGTCGAGGTTGGCGACCTTGAGCGCGTTACCGGTGATGAAGTCGCGGCGGGGCTCGACGACGTCGCCCATCAGGGTCGAGAAGACCTGGGCGGCATCCTCGGCGTCGCCGACCTTGACCTGGAGGAGCGTGCGGACGGCGGGATCGAGCGTCGTCTTCCAGAGCTGATCGGGGTTCATCTCGCCCAAGCCTTTGAAGCGCTGGATGGCGAGGCCCTTGCGGCCCTGGGCGAGGATGCGCTCGAAGGCGCTCGCGGGGCCGGCGACG
>DATJTV010000305.1:0-5253 GCA_035503055.1 Acetobacteraceae bacterium
GATTGGCGGCTGAACGGCGTGCGGGTGATCAAGGCCGGGCAGCTCGACCCGAACACCGCCCAGACGCCGGGGATGAGCCGGGCGGCGGCGATCAACGCGGCACGGGTGGGGGCGCAGAAAATCTGGGCCGGGACGGTCACCATCCATCCGAACGCGAAGACCGGCGCGCACCATCACGGGGCGCTCGAGAGCGTGATCTACGTGGTGCGCGGGAAGGCGCGGATGCGCTGGGGCGAGCGGCTGGAGTTCGTCGCCGAGGCGGAGCCCGGGGATTTCATCTTCGTGCCGCCCTATGTGCCGCACCAGGAAATCAATGCCAGCACGGACGAGCCGCTCGAATGCGTGCTGGTGCGGAGCGACAACGAGGCGGTGGTCGTCAACCTCGACATCGAGCCGGTGGAGAAGCCCGAGGCGGTCGCCTGGGTCGACCCGATCCATAAGCCGGCTTGAGGGCGGGGATCTGGCCCGGTTCCTGCGGCCTGGTCAGAGAGGGTTGTATCCGGGCTTCTTGTAGAGCGTGTCGCGCTTGCCGATGATATCGGGCCTGTAGACCTTCTCGACCCAGTCGTTCGGCGCGACGTCCTCGATGCTGACCGAGACGGCCTGCTCCGTGCAGTTTGCGCCGGCCATCACGGCCTTGGTGACTTCCTCCGCGATCTTCGCTTTCTGCTGCTCGGATCTTCCCGATTGGAGCTTGACGATCACATGCGGCATGGTCGCATCCTTTGGTTCAGAGTTCCTGCCTCGTGGGCCGGTAGAGGATCTCGTTGATATCGACGTCGTCCGGCTGGCTGATGGCGAAGGCGACCGCGCGCGCGAAGGAGTCGGCGGGGATCGCCACAGCCGCATAGAAGTTGTGGACCCTCGCAGCAGCGTCCGGGTCGGTCACGCTGTCGGGCAGCTCCGTTGCCACCGCGCCCGGCGAGATCACCGTCGTCCGGATATTGTAGGGCTTCACTTCCTGGCGCAATCCCTCCGAGAGGGCAAGGACGGCATGCTTGGTCGCGGCATAGACCGCGGTGCCGGGCCCGACCCGATGGCCGGCGACGGAGGAGACGTTGATGAAGTGGCCGGATTTCTGCTGCTTCATGTAGGGCAGCGCGGCGGCGATGCCGTACAGCACCCCCTTCAAATTCACATCGATCGTCCGGTCCCATTCGTCGATCTTGAGACGCTCGAGCAGCGCCTGCGGCATCAGCCCGGCGTTGTTGATCAGGACGTCGATCCGCCCGTATGCCTGCACGGCGGCGTCGACCAATGCCTTGACCTGCTCGCGGCGGGTGACGTCCGTCGTCAACGCGGTCGCCTTGCCGCCGGCGGCGGCGAGCTCATCGGCCAGTGCCTGAAGGCGGGCGGCGCGCCTCGCTCCCAGCACGACGCTTGCACCCTGAGCGGAGAGAAGACGGGCGGTTGCCTCGCCGAGCCCGCTGCTGGCGCCGGTGATGACGACGATCTTTCCTTCGATATTATTGCTCATGTCGTTACCTGCGATGTGGCGATTTGGGTCACGGAAGTGCAGGGCGTGGCGCCGGGGAAGATTTTAGGGGGCGCGAGCCCGGAAGATTAGGAGTTAAAATCCGAATGGACCCATAAGCGGACCTTCTGAATGATTCGAACGGATTTCAACGACATCGTGGCCTTTCTGGCCGTGGCTCGGGAGCGGAGCTTCACGCGCGCCGCAGCGCAGCTCGGCGTTTCGCAGTCGGCGCTGAGCCAGACCGTGCGCGGGCTCGAGGCGCGGCTCGGGCTTCGCCTGCTCACCCGCACCACGCGGAGCGTCGCGCCGACCGAGGCCGGGGAGCGGTTGATCAGTGCGGCGGGGCCGCGGCTCAACGAGATCGACGCGGAGCTGGCCGCGCTGAGCGAGCTGCGCGAGAAGCCCTCCGGCACCATCCGCATCACGGCGCACGACCATGCGGTGAAATCGGTTCTCTGGCCGGCGCTGAAGAAGCTTCTGCCGGACTATCCGGACATCAAGGTGGAGATCGTCATCGACTACGGGCTGACGGACATCGTCGCCGAGCGCTACGACGCCGGCATCCGCTCCGGCGAGATGGTGGCGAAGGACATGATCGCGGTGCGCGTCGGGCCGGACATGCGCTCGGCCGTTGTCGGCGCGCCGGCCTATTTCGCAAAGCGGACGAGGCCGAAGACACCGCAAGACCTCACCGGCCACGACTGCATCAATTTGCGGCTGCCGACGCATGGCGGGCTCTATGCGTGGGAGTTCGCGAAAGGAGGCCGCGAGGTAAGGGTGAGGGTCGAGGGGCAGCTCGTGTTCAATGCAACGGCGCCGATGCTGGAGGCCGCGCTGGCGGGGTTCGGCCTGGCGTATCTGCCCGAGGACGGCGTGCGGGTGCCGCTTGCCGAGGGGCGCCTCATCCGGGTGCTCGCCGATTGGTGCCCGCCCTATCCGGGCTATCACCTCTACTATCCGAGCCGGCGCCAGCCGACGCCGGCCTTCGCCCTGCTGGTCAATGCGCTGCGCTACCGGGGCTAATCATTAGATGCTCTTATAGGAGTATGCGGATTAATCTGACTAATCGGGAATGGCACCGCCGGCTATTCCTATCCTTCGCCCCGATGAGGCGGCCGGAGACAGAGATGGCGGGACTGCTCGAAGGAAAAGTCGTTCTCGTAACGGGTGCCGCCCGCGGCATCGGTCGCGGCGCCGCGCTATTGTTCGCCCGCGAAGGCGCCCGTATCGCGCTCGCCGATCTCTCGGCTCAGGGCGTGCGGGAGACCGCGGAGCTGATCACCGAGGCCGGAGGTTGCGCGACGACGGTGACGACCGACGTGAGCAAGCCGGCCGACGTGTCGGCGATGATGGCGCATACTCTGCAAGCCTATGGACGGCTCGACTGCGCGTTCAACAACGCCGGCATCAACGGCACTCAGGTCGGCGCGCGGGGCAAGCTTACGGCCGAGTGGACCGAAGAGGAATTCGATCGGGTCATCGCGGTCAATCTCAGGGGCACCTGGCTATGCATGAAGGCGGAGCTTGGCCGGATGGTCGAGCAGGGCTTCGGTTCGATCGTGAACACCGCTTCGCTTGCCGGGCTGACCGGCTTCCGGACGACCGCGGGGTACGCCGCGAGCAAGCACGCAATCGTCGGCCTGACCAAGACCGCGGCGATCGAGTATGCGCCCAAGGTTCGGGTCAACTGCATCTGCCCCGGATGGATCGCGACGGACATGACCGCGGCGACGATAGCCCAGCGGGGCGAGGAGCTTTTGGCGCGCGTGCCCTTTCGCGAGTTCGGTCAACCGGAGGATATCGGCGAGATGGCCTGCTGGCTGCTATCCGCGCGCGCGCGCCTGGTTACCGGAGGCGCCTTCATCGTTGATGGCGGCTACATGGCGAATTAGCCCTAGTGTCCTGCCCCCGAAGTTCGTCGCATGTCGCGACGAACGGAGGGGATAAGCAGGCCACTGAAAACAAAGAGCGAGTGTCCCGATTCCGTCCGCATTTCAATGCGGCGACCTTCGGAATCGGGACACTAGGGAGAGAGCACGATGGCACGACCGGATGGCGTGAGCGGCTTCGATTTCAGCGAAGCCATGGTCGTTGTCACGGGGGCCGCGTCCGGCATCGGCTTGGGCATCGCTCAGGCATTTCATGCCGCGGGCGGCCGCGTGGCGCTGGGCGATCTGCACGAGGACACGGTTGGGCGCGCAGCCGCGAGGTTGGGCGGCGACCGGGTCTTTGCCGGCGTGGTTGACGTGCGCGGAGAGAAATCGATCGACGAATTTTTTGCGAAGACCGAGCGCGCGCTGGGCCCGGTCACCGTGACTGTGGCGAACGCCGGCATCTTTCCCAATTGTGCCGTGCTCGATATGTCCGTCGAGGAATGGGACCGCGTGATGGAGACGAACCTGCGCGGGACGTTCCTTACGTGCCGGGCGGGCGCGCGAAGCATGGTGGCGGGCGGCCGGCCGGGCAAGATCATCACGATCTCCTCGGGCGCGCATGCCAGCGCGCGGCTCGGCCGTGCCCATTACTGCGCCTCGAAGGCCGGCATTGTCATGCTCACCAAGGTATTGGCCATGGAGCTGGCCGAGCGGCGCATCAACGTGAACAGTGTCGCGCCCGGCTATATCAATACCAAACCGGACGCGGCACCCGTGGATACGGACTTCAAGAACGCGATGCTGAGGAATATTCCTTGGGGGCGGTTCGGCACGCCGGCGGAGGTCGCCGAGACCGTGGTCTATTTGGCCTCATCGATGGCCGACTACGTGACCGGCGAAGTGTTCGCCATCAACGGCGGCGCCTTTGCCGGGCGGGCGTATCTGCCATTCAATAAGCCGACGGCGCGCTGATCGAGTGCGGCCCAGGCTTAAACCTCGCCGAGGAAGGATTTCACCCGCGCGGCGATGTCCGCTCCGACGGCGGCCACGCCGGCGGCCGGCAGATGCGCGGCCGCCGCGGTCAGGCTCGCCTGAAGATCGTTGGCGGGGCGCGCCTTCTCTGCAGCGATCGCGGCTGCGCCCGGCGGCGCGAGCTCCGGCAGCGCGAAATCCGCGGGGCCATCGTTCGCCGGCTCATCCTCCAAGAGATCGAGCAGGTGCGGCGCCGCCGCGTCGCGCGCGGTGAGCGGGCCGAGACCGAACAAGGCCCGCAAGGTCGCGATGATCGTCGTATGGTCGAACGGCGTCGCGCCGCGCGGCCGCAGCACGCTGCCCGGGCGAACATAGGGCGAGACGATCACCGCCGGCACGCGCACGCCGAACCGGTCGAAGCGGAACCCGTCCGGATAAGGCCCGCCCGGCGGCGTCGCCGGCGGCGGCGGCACATGGTCGAAGCAGCCGCCATGCTCGTCATAGGTGATGATGAGCAGCGTCTGCCGCCATGCCGGCCCGCCGCGCAGCGCCGCATAGACTTCCGCGATCAGCCGCTCGCCATAGACGACATCGTGCGGCGGATGCTGATCGTTCGGCAGGGTCCCTGAGAGAAAATCGGCGAAATAGCGCGGCTCGATGAAGGCGTACTCGGGCAAGGCCCCGCCGGCGGCATCCTTGGCAAAGTCCGCGAACCGGCGGAAATGGCCCGGCACGTCCCCCCACAGATCCGAGAGCGTCGCGGCTTGCGGGAAATCGTCGAAATAAAGCCGCCAGGCGCATTTTTTCTCCTCGAGCCGGTTGAAGACCGTTGGCATGGTGAAGGGGAGCCGGTCCGGGTCATTGTTGACCGCGCCGCCCGCCGTGCCGCAATGGGCGAAGAACCGGTTGGGCCAGGTCTGGCACGGCGCG
>DATJTV010000306.1:0-5706 GCA_035503055.1 Acetobacteraceae bacterium
TGCGCGCACGCTCGATGGGTGGGACGGGCCGATCCTCGTCGAGGCGGAGGAGATCGCGCGGGCGAAGGCTTCGGTGCCGGAAGCGGTGCAGGCGGATATCGGCTTCGCGATCAACAATGTGCGCCGCTTCGCCGAGGCGCAACGCGCCTCGATCCGCGACTTCACGATCGAGCCCGTGCCCGGATTGCTGCTCGGCCAGAAGCTCGTGCCGTGCAATGTCGCGGGCTGCTACGTGCCGACGGGGCGGTACGCGCATATCGCCTCGGCATACATGTCGGTCGCGACCGCCAAGGCGGCCGGCGTTCCGACGGTGATCGCCTGCTCGACGCCCTGGCGCGGCCAGGGAATCCACCCGGCCGTCCTCTACGCCATGCATGCGGCCGGCGCGGATGCCATTCTGACACTCGGCGGCGTGCAGGCGATCGGGGCGCTGGCGTACGGGCTCTTCACCGGCAGAGAGGCCGACATCATTGTCGGCCCCGGCAACAAGTTCGTCGCCGAGGCGAAGCGCATCCTCTTCGGCCGCGTCGGCATCGACGTCTTTGCCGGCCCTTCGGAGATCGCCATTCTCGCCGACGCGACCGCCGATGCCGACCTCGTCGCGGCCGACCTCGTGGGCCAGGCGGAGCATGGCGCGGAAAGCCCTGCCTGGCTCATCACCTCTTCCGAGCGGCTCGCCCGCGCCATGGAGGCGCGCGTGGCCGAGCGCATTGCGGCACTGCCGGCCGAGGCGCGCGAGGCGGCCGCGTCGGCCTGGCGGGACTACGGCGAGATCCAGCTCTGCGCGAGCCGCGAGGAGATGCTCGCCGCGTCCGACGCCTACGCGCCCGAGCATCTCGAGGTACACTGCGCCGACCCCGACTGGTGGCTCGCTCGCCTCACCAATTACGGCTCGCTCTTTCTCGGGCCGGAGACGACGGTCGCCTTCGGCGACAAGGTAGCGGGGCCGAACCATATCCTGCCCACCAAGTTCGCCGCACGCTATTCCGCCGGGCTTTCCGTGCACAAGTTCCTCAAACCCCTCACCTGGCAGCGGATGAGCCCGGACGCCGCCGTCGAGATCGCGGCCGTCGCCGCCCGCATTTCGCGCCTCGAGGGGATGGAGGGGCATGCGCGGACGGCGGATCTTCGGCTCGCGCGCTTTCGCCCCGGCCACAATCTCGACCTCGGCCGGCCGATCGGCGAGTAGGCTCGCGGAGGCCAGCCCATCGGCGAATGAGGTCGCGGAGGAGGAAATGGCAGGACGTCTCGATTCCCTCTTCTCGCTTGCCGGACGCACCGCACTCGTCACCGGCGGCAGCTCCGGCATCGGGCTCGCGATTGCGCGTGCGCTCGGGCTTCAAGGGGCCGAGATCGTGCTCGCCGCACGTGGGGCGGCGGGGCTTGCGACCGCCGCGGCGTCGTTTCTGGAGGAGAATATTTCCGCGCGCGCGATCCAGGCGGATCTCGCATCGGCCGACGCCGCCGACCGCCTAGCCGAGGCACTCGGCGGGACTGCGATCGACATCCTCGTGCACGCGGCAGGGATGAACCTCCGAAAGCCCTTCGCGTCCGTCTCCGCCGCCGACTTCGATCTCACGATCGCCGTGCATTTGCGCGCGCCCTTTCTCCTCGCCCAGCGCTTCGCGCCCGCCATGGCGGAGCGCGGATTCGGGCGCATCGTATTGATCGGCTCCCTGCAATCCGCCCGCGCCTTTCCCGATTCCGCGCCCTACGGCGCGGCGAAGGGGGGCATCGTGCAACTCGCGCGGGTAATCGCCGAAGCCTGGTCGCGCCACGGCGTCACCTGCAACGCGATCGCGCCCGGGTTCTTCCCCACAAAGCTCACGGCGCCGGTCTTCGCCGATACCACGCGCGCGAGCCGGCTCGCCGAGCAGACGGCGATCGGGCGAAACGGTGCGCTTGCCGACCTTTATGGCGCGGCGATCTTCCTCGGCTCCGATGCTTCGGCCTATATCACCGGCCAGACGCTCTACGTGGATGGCGGGTTCACCGCGAAGTAGCAGAGGGAGACGAGGCGATGGAGGCGCGACCCTTCGGACGCACGGGGCTCCATTTTTCGCTCCTTGGCTTTGGCTGCGGCGCGGTGGGCGGGCTTATGGTGCGCGGCTCGCCTTCCGAGCAGGAGCGCGCGATCGCTCGCGCGCTCGATGCCGGGGTCAATTATTTCGACACGGCGGTGCAGTACGGCGACGGCTTATCCGAAAAAAATCTCGGGCGTGCTCTCGCCAAACTTGCGCCCGAAAACGTCGTGGTCGGCACCAAGGTGAGGATCCGCTCCGCCGATTTCTCCCGCATCCGCGCGGCGATCACCGCCTCGCTCGAAGGGAGCCTCTCTCGCCTCGGCCGGCCTTCGGTCGATCTCTTCCATCTGCACAATGCGATCACGCTGCAAGGAGGCGGGGAATCCCTGAGCGTCGCACAGGTGTTGGGCGAAGTGGTGCCGACCTTCGAACGGCTGCGCCGCGAGGGCAAGCTCCGTGTCCTCGGCCTGACCGCGGTCGGCGAGACGCCGGCGCTGCACGAGGTGATCGACGCCGGCGCGTTCGCGAGCGCGCAGGTGAGCTACAACATGCTGAACCCGTCCGCGGCCGCGGCGCTGAGCCCGGACTATCCGGCGCAGGATTACGGAAATCTGCTTGAACGCACCGAAGCGGCAGGTGCAGGCGTGATCGGGATCCGAGTGCTCGCCGGCGGCGCCCTCTCGGGGAGCGACGTCCGCCACCCGATCGCGAGCCCGCCGCCCGCACCGATTGGCTCGGGGACGAGCTATACGGCCGATCTCGCCCGGGCCCGGCGGCTCGCCCCGTTGGTCGCGGAAGGGTTCGCGGAGACCCTTGCCGAAGCGGCGATCCGCTTCGTCATCGCCGAGCCCAGGATCGGCACCATCCTGGTCGGCATGGCGAGCCCTGAAGAGTTTGAATCGGCGCTCGCCGCCGTGACCAAGGGCCCCCTGCCGAGGGCGGCACTGGACCGGCTCGCCGCATTGCAGCAAGATTTCGCGGGGGAAACCCGGTAAGCCGCTCGACCCTGCGGCCTCCCGAAGGAGGAGCGAACGAGCCCATGGATGCACCCGTCAATCCGCTCGACGCGGGCTTCGAGAAATATGCGATCGGCCAGCCGGTCTCGCGCAAGGAAGACCCGACCCTGCTCCGCGGCCGCGGCCGCTATTCCGACGACCTCAACCTGCCGGGCCAGGCCTATGCGGTGATGGTGCGCTCGCGCTTGGCGCACGGCGTGATCCGCTCGATCGACACCGCGGCAGCGCGCGCCATGCCGGGCGTGCTCGCCCTCTATACCGGGGCCGACCTGCTCGCTTCCGGGCTCGGCCTCATGCCCTCGGGTATGACGTTCAAGAACCGGGACGGCTCGGAGATGGCGAAGCCGAAGCAGCCGCCGCTGACCACGGACAAGGTGCGCTTCGTCGGCGATCCGTTCGCCGTGGTGGTCGCCGCGAGCCCCAAGCAGGCCAAGGATGCGGCGGAGGCAGTGGGCGCGGAGATCGATCCGCTGCCCGCAGTCACGACGGGGCGCGCGGCGGACGCGCCCGGGGCGGCGCTTGTGCACGACGAGACGGCAGGGAACCGCATCCTCGACTTCCATCATGGGGATAGCGAGAAGGTCGCCGAGGCCTTCGCGCGCGCGGCGCATGTGACGCGGATGAAGATCCGCAACAGCCGCGTCGTGGTCTGCCCGATGGAACCGCGCTCGGCGATCGGCGAATATGATCCCGCAAGCGAGCGCTTCACGCTGCGCCTCGGGTGCCAGGGTGTCTTCCCGATGCGCCAGCTCCTCACCGGGCCGCTCAAGACGACGGTGGAGAAGATCCGGGTGCTGACCGGCAATGTCGGCGGCAGCTTCGGGATGAAATCGTCCTGCTATCCCGAATATATTGCCATCCTGCATGCGGCGCGCGCGCTCGGGCGGCCGGTGAAATGGACCGACGAGCGTTCGGAGAGCTTCCTATCCGACAGTCACGGCCGCGACCACGACATGGAACAGGAGATGGCTTTCGATGCGGAAGGCCGGATCCTGGCGCTGCGCGTCACGGGCTACGGCAATGTCGGCGCCTATCTTTCCAATGGCACCGTGCTGCAGCCGACCGGGAACGTCGTGAAGAACACGATCGGCGTCTACGCGACGCCACTCCAGGAAGTGATGTCGCGGGTGATGTTCACCAACACCTCGCCCGTGGGCCCCTATCGCGGCGCCGGCCGGCCCGAGAGCAACTACTATCTCGAGCGGCTGCTCGACACGGCGGCGCGGGAGATGGGGATCGACCGGGTGGAGATCAGGAGGCGCAATCACATCCGCCCGGACGCCTTCCCCTACAAGACGCCGGGCGGCACGGTCTATGACAGCGGCGATTTCACCGCCCTGCTCGAGCAGGCGGTGGCCCTCGCCGACTGGGACGGGTTCGCGGCGCGGCGCGCGGAGAGCCGGGCGCACGGGCGCTTGCGCGGGCGCGGTATCGGCCAGTATCTCGAGGTGACCGGGCCGCCTTCGAAGGAGATGGGCGGCATCCGCTTCGAGCCCGACGGCACGGTGACGATCATCACCGGCACGCTCGATTACGGCCAGGGGCACGCGACGCCCTTCGCGCAGGTGCTGGCCAGCCGGCTCGGGATCCCGTTCGAGAAGATTACACTCCTGCAGGGCGATTCGGACGAGATGCTGGCCGGCGGCGGGACCGGGGGCTCGAAATCGATGATGGCCAGCGGCACCGCGATCGTCGAGGCGAGCGAGATCGTCATCGAGAACGGCAGGAAGATCGCGGCGCAGGTGCTGGAGGCGGCTGTCGACGATATCGAGTTCGAGATAGGGCCGGCCGGGGGAAATTTCCGCATCGCCGGCACGGATCGCGCGATCGGGATCATGGACCTTGCCGAACGGCTGCGGGCGGGGCTCGAATTGCCCGCCGAGCTACCGCAGACGCTCTCGGTGAGCCATGTCGCCGAGGGCCCGCCCTTTTCCTATCCGAACGGCTGCCATATCGCCGAGGTGGAGATCGAGCCGGAGACCGGCATCGTCTCGCTCGCGCGCTACGCGATGGTCAATGATTTCGGCACCGTGATCAACCCGCTGCTGGTCGAGGGCCAGGCGCACGGTGGGGTCGTGCAGGGGATCGGACAGACGCTGCTCGAGCGCGTGGTCTATGACGAGACGGGCCAGCCTCTCGCGGGCTCGTTCATGGATTACGCGCTGCCGCGCGCCGAAGCGGCGCCTCTATTCACGATCGCGTACCACCCGGTGCCGGCAAAGACGAACGTGCTCGGCGTCAAGGGATGCGGCGAGGCGGGATGCGCCGGCGCGCTGCCGTCGATCATGAACGCGATCGTCGATGCGCTGGCGGAATTCGGCGTGACGCATATCGACATGCCGGCGACGCCCGAGCGCGTCTGGCGGGCGATCCAGGGCCAGGAAGCGCACGCCGGCAGAGGCTGAGGCCGGACCGAAGGGCGCTAGAACGGGATGCGTTCGCTTCGGCTCACGCATCCCACTCTAGGTCTTTGTTTTCCCGCGTGATTCACGCCTTCGGTGATTCAACCTTCGGCGATCACGCTCTAGCAGGCTGCTGAAAAAGTCGGACGGAGTGGCAACGAATGACCAAAAAGAATCGCCTACGGCTGCCTCGCGAATCAATCCTGCGCGGCACGCGCCAATCGCGAATTAATGCTGCGCCGCGAGCGGCCGAAAAGAGTTTTT
>DATJTV010000307.1:0-3149 GCA_035503055.1 Acetobacteraceae bacterium
TCGCCTGCCCTCCCGCGCCTGCCCCCCTGCCTGCTCGGCGAAACGCCGCAGGAGCGCGGCCGGATCGTGCTCTGCCGTGCCGACACCGAAGCGGCGCTCGCCTGGGGCGAGGCGGCGGGGCTCCGCCTCTTCGAAGGGCGCGTGGCTGCCCCGGAAATGTAGGCAGGCCACACTTTTGGCGGCCGTCAGGCAAGGGCGCGCCAGGCTAGGGCTCTGCCCTGGACCCGGCAAGGGGCTCTGCCCCTTGCAACCAAGCTGGGGCCTTGGGGCCCCACACCCCCGAACCTTTTAGAGTGTGATGACCGAAGGTGGAATCACCATAGGTCTGAATCACGCGGGGAAACAAAGACCTAGAACGGGATAGGGGAGCCTGAGCGAACCTATCCCGCTCAAAGGAATGGATTGCAAAGGCTCCGCCTTTGCCGGCGGGGCCGGGCCCCATCGCGCTCGCGCGATCGGAACCCGCGCAAGGGGGGCAGAGCCCCCCTTGCCGTCAGTTACGCCGCGACGGCGGGTTGCTGGGTGTCGTTCGCGGGCGCGCCGCTGGTGACCTCGATCCGGCGCGGCTTCAGCTGCTCGGGCACGAGACGCTTCAGCCCGATATGGAGCAGGCCGTTCTCGAGCGCAGCGCTCTCGACGACGATGTGATCCGCGAGCGCGAAGCGGCGCTCGAAGGCGCGGCCGGCAATGCCGCGGTACAGCACCTTCGTCTCCGCGCCGCTATTGGACGCGCGGCCGGTAACGGTCAGGGTGTTGTCCTGGACTGCAACGTCGATATCGCCGGGCGCGAAGCCTGCCACCGCCATGGTCAGGCGGTAGGAATCCTCGCCGGTCTTCTCGATGTTGTAGGGCGGATAGCCGGGCACGTCGGACGGCGCAGCAGCCATCTGGCGAACCAGCCGGTCGAAGCCGATCGCGGTACGGAACAACGGGGCAAAATCGTAGCTGGTCATGGTGAACCTCCTGCATCCCAGCAAGGTTTGACGCGGGCCACCCGGATGGGTCGACCCTTTGGTCTCGGCGCGGCCCCGTTCAGGGCGCCGCGCACCCACATGAACTGGCGATGGCGGATCGGAGGTTCAAGAAGGCGCCGCGCGAGACGGCTATTTCTTCGTTTCGCTCTTGCCGGTCATGCCGAGCCCGGCGAAGCGCCGGTTGAACTTCGCCACCTGCCCACCGGAATCGATGATGCGGTGCTGGCCCGTCCAGGCGGGATGCGACTTGGGGTCGACATCGAGATGCAGCGTGTCGCCCGGGCTTCCCCAGCAGGAGCGGGTGGTGAAGCTGGTGCCGTCGGTCATCACGACGGTAATCGGGTGGTATTCGGGGTGGATGCCGGGTTTCATGATGCTGGACCGTCGAATAGAGCGGCGCTCTTTAGCCGTGCTCGCCGGTCAGGGCAAGCCGGCAGGCTCAGGTGAGCGCGCCGCGGGCGTATTGCGGCGGCCAGGGCAGCGTGAAGCCGAGGGCCCGTGCGGCACGCATCGGCCAGGCCGGGTCGGCGAGCAGCGCGCGCGCGAGCAGCACGAGGTCGGCCCGGCCGTTGGCCAGGATCTCGGCTGCGTGGTCGGGCGTGCGGATCAACCCGACCGCGCCGGAGGCGATGTTCGCCTCCTTACGCACCCGCTCGGCGAAGGGCACCTGGTAGCCGGGATGGGTCGGCACCTCCTGAGCCGGGGAATTGCCGCCCGAGGAGCAATCGATCAGGTCGACATCGCCACGCGCGGCCAGCAGCTTCGCGACACCCACGGCGTCGTCGGCGGTGAAGCCGCCAGGCGCCCAGTCGGAGCAGGAGATACGCACGAAGAGCGGCAGCTCCGCCGGCCAAACGCCGCGCACGGCGTCGATCGTCTCCATAAGAAAGCGGGCGCGGCCGGCGAGGTCGCCGCCATAGGCGTCGTTGCGCCGGTTGGCGAGCGGCGAGAGGAACGAGCTCAGGAGATAGCCATGGGCGGCGTGGATCTCGATCACTTCGAACCCGGCCTCCCGCGCCATCCGCGCGGTATCGGCGAATTGCCCGGCGATCTCGGCGATGCCCGCAACCGAAAGCGCCTCGGGGACGCTGTAGCCCTGGTCGAAGGGCACCGCGCTCGGACCCACGCCGACCCAACCGCCCGCTTCGGGCAGCACGGGCTTGCCGCCCTCCCACGGGCGCGCGGTGCTCGCCTTGCGGCCGGCATGTGCAAGCTGGATGCCGGGCACGGCGCCGCCGCGGCGGATGATCGCGACGACGCGCTTGAGGAACTCGCGATGCTCCTCCTTCCACAAGCCGAGGCAGTGCGCGGTGATGCGCGCGCGGGCCGAGACGTGGGTCGCCTCCGTGAAGACGATGCCGGCCCCGCCCATCGCCTTGGCGCCGAGGTGCTGCACGTGCCAGTCGTCGCCCAGGCCATCGACCGCGCTGTATTGGCACATGGGCGAAACGACGATGCGGTTGCGGGCGGTGACGGAGCGGAAAGTGATGGGCTGGAAGAGGAGAGGTGCAGCGGCCATCGCAGAAGAAATCCTTGCGGTGAGAAACGGCTTGGCGCGCGGATAGAGCGGGCCCCCCCCGCTTGGCAAGAGGCGGCTTGGCAAGGCCCGGCTTGGCAAGAAAGGGGGCGCGCTGCCAGTCTCGCCCCCGAAAAACCTGTGGTGAATAAAGATGCGGCTTGCCGGGAAGATTGCAATCGTCACGGGTGCGGCGCGCGGCTTCGGCGAGGGGATCGCGCGGACCTTTGCCCGTGAAGGCGCGCGGCTGGTGCTCGCCGATCTCGATGCGGCGGGCGTTGCGCGGCTCGCCGCCGAGATCGGGGCTCAGGCCGCCGCCGTCGCGGCCGACGTGAGCCGAGGGCCGGATGTCGAGGCGATCGTTGCCGCCGCGCTCGCACGCTTCGGCGGCATCGACATCGTCGTCAACAATGCCGGCACGACGCACCGCAACCGCCCGATGCTGGAGGTGGACGAGGATATCTTCGACCGCGTCTACGCCGTCAACGTGAAATCGCTCTATTGGATGGCGCGTGCCACGGTGCCCGTCCTGCGCGCCCAGGGACGCGGCGGCTCGATCATCAATATCGGCAGCACCGGCGGCATCCGTCCGCGCCCCGGGCTTGTCTGGTACAACGGCAGCAAGGCTGCGGTGAACGTCATCGGCATGTGCATGGCAA
>DATJTV010000308.1:0-5190 GCA_035503055.1 Acetobacteraceae bacterium
TGCCGTGCTCGGCCGTGCAAATCGTCTGCTCGCAAAGATGGCGGACCGCGTCGCGGTGAGCTTCGCGGGCACCCGCTATGCGCCGCGCGGCGCGGTCGTGGTTGGAAATCCCGTACGCGCGGAGGTGCAGGCCGCGCCCTATGCGGTGCCGGATGAGGGAAAATTCGAGGTCCTGGTTCTCGGCGGTTCGCTCGGCGCACGGGTGATGGCGGACCTCGTGCCCGAGGCGCTGGTCGGGGTGGCGCAGCTTGTGAGGGTTACGCAGCAATGCCGCCCCGAGGACGTCGAGCGTGTGGCGGAGGTTTATGCGCGGGCTGGAGTTGAGGCCGAATTGGCATCGTTCTTTGCCGATGTGCCGGCGAGGCTCGCGCGCGCGCATCTGGTGATCGCGCGCGCCGGTGCTTCGAGCGTTGCCGAGCTCGCCGTGTGCGGCCGGCCGTCGCTGCTCGTCCCGCTGCCCGGTGCGATCGACGATCATCAGCGGGCCAATGCGGCGAAGCTTGCGGAAGCGGGCGCCGCGGTCGTGCTGGATCAGGAAGGTCTGACCGCAGAGCGGGTAGGGGAGGCGGTCGCCGGATTGCTGGCCGATCCCGCGCAACTCGCAAAAATGGCCGCTGCTGCCTCGCGGTTCGGGCGCGCAGATGCCGCGGAGCGATTGGCCGATCTGGTCGAGGCTTTGGGGGGCGGGGCATGAGGGCGCTGCCGCTTTCCATCGGCACGATTCATTTCGTCGGCATCGGCGGCATCGGCATGTCGGGGATTGCCGAGGTGCTGCACAATCTCGGCTACGCGGTGCAGGGGAGCGACATCGCCGAGGGTGCCAATGTCGCGCGGCTGCGCGCGGCGGGGATTCCCGTCGCCATCGGTCATGCCGCGGAGAACCTGGCGCGGGCGCAGGTGGTGGTCGTCTCGAGTGCGGTGCGCCGTGACAACCCCGAGGTCGCCGCGGCCCGCTCGCGATTTTTGCCGATCGTGCGCCGCGCCGAAATGTTGGCCGAGCTGATGCGGCTGCGCTGGTCGATCGCTGTCGGCGGCACGCACGGGAAGACGACGACGACGAGCCTCGTGGCGGCGGTATTGGAAGCGGCTGCCCTAGACCCTACCGTGATCAACGGCGGCATCGTCAATGCCTATGGGACAAACACGCGGCTCGGCGCCGGGGAATGGATGGTCGCCGAGGCCGACGAGAGCGATGGCAGCTTCCTGCGCCTGCCCGCGGTGATCGCCGTCGTCACCAACATGGATCCCGAGCATCTCGACCATTGGGGTAGCAACGAGGCGATGCTCGAAGGCTACCGCCAGTTCGTCTCCAATGTGCCGTTCTACGGCTTCGCCGTGCTCTGCATCGACCATCCCGCCGTGCAGCAGATGATTCCCACGCTTTCGGATCATCGGCTGGTGACCTATGGATTCTCGTTGCAGGCCGATGTGCGGGCCGAGCGCGTCATCAACGACAAGCTGGGTGCCACCTTCGAGGTCGCGGTGACCGACCGGCAGACGCGGCGCGCCCGCCGGATCGGGCCGTTCCGCCTGCCGATGCTCGGCAGCCACAACGTGCAGAACGCGCTTGCCGCACTGGCGGTGGGGCTCGAGATGGAGATCCCCGAGGCGACGCTCCAGACCGCGCTTGCGGGATTCCGTGGCGTCAAGCGGCGTTTCACGAAGACGGGCGAGGTCGGCGGCATCACCGTGATCGACGATTACGGCCATCATCCCGTGGAGATCGCCGCCGTGCTCAAGGCCGCCCGCCAGGCCGGCGCGCGCGAGGTGATCGCGGTTGTGCAACCGCACCGCTACACGCGGCTCGCCTCGCTCTTCGATCAGTTCTGCGCCTGCATGAACGACGCCGGCACGGTGATCGTGGCCGATGTCTATCCGGCGGGCGAGGCGCCGATTCCCGGCATCACCGGCGATGCGCTGGTCGAGGGGCTGCGGGGACGGGGGCACAAGAGCGTGGTGCCGCTCTCGGGACCCGAGCATCTCGCCGAAATGGTGCACGCGATCGCGCGCTCTGGGGATTACGTGGTCTGTCTCGGCGCCGGCAGCATCACGCAGTGGGCGAATGCGCTGCCTGGCGAACTCGCATTGTTGCAGGCGGCGCCGCGGCGCGCCGGCGGAGCGGCGCGATGAGCGCGGCCTTGCGGACCCCGCCGGGCCAGCCAGGCCAGCCAGGCCTCCTCGGGATGCTGCCGCCGCTCCGCGGCCGCGTGACGCCGGGGGCGGCGCTCGGGCCCGGCACCTGGTTTCGCGTCGGCGGTCCGGCCGAAGCCCTGGCGCGGCCGGCCGATACTGAAGATATCGCGGCGTTTCTGGCAGCACTTCCGCACGAGGTCCCGGTGACCGTGATCGGCGCCGCCTCCAATCTGATCGTGCGGGACGGCGGAATCGCGGGCGTCGTCATTCGGCTCACGGCGCGCGGCTTCGGCACGATCGAGGTCGCGGACGGAGGGATCATTGCGGGCGCGGCCGCGCTCGATGCGACGGTTGCCGAGCACGCGGCCGAGAACGGCCTTGCCGGCCTCGAGTTCCTCTCCGGTGTTCCCGGCACCATCGGCGGCGCCGTGGCGATGAACGCCGGCGCCTATGGAGGCGATGTCGCCGCGGTCCTGGAATGGGCCGAGGTGGTCAGCCGCTCGGGCGAGACGCGCCGGCTTTCGGCGGCCGATCTTTCGCTCGCGTATCGGTTCTCGGCGTTGCCGCCCGGCGCGGTCGTCGTGCGCGCGCGCTTCGCCGCGCGTCCGGGCGAGCGGCGGGAGATCGCCGAGCGCATCGCCGCGATCCGCGCCGCGCGCGAGGCGACACAACCGATCCGCGCGCGCACCGGCGGCTCGACCTTCGCCAATCCGCCGGGGATGAAGGCGTGGGAGCTGATCGAGGCCGCCGGCTGCCGTGGGCTCGTCCGCGGCGGCGCGCAGGTGAGCGAGAAGCACTGCAACTTCCTCATCAACAACGGCGCCGCCACGGCCGCCGATCTCGAAGGGCTCGGCGAGGAAGTGCGCGCGCGCGTGCGGGCGCTGACCGGCGTCGGGCTCGAGTGGGAAATCCGAAGATTGGGCCTTCCTTCTTCGGAGAACGGCCGATGAAGCGCGTGGCCGTTCTGCAGGGTGGCATCTCGCCCGAGCGCGAGGTCAGCCTCTCGACCGGCGAGCAGGTGATCGCGGCGCTCGGCGAAGCGGGGTTCGACGTCGTGCCGATCACGGTCGGCGCGGATCTTCCGGCGCTCATCGCCGCGCTGACGCCGCCGCCCGATGCCGTCTTCAACGCGCTGCACGGGCGTTTCGGCGAGGACGGCGCAATCCAGGGCGTGCTCGACTGGCTCGGCATCCCGTATACTCATTCCGGCGTGCGCGCCTCTTCGCTTGCGATGGACAAGGTTGCGGCCAAGGCGGCGTTCGCGGCGGCCGGGCTGCCGGTCGCGCGGCACGTGCTCGTCGCGGTGGAAAGCCTCGCGCACGAGGATCCGCTGCCGCGGCCCTTCGTCGTCAAGCCGCCGAACCAGGGCTCCTCGGTCGGCGTCGCCATCGTCCATCCCGGGGACAATCGGCTGGCGGAGATCGCGAGCGGTTGGACCTACGGGCCGCTCGCGCTGGTCGAGGAATTCGTTCCCGGCCGCGAGATCACCGTGGGCATCATGGGCGATGAGGCGCTCGCGGTGACAGAGATCCGTCCCGTGGATGGATTCTACGACTACGAGGCCAAATATGCGCCCGGCGGCTCGCGCCATATCATTCCGGCGCCGATGCATCCGGTTGCGTACGCGCAGGCGCTGGAGGTCGCGGCGGCGGCGCACAAGGCGCTCGGCTGCCGCGGCGCCTCGCGCGCGGATTTTCGTTACGACGATACGGCGGGCGAGCCCGGCCGGCTCGTGCTGCTCGAGATCAACACCCAACCGGGCCTGACGCCCACGTCGCTCCTGCCCGAACAGGCCGCGCACCGCGGCATGAGCTTTCCCGCGCTCTGCACGTGGATGGTGGAGAACGCCGCATGCCGCGTGTGAAGAAGAGCGCGCCACGCAACAGCGTGAAGGACCGGCCGCGGCGCTGGGCGCTGCTGCTGCGCCGGCAGAGGAGCCGGCTGAAGCTGCTGGGGCTCGCGGCAGCGACCGCCGGTGCGCTCTTCGGCCTCGCCACGATCGTCCGCGCCACGGCGCCGGCCACGAGCCTCGTCGGCATGCGCGAGCGCATCGGCGAGATCGCCTCGCTCGCCGGGCTCACCGTGAAGCACGTCGTCGTTCGCGGCCGGCACAACACGCCCGAGCCGGTGCTGCGCGAAGCACTCGGCGTGACGCCGGGTGAGCCGATCCTCGGCTTCTCGCTGGTCGCGGCGCGCCAGCGCATTGAGAGCCTGGCCTGGGTGCAAAGCGCGGTCGTCGAGCGCCGCCTGCCGAACACCGTGCTCGTGGTGCTGACCGAGAAGCGGCCCTTCGCGCTCTGGCAGCATGACGGGCGCTTCTCGGTGATCGCGCACGACGGCGCGATCGTGACTGAGCGGAACATCCGCGAATATCGCGAGCTGCCGCTGGTCGTCGGCCCCGGCGCGCCCTCGCGCGCGGCGGCTCTGTTCGATGCGCTCGATGCGCTGCCCAAGATCGCCGGGCGCGTCGTCGCCGCGGTGCGCGTGGGTGAACGGCGGTGGAACCTCGTGATGAAGGATGGCACCACGGTCGAGCTGCCGGACAATCACGCGAAGGTTGCGCTCGAGCGGCTTGCCGAGCTGGACGCGAAATACGCGCTCCTCGATCGCCCGCTCGCGGTGGTGGATATGCGTCTCGGCGATCGGCTGGTGGTCCGGCCGTGGCCGGAGCCGGCGGTCCCGCATGAAGCGGCGCCCGCCAAGGAACCGGGCTGATGGAGTCGGGCGATGAATGATTTCTCCCCGCGTCGCGCGCTGCCACCGGAGGGAACCGCGGAGCCGCCGCGGCGGCTCGCCCGCGGCGGCCTCTTCGGCGTGCTCGATGTCGGTTCGACGAAGGTTGCCTGCCTGATCGGGCGGACCGAGTCCGACGGGACGCTGCGCGTGATCGGCTTCGGCTGGCAGAAGGGCCGCGGCGTGCGCGGCGGCGGCGTCACCGACCTCGCCGATGCGGAGAAGGCGATTCGCGCCGCCGTCGGCCAGGCCGAGGACATGGCGGACACGAGCCTGCGCTCGGTCACCGCGAATCTCTCCTGCGGCCAGCCCGAAAGCCGGCTC
>DATJTV010000309.1:0-55923 GCA_035503055.1 Acetobacteraceae bacterium
ATCGCCTTCGAGGATGCGATCGAGCTTATAGAGGGTGAGGCCGATGCGATGGTCGGTGACACGGCCTTGCGGGAAATTGTAGGTGCGGATGCGCTCCGAGCGGTCTCCGGTGCCGACCTGCGCGCGGCGGTCCGCCGCGCGGGTCGCGGCGAGCTCCGCCCGGTTCCTCTCGTAGAGGCGCGCGCGCAGAATCTTCATCGCCTTGGCGCGGTTCTTGTGCTGGCTCTTCTCCTCCTGCATCGAAACCGTGATCCCCGTCGGCAGATGCGTCATGCGCACCGCGCTCTCGGTCTTGTTGACGTGCTGGCCGCCGGCGCCGGAGGCGCGAAAGACGTCGATGCGCAGGTCGGCATCGTTGACGACGACGTCCACCTCCTCCGCTTCCGGCAGCACCGCGACCGTGACGGTGGAGGTGTGAATGCGCCCCTGGCTCTCCGTCTCCGGCACGCGCTGCACGCGGTGCACGCCCGATTCGAATTTGAGGCGCGCGAAGACGTCGCGCCCGGTGATCTCGGCGATGCCTTCGCGGATGCCGTCGAGATCGCTCGGCGTGGCGCTCAATGTCTCGAAGCGCCAGCGTCTTGCCTCCGCGTAGCGGCGGTACATGGCGAAGAGCACTGCCGCGAACAACGCCGCCTCCTCGCCGCCCGCCGCCGGGCGGATCTCGAGGATGGCGCTGCGCTCGTCGGCGGCGTCGCGCGGCACGAGGGCGAGGCGAAGCTCGCGCTCGAGGAACGGAATTTGCTCGCTGAGCGCGTGCAGCTCGCTCTCGGCGAGCTCGGCCATCTCGGGATCCGCGCGAAGCGCCTCGGCCTCGTCGCGGGCGTGCTCGGCCGCGCGAAGCGCCTCGATGCGCGCGATCACCGGATCGAGCTCCGCGAGCTCGCGGGCGGCGCGGACCGAGCTTTCGCCGGCGTGGCCGACGGCGAGCTGGGCTTTGAGCTCGGCGCTCCGCGCAACGATGCGGTCGAGCCGGTGGGAGAAGCTCATGAGAGGCGGCCGACGAGCTCCGCGATCGGCACCTCGGTCTGCGCGCCGCTGACGAGATCCTTGAGCTGCACGGCCTCGCGCGCGATCTCGTCCTCGCCCAGGATCACCGCCGCCCGCGCGCCGATGCGGTTGGCCCGTTCCATGCGCCGGCGAAGGTTGCCGTGATACTCCATTTCGGCGCGGATGCCCGCCGCGCGCAGGCGCCGGAGAATGCCGATCGCCGCTTCTTCCACCGCCGGCGATACCGGCACGACGGCGACCGGCGGCCGGCCTGCAGGCGCGCCGGGAAGGAGCATCGCCAGCCGCTCGATGCCGGCCGCCCAGCCGACCGCCGGCGTCGGCGGCCCGCCCATCTCCGCGACCAGCCCATCGTAGCGGCCGCCGCCCATCACCGTGCCCTGCGCGCCAAGCGCGGTGGTCACGAATTCGAAGGCGGTATGGCCGTAATAGTCGAGGCCGCGGACGATGCGCGGGTTCTCGCGGAAGGGCACGCCGAAGCGGGTGAGCCCTTCCTTCACTCCTGCGTAAAACGCGGCCGCGGCCGCGCTGAGATGCGGTCCGATCACCGGCGCCTCGGCCAGGACCGCCTGGTCGACCGGCTCCTTCGAATCGAGGATGCGCAGCGGATTGCGCTCGAGCCGCGCCCGGCTCTCCGCCGACAGCGCCTCGCGGTGACGGGTGAAGTACGCGACGAGTGCGGCGCGATAGGCGCTCCGGCTCTCGGCATCGCCCAGCGTATTGATCTCGAGGGTGACGTCGGCAGCGACGCCGAGGGCCTCGAGAACGGCGAAGCCGCATGCGATCGCCTCGGCATCGGCGAGCGGATGGGCGGGCCCGATCAGCTCGATGTCGATTTGGTGGAACTGCCGGTAGCGACCCTTCTGCGGCCGCTCGTAGCGGAACATCGGCCCGGCATAGAACACTTTCTGCGGCAGCGACTGCGTGAGGCCATTGGAGACGAGCGCGCGGCAGACTCCGGCAGTTGCTTCCGGACGCAGCGTGACGCTCTCGCCCGAACGGTCGGTGAAGGTGTACATCTCCTTCGTTACGACGTCGGAAGTCTCGCCGAGGGTGCGGGAGAAGACGCGCGTATCCTCGAAGATCGGCGTCGCCCACTCCTCGAAGCCGAAGCTCTCGGCGATGCGGCGCGCGGTCTCGATGACGTGGCGGTGGCGGCGAAGCTCCTCTCCGATGAGGTCGCGGGTGCCGCGGATGGGCTGCATCGGCGTCACGAAGATTCAGTGCCTCCGGAACCGGCGGACGCCGCTCGGCAATGGTGCGGTCTGCATGGTGGCTTTACTCGTTCCTGGGCGGTGCCGCCCGCGACGGCGCAGCGCATCCCCCGTGGGACCTCCCCGTGGGGCGTCCCTTGGGGGGCGTCCCCTGGGGACGTCCCAGGGGAGGCGGCATCCTGCCTTCGCGGGAGGCTTCCCGCAAGCCTCCGGGGGCCGCGCCGCGGTCCCCGGAGCTTCGCGTCAGGCAGTCAGCATGTCCGTTTTCGCAACATAGGCGCCGACGGGCAGGACCTCGCGCCCGTAGTCGCCGTTGATGACCTCGGCCGCGGAGAGATAAGCGGCAAGGAGGGCGCACACCAGGCCGGTGTAGCCGCCAAGCGTGCCGATCAGGTCCAGGCCGAACCATTTGCCGATGGCGAGCAGGAAGAAAGTGATCCAGAGCGTGAGGAAGACGAGCTGCAGCACCATGTTGTGGCGAAACGAGGCGATCCACATGTAGAACGTAAAGACGCCCCAGACGAAGAGGTACCAGCCGACGAACGGCTCGGGCGTCTTGCCGAGGAAGAATTTCACGAACAGGACGAACGACCACCAGAACGCGCCATAGCTCAGGAACGCGACGGTGGCGAACGTGTTGCCGCGGATATAGGCGAGGATCCCGGCGATCGACTGCGCCGTTCCTCCATAAGCCAGCGCCATCGCAAGGACGATTCCGATGCCCTCGCCGCTGGCCCACCCGGCATTGACCATGCTGAGGAGCCAAGTCGTGCTGGCGAATCCGATCAGCCCGAGCGGCGCCGGGTTGCCTAACTTGCTTTCCACGATTTTTCCTCCCTAAGGCTTCGTAAGCTCGTTGGTCGCGCGCCCGCCTTCTGCCGGCGCGGGCAGAAGCTGAGTCGTGCGCGCACGACTCTCCCCGAATCTGCTTGAATGAAAGGTTAGGCCCTTAGGCTCGGCGGATTCAAGCCGGACGTCGTCAAGCGAATATGTTGCACCGGCGCAGCGAACGCCGGGACGGCAGACCCGGCCCCGGCCCCACTATTCCGCGGCGGCCTTCGGAACGGCGAGCGCGGCCGCCTTCGCTTCCACCAGTTCGACGATGTGGTCGATCATCCGCTCGGCGGGAATGGTGTGATCGGTCTTGCCGGCGTGATAGACCATGTGCCGCCCGGCGCCGCCGCCGGTGACGCCGAGATCGGTCATCAGCGCCTCGCCGGGGCCGTTGACGACGCAGCCGATGATCGAGAGCGTGATCGGCGTTTCGATATGCGCGAGCCGGTCCTCGAGCTCGGAGACCGTCTCGATGACGTTGAAGCCCTGCCGCGCGCAGGACGGGCAGGAAATGATTCGCACGCCGCGATGGCGGATGCCGAGCGACTTCAGCATTTCCCACCCGACCCGCACCTCCTCCTCCGGCTCCGCCGAAAGCGAGACGCGGACGGTATCGCCGATCCCGGCCCAGAGCAGGTTGCCGAGACCGATCGCCGACTTCACGGTGCCGGTGCGCCGGCCGCCGGCTTCCGTGATGCCGATATGGAGCGGATGGTCGCAGACTTCGGCGAGCTGCTGATAGGCGGCGACGGCCAGGAACACGTCGGAGGCCTTGACGCTGATCTTGAACTCGTGAAAGTCGTTGTCCTCAAGAATTTTCGCGTGCTCGAGGGCGCTTTCGACGAGCGCCTCGGGATTGGGCTCGCCGTATTTCTCGAGGAGGTGGCGCTCGAGCGAGCCCGCGTTGACGCCGATGCGCATCGAGCAGCCATGGTCGCGGGCGGCCTTGATGACCTCCTTCACGCGCTCGTTGCTGCCGATATTGCCGGGGTTGATGCGCAGGCACGCCGCCCCGCTCTCGGCGGCCTCGATGGCGCGGCGGTAGTGGAAATGGATGTCCGCGACGATCGGCACATCGACCGCGCGCACGATCGGCTTGAGCGCCAGCGCGCTCTCCTGATCGGGGCAGGAGACGCGGACGATATCAACCCCGGCGTCCTGGGCACGGCGGATCTGCGCGATGGTGCCCGCGACGTCGGTGGTCGGCGTGTTGGTCATCGTCTGCACGCTGATGGGCGCGCCGCCGCCCACCGGGACGGGACCCACATGGATGCGCCGCGAAGCCCGGCGCTCGATATGCTGGTAAGGACGGTAGTTCATTGCGTGGAGTCTGTGCCCTGCGTTGCATGGATGGCGGCCGGCGTGTAGGCGGGCGCGCCCGAAGCGGCAGCGGCGATCTGCGCCGGCAGCGCGCCGGCCTTGATCAACCCGGCATCGAGCGGCTGGTCGCGCACGACCATTCCGGGGCCGCCGAGCGGCGGCGCGGGCCGCCCGTCGACCAGGAGCTCGGTGCCGCCGGCATTCCCCGTGGTCAGCACGAGGCCGGCATGGCGCGGCGCCGTCCAGCTCTCACCCGGCTGCATGAGCTTGGTGAAGACGACCGCACCGGTCTGATCCCGGACCTCAATCCACGCCGCGGCGGTTGCACGCACGGTAATGGTGCCCGGTGGCGGGAGGGGTTGGGTCGCGGCGTTGGCCGGGGGTGCGAGGGAGGAGACCGCGGCGAGCGCGGCATTGGGCGCAGGCCCGGAGGAGGCGGCCGCCGAGGCTCCGGGCGCGCTGGCGGCGGGCGGATTGGCCGCCGCCGAAGAAGCGGGGGCCTGAGCGGCGGGCGGGGGAGCGCCGGCGCTTGCGGGAGCCGGCGCCGGCCCGGCAGGAGGCGAAGACGCCAGGGGGCCCGGGAATGCGCCGGCGGATGCGCCGGCGGAGGCCCCTACGGCAACGCCCGCGGCCGACGCCGCGGCCCCGGCCGGTGGAGCGGCCCGGGGCGCCGGCGCCCGTTCCGGGAGCGGATGGGCCGGCGCCAACGCTGTCGGGTCCGCGAGGCGGGCCAGCCTCTCCGGCACCGGGGTCACGGGATGCGGGGGGGCTGCGTGGTCGGCCATGCGATACCAGCCCACATAGGCGCCGACGGCGAGCACGAGCCCGAGCAGCACCACCGCGCCCGCCGGCACGCCGCGGTCCGGCACCGGCGCGGGGAAAGTCAGCTCGGTCTTGGTGTTGACTTCCGCCACCTCGGCCCGAAAGCGACGGCTCACATCGTCCGGCTCGAGGCCGAGCGCCACCGCGTAGGTTCTGAGGAAGCCCAGCGCGTATGCGTTCCCGGGAAGGTCCGCGATCCGCCCGTCCTCGATCGCCTCGAGATAGGAGGCGCGGATCCGCAGCCCCGCGGCCAGCTCCTCGAGGTTCCAGCCGCGCTGCTCGCGCGCGGCACGCAGCTCCGCCCCCACCCGCGGTGCGTGCCCCCGCGCGGACGGGTTGTCGCTCGGGGCGGAGGACATGCTGGCATGCCCCTCCGCCAACCTGGCCTTGCGCTCGTGCAGCACGGGTCCGGTCTCCGTGGCCGATCGGTCGCCAATCGGCTTCCATCCGGCGTCAACCGCCGACGATACCGTGGCTGATCAATGTGTAACTCAATTAGCAGGGGGTTGCCAACCTTCCCTCCTTTTCCCGCGCAAATTCCCGGCCAAGGGCCTCGCGCGGCAGCGGGAGGCGAGCCGGTCGCTTCCGTCATTCGCTTGCGCCCGCGACGCCTTGCTCGCGCGTCCAGGCGGAGATGGTCTCGCGCAGCGACCCGCCGCCCGACGCGGCGCGCCGAATGCCGGCCAGGACAGGGCGGAAAGCGGCGAGATCGATCCGGGCGAGCCAAGCCTTTAGCGGCAGCAGCGCCGGCGCGGACATCGAGAGCGTCGCGATGCCGAGAGCGGCGAGCGTGATCGCCACCACCGGCTCGCCGGCCGCATCCCCGCAGACCGCAAGCGACACGCCGGCCGCCTCCGCCTTCTCGGCGAGATCCTCGAGCAGGTCGAGCATCGGCGCCGAGAGCACATCGTAACGGCGGGCAAGCCCGGGCGCGGTGCGATCGGCGGCGAACAGGAACTGCATGAGATCATTGGTGCCGACGGAGACGAAGTCGGCGGCGGCGAGGAGGGCGGGGAGCTGCCAGAGCAGCGCCGGCACCTCGAGCATCGTGCCGACGGCAAGGCGGGCGGGGGGGCGGGCGATGCGCGCCGCCTCGGCCTCCAGGAGCCCGCGGGCGAGACGGAACTCCTCGACCGTCGCCACCATCGGGAACATCACCGAGAGAGGCCGCCCGTCGGCGGCCAGCAGGAGCGCATGCAGCTGGCGCCGCAGGACCGCCGGCCGGTCGAGGCCGACGCGCAGGCTGCGCCAGCCCATGGCGGGATTGCTCTCCGCCGGCGGCGGGGCGCCGGGGAGCAGCTTGTCGCTGCCGAGATCGAGCGTGCGAAAGACGAACTCCCGCCCGCCCGCCGCGGCGAGCATGCGCGCATAGAGGGAAGCCTGCTCGGCTGCGTCGGGCACGGCAGGGCCCGCGGCCATCATGGCGATCTCGGTGCGAAAGAGGCCGACACCGTCCGCGCCCGTGGCGCATAGCTGCTCGACCTCGTGCGGCAGGCCGATGTTCAGCATCAGCCTGATCCTGCTGCCGTCGGCGGTCGCGGCCGGACGGTGGCGCCAGGCGCGGAGCGTTTCATGCTCGGCCGTGCGCGCCGTGAGCGCGGCGCGGTAGCCCTGCGTGATGTCGAGCTCCGGGCGCAGGATGACGCGGCCCTCGTCGGCGTCGAGCACCACCTCCTCGCCATCCCCGGCGCTTTCGAGCAGGCCGTGCGCGCCGCCGAGCGCCGGCAGGCCGAGCGCGCGGGCGAGGATGGCGGCGTGGCCGTGCGGCGTTCCCTCCTCGAGCACCATCCCGGCAATGCCGCGCGCGTGCCAATCGATGAGCTCCGCCGGTCCGAGCCGGCGGGCGAGCAGGATCGTCCCCGGCCCCACCGCACTCGGCGGGGGCGCCGCGCCCAGCGCTGCGAGCAGCCTTCCTGCAAGGTCCTCGAGGTCGGCCACGCGCTCGCGCAGGTAGGGATCGGCGAGATGACGCATGCGCCGGCGCAATTCGCCGGCCACCCGATGCACCGCGGCCTCGGCCGTCAGGCCCGCCCGCACGGCGGCGGCCACCCGCTCGAACCAGCCGGCGTCGGCCGCGACCAGGCGATAGGCCTCCAGCACCTCGCGCGGCGCCCCCGGCTCCGGGACACGGTCGGCCAGCAGGGCATCCACCCCTTGCCGCATCGCCTTCCAGGCATGTTCGAAGCGCGCGAGTTCGGCGCCCACATCCTCGGCGAGGAGCCGCTCCGGCTGGGCAAGCGCGCCGCGGCGCAGGACCGGACCGACCGCGAGACCGGGAGCGAGTGGGGTTGCGGCAAAGCGGCGCGACAGGGCTGCCCCGAATCCCTCCTCGGGCGGAGCCGCATCGGTGCCGTTGGGCAGCAGTTCCGCAAGCAGCATGGCGACCGTCTCCAGCTCGTCCGCCTCGTCCTGCTCATAAAGGCGCGGGAGACGGCTCTGCACCGCGAGCACGCCGCGCGTCCGGCCCGCCCGGCGCACCGGAACCGCCAGCATCGAGGCATAGGGCTCCTCGCCGGTCTCGGGGCGATAGGCGAAGGCAGGGTGGTTCTGCGCGTCCGGCAGGTTGAGGGCCGCACCGGTCGCGGCGACCAGGCCGACGACGCCCTCGCCGACGCGCAGCCGCGTGCGCCCGACCGCCGTCTCCTTGAGCCCGAAGGTCGCCACGAGCTCGAGGATGTCACCCGGCCGCAGCGTGTAGATCGAGCAGACCTCGCTCGCGAGCTCGGCCGCGATCAAGGACGCAAGCGCCCCGAGCGGTGCTGCGCTCCGCGCCATCGTCTCGCGCAGACGAGCCAGGAGGCGGCGCGCGGTGGCCATTCACCGCGCCTCGGCCGCGACGCGGGCCCACCGGGTCGGCTCGTCTCTCTTGGCACCGGGCTTTCCCACGGATTGACCTCACCCCTCATCGCGCGCCAGCCTTGCCGCGTTCGAGCCGCCGGTGTCGCCGTGTACGGGATACGCCCGACTGTGGCGACTTTCCGGCCGCAAGTCATGAAAAACCGTGGAGCCGCCGACCATGGACCAGCCGCATGCCACGCGAACCGTCCCGGTCGATGATCTCCGCGCGTTCGTTGCCCGGATCTTCGCGGCCGCCGGCTGCGATGCGTCGGAGGCGGAGCGCATCGGCTTCTATTTGGTGAGCGCCAATCTCGCCGGGCACGACAGCCACGGGGTCGTCCGCGTCCCGCGCTACGTTCAGGTGCTGAAGCTCGGCCAGGTGCGCGCCGGCCAAACGCTCCGCATCGTCACCGAGACCCCGTGCCAGGCGCTCGTGGACGGCAATTTCGGATTTGGGCAGACGATCGCGCCGCTCGCCGTTGATGTCGGGATCGCGAAGGCGAAAGCAAACGGCGTCGCGGTGATCGGGCTCCGCAATTCGGGCCATATCGGCCGGATCGGCGACTGGGCCGAGCGCGCCGCTTCCGCGGGCCTGATCTCGATCCACTTCGTCAACGTCTTCAACGGCGAGCTGGTCGCGCCGTTCGGCGGCGTCGACCGCCGCTTTTCGACCAACCCCTTCTGCGTCGGGGTCCCGTTGCCGCAGCAGGATCCATTGATCCTCGACTTCGCCACCTCGGTGGTCGCGGAAGGCAAAGTCCTGGTGGCGTCGAACGGCGGAAAGAAGGTGCCGCACGACGCGATGATCGAGCCTGACGGGCGTCTTTCCTCGGACCCGGCAACGCTCTACGGCCCGCTCGCGGGAACGAGCGAGCGCAACCCGGGCGCGGGAAGCGGGGCCTTGCGCGCGTTCGGGGAGCACAAAGGGTCCGGCCTGGCGTTCATGTGCGAAGTGCTGGCGGGGTGCTTGACCGGCGGCGGCACTTCGGGACCCGCGGAGCGGGGTCCCGGGCGGCGCATCGCCAACGGGATGCTCTCGATCTACATCGCCCCGGCGGGGGTTGGGGTCGCGCATTTCGCGAGCGCCGTTCTGGATTATGTCGACTACGTCAGATCCGCGCGGCCGGCCGTGCCCGGCGGCGAGGTGCTCATACCCGGCGAGCCGGAGCGCCGCGCCCGCGCGGCGCGCCTCGCCGGCGGGATTCCGCTCCAGGCGGAGACCTGGGCGGCCATCGTCGCGACCGCGCGGGAGGTCGGTCTCAACGAATTCGTCCCCGCTCCGTGAGGAGCGGGCGAAGCGCCCGGTTCGCAGATGGGGGCGGCGATTGACGCGCCTCAACCGTGGCGGGATGATTGAAGCAAGATCGAGGAGGGGAAGCTTGGCATGCCTGCTCCCTGGCCACGCGCCGCATTCGGCTTCTTTGCCGCCGTCCTTTCGGTGCTCATCTTCCATCAGGCGATGTGGGGCGTGCTGCATGCGCTCAAGGAGATGCCCGCCCCCTATCCCACCGCGCCGGTGCCGCCGTTCGGCCTGCCGCAAATCGTCGATCTCTGCTTCTGGGGCGGGGTATGGGGCGCGCTCTTCGGACTCGTGCTTCCGGTGCTGCCGGAGAGCGTGCCGATGTGGCTCCTTGGGCTCGCCTTAGGCATTCTTGCAACCCTGGTCGGCCTCTTCGTCGTGCCGGCGCTCAAAGGCCAGACGATGGCAGACGGATTCGCGGTGATGGCGTTCGTGCGCTCGTTCCTGATCAACGGGTTCTGGGGCATCGGGGTGGGCTTGATCCTGCCCCTTCTGCTGCCCGCGGCGACCCGGCCGGCCTGACCGCGGTCCCGTCCGCGCCATCGCCGCATGCGCCTCGAGGCCATCGCCGTCGGCAAGAATCCTCCGGATGACGTGAACGTCGTGATCGAGGTGCCGATCGGCGGCGAGCCGATCAAGTACGAGATGGACAAGGCAGCCGGCACGCTGGTCGTCGATCGCTTCCTCTACACGCCGATGCGCTATCCCGGGAATTATGGTTTCGTGCCGCACACGCTCTCGGAGGACGGCGATCCGGTGGACGTGCTGGTCGCCAACACGCGGCCGATCGTGCCGGGCGCGGTGATCAACGTCCGCCCAGTGGGCGTGCTCATGATGACGGACGAGAACGGCAACGACGAGAAGATCATCGCGGTGCCCTCGCCCCACCTCACCCGGCGCTATGAGCACGTGCTCGAGGTCGCGGATCTGCCGCCGATCACGCTCGCGCAGGTCCGGCATTTCTTCGAGCACTACAAGGACCTCGAAGAGGGCAAGTGGGTGAAGATCGCGGGCTGGGGAGACGCGGCGGATGCAAAGCGGATGATCCGCGAGGCGATCGAGCGCGAGCGGGGAAAGCCCGGCTAAGGAGGGGGCGCTTCAGCGGCCGAGAAAGGCTTGCACGCCGGTCGAGACGATCTGGATGCCGATGCAAAGCATGATGAAGGCCGAGAGCCGCAGCATCACGTTGGTGCCGCGCTCGCCGAGGATCGCGCCGGTGCGCTCGGCGAAGCGATAGCAGAGATAGATGGTCGCGGCGATCGCGACCAGCGCGGCGAGCGCCCCACCGACGAAGAGCGCCAGATGGATGGGTCCTTGCTCGAGGGAGGGGCGCTGGCTGCCCAGCGTGATCGCGACCGAGATCGATCCCGGCCCGACCGTGAGCGGCATGGTGAGCGGGTAGAACGCATCGACCGGCTTCACGCCGCCGGTGCCGGTCTTGGTGTCCCCTGCGGCACCGCGTGGGGCGTCGACCGGGGCGCCGCTTTCGAGCAGCCGCCAGCCGAAGGCGCTCACCGCGAGCCCGCCCGCCACGCGCACCGCGGGAAGGGTGACGCCGAAGAACCCGAGCACGTTGGCGCCGAAAAAGAGCGAGCCGATGAGGAGGAAGAGGCTGTTGCGCGCGACGCTCAGCGCGAGCTCATGCCGTTCCACCTCCGTGCACCCGAGCGTCGCGGCAAGAAAGAACGGCACGTTGCCGATCGGATCGACGATCGGGAACAGCGCGGCATAGACCAGCAGGAAGGTGTCGGTGATCCCGGTCACGATAGCCTATTATCGCAAATCCGGACCCGCGGCATCGGCTCAACCGGGCGGATTGACCGGATCGGCCGCCGCAGCTATCCCCCCGGTCCCCGCCCGTGCCGGCCTGCATGGAAAGCCGGCGCGGGCTCTTTGTCCCGGTATCGGATTCACGCAGGCTTCCGTGGTCGCCCCTGCCGCCCACGCAGCCTGCGATCCGATACCAGCCGCAGGAGACGCACATGGCATCATCGGGCAGCGCCGCAGCACTTGCCCCGCGTGCGGCCGGCGGGATCGCGGCCGAGAGGCTGCGCGGCCTTGTCGAGCGGATCGAGCGGCTGGAGGAAGAGCGCAAGGCGCTCGGCGCCGACATCCGCGATGTCTATACGGAAGCGAAATCGGCGGGATTCGACGTCAAAGTGATGCGCCAGCTCATCCGGCTGCGCCGGCAGGAGCCGGCTTCGGTCGAGGAGCAGGAGACGCTGCTCGACGTCTATCGTCGCGCGCTCGGAATGTAAAAGCGCCGAGCCGCGCTCACCGGACCGCATCAAGGGCGGTGTGGTGCGCGCTGAGCACGAGCTGCCGGCGGATCTTCTGGGTCGGCGTGAGAAGCCCGTTCTCCTGCGTGAAGGGCGGCACGAGCCGGTGGCGGCGGACGCGCTCGACCACGCCGAGCCGCTCGTTCACGCGCTTCACGGCTTCGGCCACCGAGGCGGCGTCGGCACCTTCGGCGGCGACGAGAAGTGCGGAGACGTAGGCCTCTCCGTCGCCGGTCACGACCGCCTGCATGATCTCCGGCTCCGCCATGAGCATGCCTTCGATGCGCGCCGGTGAAATATTGTCCCCGCCCGAGAGCACGATGATGTCCCGCTTGCGGTCGGTGATGCGAAGATAGCGGTCGACGTCGAGCACGCCGATATCGCCGGTGTGCAGCCAGCCGCCGGCGAGCGCCGCTTCGCTCGCTTCCGGCTGGTTCCAGTAGCCGAGCATCACGAGATCTCCACGCACCAGGATCTCGCCGTCTTCGGCGATCGCGACCTCCACGCCGTCGAGCGGCGGGCCCACGGTCTCGATGCGCGTAATGCCGGGCGGCGTTGCGCTGATCACCGGGCCAGCCTCGGTTTGCCCGTAGCCCTGGATGAGCGGCACGCCGAGGGCCAGAAAGAATCGCCCGACCTCCGGCTCAAGCCTCGCGCCGCCCGAGACCGCAAGCGTCAGCCGGCCGCCGAAGCGCGCCTGCACCTTTCTTCGCACCAAGCGCTCGAGCAGAGGTTCCGCCAAGCGTTCCGGAAGAGAAAGCGGCCTTCCGTCGAGGCGCGCAAGCCCGTTCGCCAGCGCGCGGGCGAAGAGGAGGCGCTGCCAGCGGGGCGCGCGCGCGATCTGGCCGAGGACGCGGGCGCGGAACACCTCCAGCACGCGCGGCACGATGGTGATGAGGGAGGGGCGGATCGCGAGGAGGTCGGCGGCGAGATGCTCGATCCCGCGCCCGTAGACGACCTCGACGCCGATGGAGGTGAGAAAGAACTGGCCGACCGTATGCTCATAGCTGTGCGAGAGCGGCAGCACGGAGAGATAAACCCCGCCCTCGAGAGAGAGCGGGCGGATCAGCCTCTCGGCGCCGCGACAGTTGGAGAGAATCGCCCGGTGCGGCAGCATCACGCCTTTCGGCGCGCCGCCGGTGCCCGATGTGTAGATGAGGCAGGCGAGAGTCTCGGGCGGGATGCGTGCGGCTTCGGCCGCGATGTCGTCCGGGTCCGCCTCGCCCGCGACGAGGTCCGACCAGGCGAGCTGCCGGACGCCTGGCACCGAGGGCGTCGGCTCGCCCGTGACGAGGAGATCGAGCGAGCCGGCGAGCGCCGCGCCCTCGAGAAGACGCTCGGCGAGCGCGCGGGTCGAGACGATCGCGGCCCGGATCCCGGCATCGCGGAGGAGATGCGCGTGGTCGGCTCGGGTATTGGTGGTGTAGGCGGGCACCGGAACCGCGCGGATCGCCATCAGCGCGGTTTCCGCAATCGGATACTCCGGGCCGTTCTCGGCCAGGATCATCACCCGATCGCCGGCGCCGATCCCGGCGGCACGGAGATTGCGCGCGGCGGCGGCAGCCTCGCGCGCGAAGCCCTCCCAGGTCTTGCTTTGCCAGGCGCCGGAGCGGAAGGCGCGCAACATCGGCCGGCCGCCCCATACCCGGGCGCGATCGAACAGCATGGCGGCGAGATTCGGCCAATGCGGATACGCCCCCACGCCCCCTCCTCGAGCCCCCGGGTCGCCCCGTTGGCGCCCCCTTTGACGGCCTTGCCCCCGGCCTCCATCTTACGGGGGACCGGACACGGACCGTCAACATAGAGGACCAGAGCCCGATGCCATATCCCGGCCACGTTCGCGTGCCGGAGGGTCAGAGCGGCGGTGCGGACGCGCTGCCCACCTGGGACCTTGGCGACCTTTATTCGGGACCCGAAAGCTCCGGCGTGACGGGCGATCTCGCTCGCGCCGAGACGGAGGCGAAGGACTTTGCCGCGCGCTACGCCGGGCGCCTCGGCGCACTTTCGGGCGCCGAGCTCGGCGAGGCGATCGGCGAATTCGAGCGTCTCGAGGAGGTTCTCGGGCGGCTCGTCTCCTACGCACAGCTTCTCTTCAGCACCGATTCGACCGATCCCGCGTACGGCCGCTTCTACCAGACCATCAATGAGCGCGTGACCGCGATCGGCAGCCATCTCATTTTCTTCGGCCTCGAGCTCAACCGACTCGAGGAATCCATGCTCGAGCCCAAGCTCACCGACCCCGTTGCCCGGCACTTCCGCCCGTGGCTTCGCGACTTGCGCGTCTTCCGGCCCCATCAGCTCGGCGACGAGCTCGAGAGGCTCTTTCACGAGAAGGAAGTCACCGGCCATGCCGCCTGGAGCCGGCTCTTCGACGAGACGATCGCCGGGATGCGCATCGCAGTCGCGGGCGAGGAGCTGACGATGAGCGCCGCGCTCAACCAGCTCTCGGATCGCGATCGGGCGGTCCGCGAAGCGGCCGCGCACGCCATCGGCGCGGCGCTCCGGCGCGACATCCGCCTCTTCTCGCTGATCATCAACACGATCGCGAAGGACAAGGAGATCGCCGACGGCTGGCGGCACTATCCGCACCCGGCGAGCTACCGCAATCGCGCCAACATGGTCGAGGACGAGGTGGTCGAGGCGCTCACCGAAGCCGTGCGCGCCGACTATCCGCGGCTTGCCCACCGCTACTACCGCCTCAAGGCGCAATGGCTCGGCCTCCCGCGGCTCCAGCACTGGGATCGCAACGCGCCGCTGCCCGAAGACGACGACCGCCACATCGGCTGGGAGGAGGCGCGGAGGCGGGTGCTCGGGGCGTACCGCGCCTTCAGCCCGGAGCTAGGCGAGATCGGCGGGCGCTTCTTCGCCTCTCCCTGGATCGACGCTGCTCTCCGCCCCGGCAAGGCGAGCGGCGCCTTCGCGCACCCCACCGTGCCCTCGGCGCACCCCTACGTGCTGCTCAACTATCACGGCCGGACGCGCGACGTGATGACGCTCGCCCACGAACTCGGGCACGGCGTGCATCAGGTGCTCGCAGGCGGGCAAGGCTACCTGCTCGCCAACACGCCGCTCACGCTCGCCGAAACCGCGAGCGTGTTCGGGGAAATGCTGACATTCCAGGCGCTCCTCGACGATACCGATGACCCGCGCGCGCGCCGCATCATGCTCGCCTCGAAGGTCGAGGACATGCTGAACACCGTCGTGCGGCAGATCGCTTTCTACCGCTTCGAGACCCTCTTGCACGAGGAGCGCCGTTCCGGCGAGCTGCTCCCTGCGCGGATCGGCGAGATCTGGCTTTCCGTGCAAAGCGAGAGCCTCGGCCCGGCCTTCGAATTCGCCGACGAGTACCGCAATTTCTGGGCCTACGTGCCACACTTCGTCCATACGCCGTTCTACGTCTATGCCTATGCGTTTGGAGATTGCCTGGTGAACGCGCTCTACGCCGTGTACCGCGATGGCCACCCCGGCTTTCAGGCGAAGTATCTCGAGATGCTGCGGGCCGGGGGATCGAAGCGCCATCGCGAGCTCCTGGCGCCCTTCGGCCTCGATGCCTCCGATCCGAACTTCTGGAGACGCGGCCTCGACGTGATCTCGGGCTTCATCGGCGAGCTCGAGCGCTCGTCCGGCACCGGCGCGAGCTGATTTCGTGGCCGAAAGCGATGAGAGCACGCTGTTCGGGGAGCTCCGACGCCTCGCCCGCACATCGGGCGCCGTCGGAGGGATTGCCGCGCGCATCGCCGGCCAGCGCGTGCTCGGGCTGAAGACGGACCGTGCCGCCCACGCCGAAGACCTGAAAGCCATCCTGGGCGGGCTCAAGGGCCCGCTGATGAAGGTGGCGCAGTTCCTCTCGACAGTCCCCGATGCGCTTCCCGACGAGTACGCCGCCGAACTTTCGGAGCTGCAGGCCAACGCGCCGCCGATGGGCTGGAGCTTCGTGCGCCGGCGGATGGCGAGCGAGCTCGGCACGGATTGGGAACAACGCTTCCGAAGCTTCGGCCATGTCGCCGCCGCGGCCGCGAGCCTCGGCCAGGTGCATCGCGCCCTGCTCCCCGACGGCACCGCGGTTGCCTGCAAGCTGCAATATCCGGACATGCCGAGCACGGTCGAAGCAGATCTCCGCCAGCTCAAGCTCGCCATGGCCGTCTATCGGCGGATGGACAAGGCCATCCAGCAGGACGAGATCTACAAGGAGCTCACTGAACGGCTGCGCGAGGAGCTCGACTATCTGCGCGAGGCCGCGCAGATGCGGCTCTACGGGCGGATGCTCGCTTCCGAGGCGGACGTTCACGTGCCGCTTCCGGTCGAGGGCTATTGCACGCGCCGGTTGCTCACCATGACCTGGCTCGAGGGGCGCGCCCTCCAGGCACGCCTCGCGGAGAACCCCCCGCAGGACGAGCGCAATCGGATCGCGACCGCCTTGTTTCGTGCCTGGTATGTACCCCTCTACCGTTACGGCGTGATCCACGGCGACCCGCATCTCGGCAACTACCAGGTGCGGCCCGACGGCGGGGTGAACCTGCTCGACTTCGGCGCAATCCGTGTGTTCGCACCGCACTTCATTCGCGGCGTCATCGATCTCTTCGAGGCGGTCAGGGACCGGGACGCGGACAAGGCGCTGCACGCGTACGAGAGCTGGGGCTTCACCGACATCACGCGCGAGAAGCTCAAGGTTTTGAACCTTTGGGCCGAGTTCCTCTACGAGCCGCTGCTGGAGGACCGCGTGCGGCGGATCCAGGAGACGAACGACCCGCAATTCGGCCGCGAGGTCGCCGAGCGCGTGCATGCGGGCCTCAGGCGCACCGGGGGGGTGCGTCCGCCGCGCGAATTCGTCCTGATGGACCGTGCGGCGATCGGGCTCGGCAGCGTCTTCCTCCGCCTTGGCGCGGAGCTCAATTGGCATCGTCTCTTTCACGAGCTGATCGCCGACTTCGATGCGACGGCGCTCGCCGCGCGCCAGGAAGCCGCGCTGGCGGAGGCGGGAGTGCCGCCCGCCGCGTAGGCGGTCCGTCCCTCTTGCCTAGGGCTTGCCCGCTCGCGCATGGTGCGGCGGCTTGCAGCGGAGGGAATCCCTCGGATGCGTCTGGCCGTGCTGAAGGAGCGTCGCGCCGGGGAGACCCGCGTGGCTGCCACTCCCGATACGGTGAAGAGGCTCTTGGGCCTCGGGCTCGAGGTTGCCGTCGAGAGCGGTGCCGGACAGGGCGCCGAGATCGCCGACGCGGACTACCAGGCCGCCGGCGCGGAGATTGCGCCGGATGCGGCCGCAACGCTCGCCGGCGCGGGGATCGTCTTCTCGGTCGTCATGCCTGAGGCCGAGCTGCGCGCCCTCATCCCGCGGGGGGCGTTGCTCGTCGGAATCTCCGGCGCGCTCGCGGATCCCGCGCTGGTCACCTCGCTTGCCGACGCGGGGATCGATGCCTGCGCGCTCGAGCTCCTGCCGCGGATCACGCGCGCCCAGGCGATGGACGTTCTCTCCAGCCAGGCGAACCTCGCCGGCTATCGCGCGGTGATCGAGGCCGCTTCCGAGTTCCGGCGCGCCTTCCCGATGATGATGACCGCGGCGGGCACGGTGCCGCCGGCGCGCGTCTTCGTGCTCGGCGCGGGCGTCGCGGGGCTGCAGGCGATCGCCACCGCCCGGCGCCTCGGCGCGATCGTTTCGGCAACCGATGTCCGCCCGGCCGCGAAGGAGGAAATCAAGTCGCTCGGCGCCACCTTTGTCGGCGTCGAGGACGAGGAGACCCGATCGGCGCAGACAAGCGGCGGGTACGCGAAGGAGATGAGCGAAGCCTATCGCCGCAAGCAGGCGGAGCTGATGGCAACGACAATGGCCAGGCAGGATATCGTGATCACCACCGCGCTCGTCATGGGCCGCAAGGCGCCCACGCTCGTCAGCGCCGAGATGGTGGGCGCGATGCGCGCCGGCAGCGTCATCGTCGATATCGCGGCGGATGCCGGGGGAAACTGCGCCCTGACCGTCCCCGGCGAGCGGACCGTCACGGCGAACGGCGTCGTCATCCTCGGTTTCCGCAACTGGCCGGGGCGGATCCCGGTGGCCGCGAGCAGCCTCTACGCCCGTAATCTCCTGACCTTTCTCTCCACCTTCTGGGACAAGGAGGCCAAGGTGCCGAAGCTGCCGGCGGATGACGACATCGTCAAAGGTGCGCTGCTGACGCGAGGGGGGGCGGTAGTGCACCCGCAATTCCTTCCCTCCGAGGCGGCGTAATCGCGGAGAGACATCGATGGACCAGAACCAGCTCGCCAACGAGGCCCAACGCCTCGCCGACCAGGCGGCGGCCCTCGCCGCCCATGCCCACGCGCTGGCGGCCGTCGCACCCGCGTCGGTTTCCTCGACGCCTTTCATCTTCCTCTTCGTGACCTTCGTGCTCGCCTGCTTCGTCGGCTATTATGTCGTCTGGAACGTCACGCCGGCGCTGCATTCGCCGCTGATGTCGCTCACCAACGCGATCAGTTCGGTCATCATCGTGGGTGCGATGCTCGCTGCCGGCCTTTCGCTCACCGGCTTCTCTTCAGGGTTCGGCTTCGTCGCCGTGACGCTCGCCAGCGTCAACATCTTCGGCGGCTTCGTGGTCACGCAGCGCATGCTGCAGATGTTCCAGAAGAAGAAGTAGGGCCATGCCGGAAACCCTTGCCGCGTTCGTCTACCTGATCGCCGCGGTCCTCTTCATCCTGGCACTCAGGGGTCTTTCCCATCCGGACACCGCGCGGAGGGGCAATCTCCTCGGGATGGCGGGCATGGCGATCGCCATGGTCACCACGGCTCTCCACCCGGGCCTCGTGCTCGGTGGCTATGGGCTGATCGCGCTCGGCATCGTCATCGGCGGAAGCGTCGGGACGTTCATCGCGCTCCGCATCCAGATGACCGCGCTTCCCCAGCTCGTCGCCGCCTTTCATTCCCTGGTCGGACTTTCCGCCGTGTTCGTCGCTGCCGCCGCCCTCTATGCTCCGGCCGCCTTCGGCATCGGCACGCCCGGGAATCTTCACCTCGAAAGCCGTATCGAGATGTCGATCGGCCTTGCTATCGGCGCCATCACCTTCTCGGGCTCGGTGATCGCCTTCTCGAAGCTGCAAGCGCTGATGAGCGGCGCGCCGATCGTCTTTCCCGGCCAGCACAAGCTCAATCTCGGGATCGCCATCCTGATCCTCGTGCTGATCATCGCCTTCGTGATTTCCGGTGGCAGCACTGCGCTCTTCTGGCTGATCGCGTTTTCCGCTTTTGCCCTCGGCTTTCTCATCATCATCCCGATCGGCGGGGCGGACATGCCGGTCGTCGTCTCGATGCTGAACAGCTATTCCGGCTGGGCGGCCGCCGGGATCGGATTCACGCTCGGCAATATCGGCCTGATCGTGCCCGGCTCGCTGGTCGGCGCATCCGGCGCGATCCTCTCGTACATCATGTGCAAGGGCATGAATCGCAGCATCATCAACGTGCTGCTGGGAGGGTTCGGCTCCGAGGGCGCGGCCGGCGGTGCGGGCGTTGCGCTCGACCGGACGGTGAAGAGCGGCAATGCGGACGATGCCGCCTTCATCCTCAAGAACGCCGCCAAGGTCATCATCGTGCCCGGATACGGGATGGCGGTCGCCCAGGCGCAGCATAGCCTGCGCGAGATGGCGGACGTGCTCAAGGCGGACGGCGTCGAGGTGAAATACGCGATCCATCCGGTGGCGGGCCGAATGCCGGGGCACATGAACGTGCTGCTGGCCGAGGCGAACGTGCCGTACGACGAGGTGTTCGAGCTGGAAGACATCAACAACGAGTTCGCGACTGCCGATGTCGCGTATGTGATCGGCGCCAACGATGTCACGAACCCCGCCGCAAAGACCGATTCCCGCTCGCCGATCTACGGCATGCCCATCCTGGAGGTGGAAAAGGCCAAGACCGTGCTCTTCGTCAAACGCTCGATGGCTGCCGGATATGCCGGCGTGGAGAACGAGCTTTTCTTTCGCCCGAACACGATGATGCTGTTCGGCGACGCCAAGAAGATGACCGAGGAAATCATCCAGGCCCTCAAGCACTGAGCGTGATCTCCGGAGGCGCGAATCACGCTCGCAGCGGGCGGCGAAAGCGGGTCAGGCGAGCTTTCGGAATGCGGCGACGAAGCGATCGACGTCCTCCTCGTCGTTATAGACGTGCGGGCTGATCCGCATCCGGCCGAGCCGGGCGGCAACGTGCACATCCTCGCCGGCGAGCCGGGCCACCAGGTCCTCCCGCATACCCTGCGGAAAGCCGAGGCTCAGGATGTGCGGCGCCCGCACGCGTTCGTCCGGCACGGCAGCCCCGAGATTGCGGAGCCCTTCGGCGAGGCGGCCCGTGAGCCACGCAAGCCGCTCGCTGATGGCAGCACTCCCCCATCCGGCCACCATCTCCATCCCGATCGAAGCCATCTCGAGCGAGATGAAATGGTCCCGCTCTCCCATATCGAAGCGTCTTGCGCCGGCAACGAATGCGGTATCGGCAAGATAGCGCGCCTGTTCCGCGCTCACCCCGCGCCGTCCGTACCCTGTCTGCTCGAGCGGAATGCCGTCCTGATGACGCTTGGCGATGTAGAGGAACGCCCGGCCGTAGGGGCCCAGCACCCACTTGTAGGTCGGAAAGACGAGAAAATCGGGATCGAGCTCTCGGACATCCAGCTTCATCACGCCGGCGGCGTGCGTCGCGTCCACGAGCAGCGCAGCACCAGAGCGCCGCAGCGCCGGAGCGACGCGATCAAGATCCACCGCCCCGCCATCCGACCAGTGCACCGAGGAGACGGATGCGAGCGCGAGAGGCGCGCCCGGCCGCTCGATCGCAGCCACCAGGGCGGCGGTCCAATCGCCGTCCTCGGGCCGCTTCACGACCTCGATCGCATAACCCCCCACTTCCGCGCGCGTCATCCATTCGAGGACCGGCGAGGAATGGTCGTCTTCGAGGAGCAGGACGCGGCTTCGCTCGGGGATCTGAAGCAGCTTGGCGGCCGTGGCGACGCCGTAGCTCACCGACGAGATCAGCGCCACATCCTCGGCTTCGGCACCGATCAGCCGGGCCGCCGCACTTCGCGCGCGGGCAAACTGCTGTGCGGGGAATTGGCGATCGATCTTCCAGGGCTGGCCCTTGCGCGCGACGCCGATGCGCCCTGCCTCCTGGCTCGAAATCGGCAGCGGCCCCCAGGCCGCCGCGTTCAGGTAGCAGACGTCGTGCGGAATATCGAAGAGCGCACGCTGCGACGGCAGCATCTCGTCATCCTCTCGGATCCACTCGCAGCGACATTACCCCTTCGTACGAGGGATGGCCACCGCGTCGGCGTCCCTTCCCGGCGACTGCGCCCGCCTGCCTCGCACGCGCGCCGGTATTCGCCGTCCCGCCTCAGCACGTCCCGATCCATTGCCAGAGCTCCGGCGTGCTGCCGTCGCTTCCGCTCGCATAGCAGCCGAGGCGATAGACGGCACCGGTGAAATTGCCGACGAGCTGCTGCACGGCCTGGTTCGCGTTGCCGGTGGTCGGGCTGGCGACGACGCGTGAGGTACCGATCAGACGGTTGGCGGGATCAGGATCGGGCATCGCGCTCCCTGGCTCGACTTCCATCGTGACGGTCGGCGCCGAGATCGTGATCCCCGGCCACACCGCGCCGAAATCGAAGGTGATGACCCGCGTCTCCACCTCAGCGGTCAGCGGGTCGAGCGGATATATCGCGCGCATCGTCACACCTCATTGCAGCCTGGCGCGCACGGCCAGGCCCCCGGACGTGGCACGCGCCGGCCGCGCCGTCACGATCGCGCGTGCCGGCAGGCCCCGGATCCATCCGCGCGGGTCGAACGCCAGCGCCACGCCGTTGCCTGATCCCATCGCCTCCAGCGCGCCGGGCACGCCGGCGCCGGCGCCGTGGTTCGCCGCGGTCCCTGACCCTTGCGCGGCGAGCCGCCGGACGTCACCCGCACCATCTCCCGCCGCGCTGGCCGTCGCCGAGACACTCGCCACCGGCCGGATAATCCCGCCGCCGGTCCCTGCATTCCTTGCCGTGCCGCTGCCTGCGACGGCCGTGCGCCCGAGCGCCGCCGCACCGGAGCCCGCAAGATGCGCCTCGCCGGCGCCGAACGCGCGGGCCGCGCCGATGCTCCCGGCCCCGGCCCCGGCGCTCGCCGGGAGCAGACCGAACGTTGCCGCGATCCAGCCGACGGCGCTCCCAGAAAGGGTCGCGATGACGTTGCCCGTAGCTCCGGCACTCGATTGCATGCCGTCGGCGACATAGAGCGATCCTTCGCCGGCGGGCCCAAGCTGATAGGCCTCCTCACTGACCGGGCTCGACCATCCGGACATCGTCCGGGAACCGGAACCGAGCGAGACTGCGCATACCAGAATTTCGTTGGCCGAGGCGGCTGTGACTCCCACGGCCGAGAACGCGGTGCTCGTCCCCCCGGTCGTAAACGCGGGAGTTACCGCCGAATCCCACCCTCCCGTCAGCGACGAGCGATATTCGATGATGCTCGCCGCACAATTCTCGCTTGACGGAAGGAAGACGGTGTAGCTGCCCGGGCCATTCTCACTCAGAGTCTGCGCATAAATGGCGAGCGCCGGAGGGCCCCCGCTGACGTGCCCGAAGCCAACGGACTGCCATCCGCTCGGCGTCGTGGGCTCTGTGTTGGAACCATAGAGGCTAAGGAATAAGCCAAGGGTGCTGCCGGAGGCCCAGGCGCCGCCGCCCGGGTTGTCGATGGTGACCGAATCGCCCGAGGAAACCTCCCCATAGGCGACGCTCGCCGAGAGCCCCACGCGTCAACCCGTCCACCGCGCGCTCAGACTGCCGGCAGTTTGAGCGCGAAGCTCGTCATGGTGAGCGGAACGCCCGTCTGCAACAGCGCGTTTCCGAGCGTATAGTCCGCCCCGGCCGCGCTGTAATTCCAAACCGCGGTTCCATCGGTGATTCCCGCCCCCGTCCCGCTCAGGCCGCCGCTGCTCGCCGTCGTGCCCGCCGTGGTGCACATGTACGAATTCCCGCCGTTGGTCACATACTGCCCGACGATCACCGCCGTGCTCGCCTGCCACGCCGCCTGCACGGTGATATCGAGCACCACCGTTCCACCGCTCTCTGTCAATCGGGCGAAATTCGCCGTCCCGTTCGCGCTCGGCGTCTCGCTCGATTCCGTGAAGCTCGCCGCGGTCACCTCATAGCCGCCGGAGTAGGTCGGCGTGCCGAACGCCGTGCTCGAAAAGGTGAACGCGCAGAGCGAGGTGTTGCCGGAAAGCGCGGTCTCCGGGCTCGCCGGCATCGTGCCGGAGTAGAAGGTGAAGCCGCCGCCATTGAGCAGAGCGGCACCGGACGCGAGAGCCGCGCTCGCGAAAACCTGCGAGGTGTTCACTGGCTTTTCCCCCTTTGTGTCCCCGGTTTCGGCGCTCGGCGCCGGCGGCCGCTCCGGGCCGCGCCGTCAATCGCCGTGGCGACGCCCGGGGAGCGCAGCGCGGCGCCCGGCGCGCTCGCGCTCATTGCAGCATGCGCCAGGTCGTGTTCGTGGCGTCCCATGCATATTCCACGAGTTGGTGCGCGCTCAGGCTTGCGTGCGTCCCGTCGATCGAGGCGGTGCCGTGTGCGGTAGTGAGTGCCGTCACCGCCTGGTTAAAAGAGAACTGCACCCGCTGGCCGTTACCCGCTGCCGGCGCGGTCGGCAGCGTGAAGGTGAAGGCCGAGATCGTCGCCGAGGCGGTGAAATAGACCGTCGTCACATAGTTCGGGCAGGTGTAGCTCGTCCCGGCCGCCACGATTTGCAACGTGTTGTCCGCCTGCGCGCCGTCAAAGACCACGCTCGACCCGAGCGCCCCTGTCGCGCCCAACACGACCGCGTTGCCGGCCGCCCCCTGCACCTGCAGGATTTCCCCGCTACTCGCCGGCTCGAGCGTCACCGTGCTCGATGCCTCCGACATCGAAAGGAGCGAGGGAATGCTGATTGCGAGCCAGTCCGTCCCCAGCACGTTGCTCGATCCCGTCGTCGCCCGATACCAGCCGATAATCGAGCTCTCCGCCGTCGCGGCCGAGTTCCAGACCATCTGCCCTTGCACGAAGGTTCCGCTCGACGGCATCGCCGTCGCCTGCAACACCGGCCCGTTCGCCGCCACGCCGAACGTCGGCAGCCCGGGATTGCAGCCCTCGATCACATGCATGTAGGACGCGCCCGCCTCCGGGATAGTTCCAATTCCGAGGTTGCTCGCGCTGTAGCCCGTCGCCGCCGGATCGCAGAGCAGCATGTTGCTGTCCAGCACCGCATCCGACCCGAGCATCGAGCCGGCGATCGTCGCCACGTTCCGGATCCGGTTGTGGCGGAGTGTGATCCCCGAGCACCCGTTGCCCCATATCACGCTCGGCGCCGTAAACCCGCTCTGCCACGCGCCGCCGGTCGCGGTGCCCCGGTTCATAACGAACGGATCGGCATCGACCTCGTTGGCGCAGAAGTCGATCCGATGGGCCGCATATTTCTGGCCGCAGAACAGAGCGTGCCCCGTATAGTCGAGGAATTTGTTGAGCGCGACATCGGCCCCCACCATCTGCGCCATCGCGGCGAGATAGATGCCGTGTTCGACCCCCTGAATGTGGTTCCCGCAGATCTTCACGTGCCGGTAGAGCGTCGGGCTGCCCACCGCCAGGAACGCGATTCCGATTGCGGTCTTCGAGAGCTCCACTGTCCCGAGCAGCGGGTTGAGCCAGCCCGTCCGCGTGAACATTTGCTCCCCGGCCGCGTTGCTCTGCTCATAGGTGCGGTTTGCCGTCGGATCGAGCGTCCGCATCAGCGTGTTGTTGCAAATCTCGATCGCCCAGCCAGGCGGGATCGGCGTCGTCGTGTCCGATGGCGAGGTCTTCATGTTGTTGAGCGCGCCGTAGGGCGTCGCGACGCTGCTCACCGAATTGCTGCCGTCGCATGTCCATGCCGCCGTCCCATCCGTCGTGATCGTGCCGGCGGTGCTCGCCCACGTGGGCGCGCTCGATCCGCTCGTCCCCGAGGTCGAGCACGCCTGAATGTTGCCGTTGGAGTCCACGATCGTCGCGCCGATGATGAACGCCGTGCTCGCGGCCCACACGCGCCCGCTCGGCACCTTCCCCGAGACGATGCCTGAGCCCTCATTCGTCCACGTCACGGTCCCATCGGTGGTCGTGTCGCCGCCGGTGGTGTTCCAACTCGGTGTGCTCGACCCGGTGGTGCCGGCCGTCGTCACCACCTGGACGTTGCCGTTGCTGTCGACCGTGCTCACCCCGAGCGCAAAGGCGGTGCTCGCGAGCCATACGGTCGGCGCGATCGTGAGGTTGGTGCCCGGGACGCCGGTTGCCACGCTCGCCGTGCCGCGCTGCGGAGGGACCGCCGTCACCTGAATATAATCGCAATTGTTGGCGATTCCGTCGATATTGATGGGGTCGATCACATCGGTGATCGTGTTGCCCTCGATCCGCACCGCGAGCGGGCAGCTCTCGCCTTCGGTCGATCCTTCCGCCGTGTAGGAGGTCGCGATCCCGATCTGCTTCGGCCGGTCGAGCACGTTCCCGATGATGTTGATCCGCCGCGCCCCCGCGCAGAGGATGCCGCCCACATCGGAGCCCCGATTGCCGATGATGACGGTGCTGCTCGCCAGGCCCCACACCTGGGAATTCGAGGAGTGGTTCGAGATCATATTGTCGTCGCAATGGTCGAACTCGGAGCCCAGCACCTCGACCATCGCCGAGCCTTCGCACTGGATCCCGTCGCGCGCGCTGAACCGGATCTTGCACCCGATCGCGCGCACCCTTCGACAGAACCCGGCGTTGATCGAGATGCTCGGCGCATATTCTACGATGACGCGATCGAACAGGACGCTATCGCAGTACTTCGCCGCGATCATCGGCCCGGTCATCTGGTTCGTGATGGTGGTCCCGTTCCAGTTCCCGACGATGCGGATGTTGCTCAGCACCGTGACCGTGCCGGTATCGGCCGGCGGGCTGACGGCGCCCGTCGCCGCGTTCATCCACAGAACCGCCGGATTGCCGCTGCTCGCGTTGGGGCCGATGTATTTCAGGATGCTCTGCGGCCCGTCGCCAACGATCACGTCGCCCTGCTGCCAGATCACGTTCTCCGCAACGCCCCAGACGCCAGCGGGAAACCGCAGCGCCTTCTTCTGCGCGCGGGCATCGCCGAGCGCCTGGTTCACCAGCGCGGACATGTCGGTCGAACCGGTTGCGTCGACGCCGGCGTAGTCGGCGAAGTTGATCGCGTCGGTAGCGCGTTGGGCAATGGTACGAAGCGCCGCATCGGTCAGCATGGCCGCCGCGACGGCGGCGGACACGTTCGCTCCGCTGATCGTTCCGCCCGTTATGCTCCCCTCGCCCATCGCGGGCGAGATCGGCACGGTGCCGCCGAGCGCGTTGTTGATCGCCTCGCGGAATTGCTGGCCCGCATTAACGCCCACGAAGTTTGGGATCGGTTGGAATGTGCCGCTCATGCCACGCTCACCAGAGGATGATGACGATGCCGGAGGCGCCCGCGCCACCGTAGTAATAATTGCCGGTGAACAACGGATCATAGGCACCGCCGCCGCCGGCGCCCGGCCCGGCACCCGGCGTGCCGCCCTGCGCTCCCGCTCTCCCCCCGCCGCCCCAAGGGCCGGGAGCGCCATTCCCGGGGAATACGAACAACCCCGACTGCCCGTCGCTTCCGTCGCCGCCGCTCAGAGCCATGAAGCCTCCGCTCGCGGCCCCGCCGCCGGCCCCGGCCGAGCTTCCCGCCCGCTGAAACAGCGAGCCGCCACCTCCGTATGCAACGAGCCCACCGAACGCCGATGTCCCACCCGTGCTCTGCGGTCCGCCCCCGGAGCCCACCGTGACCGGCATGGCGGCACCTCCGGCCACCGTCACGAACCCTTCCGCGTATCCGCCCGCCCCGCCTCCGCCGCCTGACGCATATCCCTCGAGATTGCTCGCCAGGCAGTCCGAGCCCCCGCCGCCGCCCCCAACAACGATTGCGCGTACCACCGACACGCCCGGCGGTACTGACCACTCGTAGCTTCCGGGGGCGGCGAAGGTCGCTGCATTCGTCCATGTGTTCCGCGCCAGCAGCGCCGCAACCTGCCCCTGCAGCGTGGTGATATTGCCGATGTTCGTGTTCTGCCGCCCGTAGAGGAAGGCGGTGCGGTTGGCGAGCTGCTGGTGCGGCTCGTTTGACACGCCGATGCCGCTGAAGCTCGCCCCGCTCGCCGCGCCCTCGACCTTGTCGGTCTGCTGGATCTCGTAGATTTCGTTCGGCGTGTATTCGGCACTGTCGATGAGGGTTGCCATCAGAAGGTCAAGCTCCAGGTGCCGCTGTAGTTCGCCGCGCCGCCGAATGTGAAGGCCGGGACGACGGCATGCGCGATCATCGGCTGCGGAACGACGAGTGCCGCGAGATAGTTCCACGCCACCGTCCCGTCGTAGGTGAACGCGCCGATTGCCGCCGTGTTCCAGCTCGGGGTGCTGAAGCCGGTCTGCGGCGTGTATCCGGCGAGAGCAACGCACTCCCACGTCACCGTTGCGTCGCCCACCGTCCCGCCGACCGACACCGGCCATACCGGCGCGGTCGCCCCGCTCGTTCCGGCAAGCGTGCATTGCTGGATGTTCCCGTTGCTGTCGGTGATCAGGTTCCCCAACAGCTCATTCGTGCTTGCGGCCCAGCTCGGCGGGGCTGCCGAGCGGAACGGATGCCCGGTGGTGTCCCGCACCAAGTTCCCCACCGGCTGGTTGCTGCTCGCCGCCCATGCGGAATAGCTAAACCCGGCCGCCACCGGTATCGCAACACTGCCGGAGTTGGCGAACAGCCCGATCTCCTGCACGTTCAGGCCATAGGCGGCATAGTCCGCCGCGGCAATCGCAAATGCGAACTGCACCGTCCCGGGGCTCGGAAAGCTCGCCGCCCCGACGGCATTATAGTATTTGGGCGCGAGCGAGAGATCGGTGTCGCCGATGCTCGGTGCCGTGTTCCCCGAACCGTAGCCGGTCACGCTCACCGATTGTCCTGTCGTTACGCCTGCGGCGAGACTTGCGAACGCAGGAAGCCCCGCATTCACCACCAGGTTGTCGCGCTCACAGATCAAGAGCCCGTCGCGCCAGACGCGCACGCGGCCGCTCGGCCTTCTCATGCAGGTTACTCCGTAGGCTGACCGTTGATGACCAAACCAGAATCGACCACCGCGGGCTCGCCCGCCCCATAGGTGAGTCCGGCATGGTAGAAGTGGGCGCTGTAGAGTGGCGCCGTCGTCTTGGTGTCGGCGAGGACCCAGGCCACCACACTTGGAAGATCCGAAATCTTGATCGACCTCTCGAGGACATTCATCCCCGCCGTCAGCGTTATCGCATCGCTGGTGGCGATGGCAGGCTCCTCCATCGGCAGTTCATCGAACCACAGCGAGTCCAACCAGCTCCGCGCCGGCTTGAAAAAGTCTATCGCATCGACGAGCTGCGTCTGATTGGCGGCGGAGACCGCAACGCCGGTGATGCTGCTGGCCTGGTCGAGCTTGTCAACGTCGATCAGCAGATCGATATCCGTCACCGCGTCCCATGAGGCCGGCTGCGGGTCTGCCGCCACGATGTCGGCCTTGACCACGCTGACCCGGAATACCGCCCACCCTTCCGACGGCGGCCACGATGTCCCGCCCCAGCTGGCCTGCCCCTCCTGGATCTCGATCAGGCCGAACCCGAGATTGCTGGTGATCGATTGGATTGCGTACGGTGTTCCCTTGAACCGGTGCAGCGCGACGGCCTGCTGGATCAATTCCTGCTGCGAATCCGGGCCGGACAGCAGCTGCCACCAAGGTGCTAGGATGTCGAACTGCCAGGCCAGAAACGGCAGCGCCGTTCCCGGGACGTTGGCAATCGTGTAAAGAAGGATAGGGGAGAGATCGAGTTCTCCCAGCCGCTTGAGCAGCTCGGAAAGGGCTGCGGTTCTAAGATCGCTTATCGACGAGGCCGCGGTTAGGCTGCTCCCGGATCCTCCGGTCCCGCTCATTAGGGTTCCGTCTCCGACCCGGTCTGGTACGTCACCTCGATCGCCGTGCAGTTCGCCCACTGGCCGTTGGCCAGCACAATTTTGCCGTCGGGCTCGGGCGCGACCGGCGCCCCCGCGATATTGGCGGCGACCGCAACCGTTGCCTCGTAGACTCCCGAGACCGACAGGGCCGATACCCACTGCGAGGGCACGATGTCGTTCTGCACGCTGCTCGCGACGTTGATTGCAAGCTGCTGCGCCGCGGTATAGGCCGCGCTCTCGGTCGAACTCGGATCGGCGTCGCTGAACAGGGTAAGCGTTGCCGTCACGGTGTAATCGACCTCGGTCACGGGATAGACGTTCACCGTATCGCAGAGCGGCCGCACCGTGGACGCGTTCAGCGCCGCCACCACCTCGGCGATCACCGCGCTCGAGGCTATCCCGATCGGGTTCGCGCTCGCCGCTGGCTGCAGCGTGATCGGCCCGGTGAGCACATAGACGTCCACCGTGCCGGGTGCCGGGCTCACCACTTCGGCGTCGATGATCGTCGGATCGGCGCCGAGCGCATAGAACCGATAGGCCCCGCTCGGCCCGGCCGTCGAATACTGGTTCGGTGCGGCCTGGATCCGCGCCCGCAGGTGGTCGTCGGTCTCGATCACCGAGCCGCCCGCGGTGGTGGTCGTGTTTGTTACGCTCGCGATCAGCGCGTCCCCGCCGATCAGCACATCGACCTGCCCCGGCAGATACCCGTTCGCGGCACTTCCGGTTGCCGTGCAGGCCGCCTGCACGCTTCCCGTCGTGCTCCCTGCCGGGATCGCCAGCGCACTCGACGTCGCGAAGATGAAGTTGCCGTCGCTCGTCCCCACCTCTGTCCCCGCCGCCACCGTGTAGCTCACCGTCAGCGCCCCGGTCAGGGTGAATTGCAACGTGCAGGTCGCGCCGACACCGGCAAGCCGCGTCACGCCAACGAGCTGCCCGAGATAGTCGATCACCGGATAGCTCGCGTAGGCCAGAAGGTTCTGCTGCCCGGTATATTGGATCGCAGCGCGCACCAGGCTCTCGCGGTAGGCATAGAGATTGATCAGCAGCCGCTCGACCTGTGCCGGATAGAGGGTACGCCCGGAGGCGCTCTGGAACGCCGCGATCATGTCGGCCAGGATCAGGTTGGGGTCGAGGCCGTCCGCGTCGGTCACGAAAACCGGAGCGGGCAGGCTGTTGGCCGGGTTGGAGGTGCTGCCGCTCATCCGCCGATCCCCACGCTTGTCGTCTGCGCTGCCGTGCCGCCGATCACGCTCTGCCCTGGCGCCACGGTGGTGCCGAGATCAACCTGCCAGGTCACGCTCACGGTGATCTGTGCCGGCGCTGCGGCGCCGCCAGGCGTCGCCGTGACGCCGAGCACCGTCACTCTCGGCTCCCATGTCTCGATCGCCTGCGTCACCACGCCCACGATCGCCGGCAGCACCGCCGGCAACGGCCGGTCGATGTATTGCGTCAGGTCGCAGCCGAATGTCGGCCGGAAGGGGTCCTCGCCGGGGATCGTGCTCAGGATGATCGCGATGCACTGGCCGATGTCGGCGAGCCCCTGCACCACCTGCCCGATTCCCGAGCCCGGTCCTCCGCCCGCCGTCTGATCGAGCATGAGCGACCAGCTCGCCGAGGTGATCCGGGCGAGCGTGACTGCGGAGCCGGACATGCTTACGTCCCGCCGACGGGAGCCGCGGTGTTCCCGGCGCCCACCTCGACGCCGCTGTGCACATGATTGAGCGCCGAGATGTTCTGGCTCCCGTTCCCGGCCGTGATATCGCCGGTCGCGGCGATCGTTCCGGTTATGCTCATATCGCCGTTGCCGAACGTCCCACTGGTCGTCCCGATCGTACCGGAGACCAGAAGATTCCCGTTGACCCGCACGTTGCCGTCGTTGCTGAGCTTGACCTGGGCGCCCTTCTGGTCTTGCAGCAACAGCGTCCCGTCGCTCCCAAGCACGACCTCGTTGCCGAGCGGCGTGGAGAGCGTCGCCGATCCCCCATCGCCGAGCGCCGCCGTCAGCACATGCGTCGCCCGGTCATACGCGATCACCGTGCCGTCCTTGAAGACGGCATAGAACTTGTCGCTCGTCATGCCCGGCGGCGGCGCATCCACCGTCGAGGGAATCGCGCCCACCACAGCGCCGTACTCGTCGTGCTCGTCCATCAGCACGACGACCTGCTCGCCGATGTCCGGCATGAAGAAGAACTTGTCGTTCTGCGTCTTGGGCACGATCACCGGCAGCCAATAACTTACCACCCCATCCCGGTCCGGGAACTGCACGCGCACCTGCCCGGACGTGACGTTCTGCGCCGTGATCAGCCCGGTGCGGAACACCGGGTGGTATTGCACCGCATAGGGGCGCCCCATCACGGCCCGACATCCCCCGCGTCGCTCGCGATCGCCTGCGACCCGCCGGCTGCGCTCGTGACGGTGCGCAGATCCAGCGTCGTCACGAAGCCGCCTTGCGGCGTGATCTCGATCTGCACCTTCTGTACCAGATAGGTGTTCAGGTCCCACAACCCGAAGCCCTGCACGTTCACCGTGTTGCCCGCACGCCAGTTGAGCGTGCCCACCAGCGGAAACTCGATCGCCGTGGAGCGCATGTTCGCGGTCCAGAGGTTCGATTGCGCCTTGAGGCTGGCCTGATCCCCGTTCTCGACCCGTACCACCAGCTTGTGGGTATCGGCTGCCGGCATCGTCGGATCCACGGCTACCCCACCGTAGAGATATTTCTGATACGGATTGAAGTAGGTTACGTTCGCCTGCTTGTAGGTCAGCTCGCCGAGCCCCTGGTGCCGGCAGCGCGCATGCTCGCGGACCATCGCGCGGGTCAAGGTCGGCCCTGTCACCGATTGCGTTTCGAGCGAGGGGCGGCTGTAGAAGATGAGCTGGCTGTTGCGGATCGTGAAGTCGTAATTGTGCTCGTGGGCGAGCCGGACGAGGAAGGCGAGATCGGTCTCCATCCGCTGCGTCACCCGCTGCCACACGGGATCGGGGCTCACCGCCGCCGTTACCGCGGTGAGTCCGTGCCGCGCTCCGATGTCCGCCGCGATCTCGGTCAGCGTCTTCCCCTCGTAAGCGACACTGTTACGGGTCCGCACCGCATTGTTGAGCCCGGCCTCGACCGCCATGATCGAGAACACGTCCGGCGGCGTGGTGAGAGCGAGCTCGTCCAGGCTGAAGGTCCCGACGGACCACGTCGCGCCGCCCTGGTAGCCCAGTGTCGGCTGCACCATGTCGCTGCCGAGCGTAAACCCGTAGCTCTGCCAGCGCTGGTCGATATCCTGCACATCGACCTGGAAGGTCGGCACCTCCCCGCCGGTCGCCTCGCAGTAGGTGATACGCTCAACCATCATGCCGGCGGTCACGTCCTGTCCGTTCAGAACGATCGTCCAGGTCGGAATCGCAACGGCGGCGCCGCCTCCGACCGACTGCCAAGGTGCTGCCGATCCGCTCATCTCACGGGTTCCACGGCGTCGTTCCCGCGGCCGGCACGGGTGCCGGGATCAGAGGGCAATAGATCGTGATTCCCTGCCCGAGGACCGGAGAAATCGACACCGTCGTATTCGTCAGGATGAGACCGCTCACGAGCGTCGGGTCGCCATAGGCACGCCACGCGATCGTGTCCCATCGATCCGCCGGCCCGGTCACGTAGCCAAGATACTGGGGCGTTGCCGGCGCAGCCGCCGTGCCGGCAGGCACCATCCCGTACGCCGCGGCAAATGCCGCCGGCGTCATCACGCTCCCGCTCACGCGCACCCTCGGGCGAAGACCGCCTCGTCGCGTCGTCGGTCACAGTTTCGTCGCATGGGGCTCCCTCAGGCTGCGCCGGCCCGCGTCATCGCCGAGGTCGCGACGCTCAGGAAATCCCCAGTCGGCACCGGTTGCGCGACATTGCTCCCCGCCGCGTAGATCGCGGCGAAGCCGCCAGGCACGCCGATGATCCCGGCTGCCGGCGCGGACGGCTGCACGGTTGGCGCTCCCTGCGGCAGAGTAGGCTGCCACTCGGAAAGGATGAGCCTCGCGTCGATGTGCTGCGCCACGCCGGAATAGCGCCACTGGTCGATCGCCACCAGCTGCGTGATCACAAATTGCCCCTCGATCTGCCCGGCGCCGAACACGAGCGGTTGCGGCTGATGCGCCGTTCGGGCCTGGTCGAGCAGCGCCACGGCAGCATCGGGATCGCACCATGTGACGTGCAGCCGGATCCCCATCGTGACCTGCTCGAGATCGTCATAGGTCCACTGCAACACCGGCCGCCCGCCGAGCAGCGGTAGCTTAGCATAGTTGCTTCGCCGGACCCGGCTCAGCGTCTCCGGTGAGCCGAGCAGCATGAAGGAGACGCTGCCGAACGCTGCGAAATCCCCGAACCCGACTGCGGCAAGCGCCGCGCCGAGCACCGAGCCGCTCACAGCGCGGACCCCGCTCCGCCGAGATGCACGTCCGCGTTGCCCCAGTCGAGCATGGCGCTGCGGCGAGCGGTGTCCTGGCGATCGCGCAGCCTGCGGATGACCGCATCGGTGATGGTCCGCGCGTGCTCGTCCGCAAGCCGGCCAAGCAGCATGTTCAGGCTCGCGGCGTCGCCAACCATGTCGCCTTGGACGGTAACCGTGAGCGGCGCCTCGATGTGGATCATCGCGGCGCCGGCAGATCCGGCCCGTGTCCCCTGCGGCAGCCCCGCAGCGCCCTGGGAGCGGCCGCCGCTCCCGCCGATCGGCGATGCCGCAACCGTCGCGCCGGCCTCGGCGATCGTCCGGCGATTCGCAAAATTGAGGCCCGGCGCCGGCGCAGCGCCATCCGGGACGCTGCGGAGCGTGTCGAGCCCGGCCAGCGGCTCCGTCGGCCGCGCGCGACCGGCAACCGGAAAAAACGCCGGCGCCGACCGGCGTTCCTGCCGATCGGTCTCGGCGAACTTGAGCCGATCGTCCACGGAACGCAACGTGGGGGCGATCGGCCTCTTCAGGAGAGCAAGGTGCTGCCCCTCGAATACTGGTCGCGCCGCGCCAGCCTCCCATGCAGTCCCGGAGGCCGGCTGGGGGCGCACCGCCCGATCGCTCCGCGCAAAGCGCGCGCCGCTGCCCCTTGTATCCGCAAGCGATTTGGACAAGCTCAAGCGAGCAGCCTTGTCCAGGACCTTCATCCGGCCGGTCGCTTCATCAATGCCGAGATCCTTCAGCCCTCCGACCTGCGCCGTCGTGCCCGCGAACGTCGCAACGCCGCTCTTGAGCGCCTCGCTGATCCTCGCCCGCCCTTGCGCCAATCCCGCGTTGCCTGGGCGCCGGACCTCCGGCCCGTGAGGCGTCATCTCGCCGATCGATGACCGGGGCGTGGTACCCCGCTCACCATGCACCGCGTAACCCGGAGCGGCGATCGAGCCGAACGGCTTGATGCCCTCCCCCGTCGGTCCCGCTATTCGCGGCGCGCTGCGCGCGCCACGATCCGCCTCCTGCCCCCGCGCAATCGCCCCGATCGTCGATTGTCGCGCCAATGCTTGCAAGCGCTCGTGATGGTGCTTGTGTCCGGCGGTCTTGGGCGCCGAAAGGTTCAGCCTGCCCAACCCATGCGCCAGCCCCAGCGCCAAAGTTTCGCCCGCCGTCCGGTTCCTCGCCGCGGTCGCGGGCGGCATCATCCCGGCGCCACGCGCAGGACGGGCCTCGCCCGCCGCGGCCATCGGCGCAATCGCGAGCAACCGTTGTGCTGCCCTCTTCAACCGCAGCGCTGAATATTCGCCGCCGGCGACGCGCCCTGGACCGGACCCGCGATCCGCTCCTTCCTCGCCCGCGCGAGGGCCAAAGAGACCGGATTCGGAATGAACGCCGCGGCCGGTCGCCGCCGGCCCATCGGCCCGCATCCGCCTGATCGACAAGTCCTTCGCGCGCGCCACCGCCTCGGCCATGTTTGTCGCGAGCCGGTGAGCGGACGCATCGACACTCGCCATGCTTTCTCCCGCGACGTGGATCGCGCCTGTCACCGCGCCGAGCCGCAGCGCGCCCTCCGCGAGCGCGGGCGCTATCTGGTTCGCAACGGCAACCAACCGCTCCATCGGGGCGATCGCTCGCGCCATGGCGCTCGCTCTTGTGCCGAACGGGCGGGAACCCGCGCCGACGTCACGGGATTTCATTGGTCATTCCCTGCCGTTCGCCAAACCGCCGCCGGCCGCGCTTCTGCCCGCGCCCGCCCGCAACAGCGCAGCGTCGCCTCTCACGAGCCCGAGCCCTGCCAAGCCGCGTAGGTTTCGATCACCGCGCGCCAGCTCTCGATCTCGTACATGTCCATCGCGTCGAGGTCCGCCGGACGGAACCCCATCGCAATCATCTCGCCAAGCGCCGCCGGGCTTAAGCTCCCGCCGGCGCGGCCGGAGAAGGGCGCGGCTTTCGCACCTCCTCGAGAAGCATCTCGGCGTCTTCGGCATCGATCTCGTCCATTCCTTCCATCGTGATCGGCTTGCCCTCGATCCTCCCGGTGCGCGCGATGAGCGCGTAGAGGTATCGCGTGCCGTCGAACGGCTGGCCGACAGCGGCGAGCGCCAACCGCACGTCCTTGCCCGTGCTTCTCCGGAACTGCACCTTCTTCCCGCTCGGCAAAGCGAATTCCTCGCCCCAGCCCTCGCCGGCGACCGCCCCCTCAGGCACTTCGATCCTGATCCCGCTCACGCGCTCGCCTCCGCTCGCAAATCCGCCATGTCGCTTTCCAGCGCCGCCCAATCCACGGTCGCCGCGTTGCCGCCCTCCGTGACGAAGTCGCGGCTCAACAGCCCATACGCCTCGCTCGCGTACGCGGCCCAAAACTTCCACGTGATCCGTTTCAACGCGCCCCAGGTCACGCACACCACGCCCCATGGCGCGTACCCGACGATCGGCACGGCGTGTCCGCCCCACGACCCGGGCGCGTAGTCGCCGGTGAGCGCGCCCGGCGCGTCCCACACATCCATGCTCCGTGCCGCGATCGGCAGCTCGAGCCCCGCATACACCACGCCGAGCCATGCCACGCCGGCGCGCACCTCCGCTTCCTGCGTCGGATCGACAGCGCAAAATCCGGTGAGCACGTCCTCAACGCCGCCCGTCGAGAACCCAGCTCCGGTCCATCGCGCGAGCACGTCTGCCTCGACCGCACCCTGGTCCGTCTGCGGCTCGCCCGGCACGTAGCCGAACGCCTCATAGCCGGCCAGCACTTCTTCGTCGGTCATCACGCGCATCCGGCTCGCTTCCGCGGTCCAGAGCTGTACGGCATGGCCCACCGCGGCGATCGTGCAATCGCCGAGCGTGTCGTTCTTCAGCATCGGCCAACTCGCCACCGCGCCGCTGCGATCGCATGCGCTCGGCACCGACGGCAGGATCTTCGCCGGCGCGAGCGCCAGATAGCGCCCGATCGGCCTGAGTCCGGCAATCGGCCGCGCCGGCCGCTTGCCGAGCTTCATTCCCGAATGATCGTCCACCGGCTCAAGCCCTCGGCGGCAACACCTTCGGTGCCGGGATTGGCACCGGAGGAGGCACGGGCGCGCCCAACTTCACGCTCAGCGTCGGAGCAGCCGACGTCGCGGGCGCCGCAGCGAGCCCCGCCACCAGAGCGTCGATCACGGCCATCCCGGCGTCGATCGCCGTCTTCGTCACCGGGTCGATCGGCATCACCGCGAGCACCGCCGCGATGTCCTGGCTCACCGTCTCGGCGGTCTGTGCGGCGTTCTCGTTCGCCTGCGCCGCCTCGAACGAGCTCACCGCCGCCTGAGCGTCGTTCAGCACGTTCTCGACCGCCTGCGCCTCCGCCGGCGTCGTGGTCGAGGCTCCGGTGTAGATCGAGGCGCCCGCCTCAAGCGCGGTCAGGATGGCGGCAGCCTCAGCCTGTGCACCGGAAAGCGTCACCACGGGAGCCGTGCCGGACTGCGCGCAACCGCCCAGCAACGCGAGAGCCGCGACGCCTGCCAGCATCGTCTTCAGCATCACTTCGCCCCCTTGAGATCGTTCGCCGCCTTAATCGCGTCGGCCACGAGCTGCTCGATATCCGCCTTGGCCATGCTGTCGTCCGGCAGAACCAGCGCCACGATCGCGCCGACCGCCATCGGCAGCGCCGCCTGCCAGCTGAGCTGCCCCTGCAGCACCGCAACGGCGGTACCGAGCATCCCCGCCAACGCCGCTTGATTGAGCGGCGTCTTGAAAAAAGCGCAGATCTTGCTCACGAATTCCCTCCTACAGCATCGTCGCCGCCTGAAAGGCGAGCGCGGCGCAGCGCCGCGACCAGCCCAGCCCGAACGTGTTCCAATCGGACTCGTCGCCGAGGGCTGCGATGCGCTGGGCCAGCACCTCGGCGCACAAATCAGCTTCCGTGCCTTGCCACGCCTTCACCGCCGCGAGCGTGGCCGGCCCGATCGTGCCGTCCGTGGTCGTGCCCACCACCACCTGCAACCATGTCGCGGACTGCGACACGCCGGAATTCACCGCCGCATCGAACACGATGACCGCGAGAGCCGGCGGCAGCGCATCCCCTTCGATCGGAGTCCAGTAATCCCGCGCATAAAGGACCTGCGCTTCATCGACCGTGAGATCGGCGATATCCATTGTCGGATAAGCCGCCGCGGAAATGCCAAATTTCGTCCCGTTGCATTGGCCCGAGCCCACGGCGCCACCGGTCCAGTTGCCGGGATCGCCGGGATCGTCGCTATAGTCTCCCTCGACTCCCACCACCCAGCTGAACGCCGTCTCGAACGCCGCCGTGCTCACCGCAGCTGCTCCGTATTTTCATGGTTCCCTCGCCGAATCGCCGGCAGGGACATGCTTCGGCGGCAGCGCCGGCGCAGGTGCGGCGTAGAACATCGGACTGCCCGTCGGGGGACTGCCTGCCGAGGCACTCCCCCTCGGGCGCTCTCCCGTCCGCGGCGCGCGACCTTGACGCAGGTGTACGTCCGTCCCGTTTCGCTTCGCTTGCTCAGCCGCCCGAACCAGCGCCGCCGCGTCGTCCTCCTGCCACGGAAGCTGCAAGGCGATCGGCACGCGCCCGCCCGGCACCACCAGCCACACATAGATCGCGCGCGGTTCGTCGAAGACGAACGCCGCCACAGTTCCCGCCGGGACACCGATCAGCGGAAGGTCTGCGTCGAGTATGGGCCGCGGCCACCCGAGGCTCGCCCACCACAAAACCGCGAGTGCCGCGACCAGGCAGCAGAATGCGCCAGCCCGCAGCCACGCGGCCTGACCCCAGAGCGACACTGCGCCGACGACGACCGCCACCGCGGCGAACGATGCCGGTAACAGTGCGTGCGCCGCGACCATCACCTTTTCCCGTAGAGCGGCATCGGCAGTTCGTTCACGCTCCCCGGCACCAGCCGGCCGCGCCCGTCCAGCGTGAAGCGCCAGACCGTCACCTGCTGCCCCTCGCGGGTCAGATCGACCCGCCGGCTCAGCACCGTCCGCACGCCCCCGCCGTCGATCCGCATCACGGTCACCGTGACGTCGACCGGGAACGCATCGTCGTAGCTCCGGTAAAGCATCGCATCGACGATCCACTCCCCCGCGGGCATGCCTCTGCACACCACCATCTCCTCGTTCCGGCTCTCGGGGTCGAGCGCGCGCCCAAGATCGTCGCGGAGCAAATTGCAGTCCGTGTCGGCCATATGCGAAAATCCGACCGGCGCGTCGCCCGGCGCCTCGACCCACAAATCCATGTCGCTGTCCGAGGCGCGGTCCCACCGCATCTGGATCACAAGCGAGCCCTGCGTCACGCCCGCCTGCGTGGCCTTCGTCGCTGCGATCAGCGCGAGCGCGGCCATCGCCATGAACGCCACCAGCAGAGCGATCAGCAGATCCCGATACGCCCACTCGAAGCCAGCGGACGCTCCGCTATGTCGGCTCGCCACCGCACCACCAGATCAGCTCGCGCAGCCACGCCATCAGCACCACGCCCGCGATGTTGGGTGAGATCGCAAAGGCGAGATTTCGGAACACCTCTGCCATCGCCGCGGGCGTGAGATCGCGCAGACCATCGACCGCGAGCAGCATCCCAAGCCCGGTGCAACCGAGCGCCCACATCGGCACGCCGTTCGCGATATGGCGCGCGGTCTCCCAACGTCCCCGGAACGCGGCCGCGAACCCAACCGCCGCGTACGCCGCAAGTCCCGCAAGCATGGCCGTTTCCTCGGCCCCAAGCGCCGGCACCGCCGCAAAGAGCCCCGCTCGCCACGCCGCCGCGCCGAGCGCCAGAACCATCACGTTCACGATGACGAAGCAGGGCCGGGCGGCCGCCTCCTGCCGGGCTCTGGCCGCCTGCTCGCAGTCAATCCTCGGCTCGCGGCCCGCGTTCGGTCTCATTGCGTCGGCACCGCATCGATCGCCGCTCCGCCGGCCGCGAGCACGCACGCAATCGCCTCGCCATCCCCATCGCGGCCGATCGCGAGTAGCGTCCACGTCTTGCCGCTCGGCTCGCGTGTCACCATTACCGAGGTGCCGCCGCCCGCATTCCCGATCCAGAATGGCCGCTCGCCGTAGTGCCGCGCGAGCGTTGGCAGCGCCTCGGCAGCCGGCGCGCACTGGCCCAGCGCCTCGGCGTTGCTCATCACCGGAACCGGCCCGCCCGCGAGCGCCGGCGGCACCAGGCCCGCCAGCAGCACGGCCACGATCGCGCTTCGCCTCACGGCCAATTCCTTCCCGCCATCCGCACCGCCTCGTAGGCGCTTGCGAGAATGCCGAGCGCGGCGCCGATGTGGAGCGCCAGCCAAAGCGCGCCGCGCCCCATATGGGCCATGCTCGAAAGCCTCTCCATCGCCACCCGGATCGCCGCGATATCTTCGCGAACCTGCTGCATCTGCGCCTCCAGCGTCGCCAGACGCTCCATCTCCGGCCGATGTTCGGCCACCGGCCGACGGTCCCCGGCCGCGCGAGCCTCCTCCTCCGCCGGACTCATCCGCCGATGTTCGTGCGGAACTGCGCGAGCTGGTCGACGCCGTTCACGAAAAACTGGTTCGAGAACGCATCGAACAGATAGACCTGCGTCCCGCCCACGCTCAGGTCCACGTGATAGACGGTGATCACCGTTTTGTAGGAGATGTTCTCCTGCGCCTTGAACGGCACCATCCCGGGATCCTTGGTCACTCCCGTCACGTTGTAGATCACCGGGAGGTCGCTCGTTTCTCCGGATGCGCTCAGGACCTGCAGGTCGGCCATCGCCGAGAATTGCTGCATCCCGGTCGAGCTCACGAGCAGGCCGATCGTCGCCTGGTCGAAGCTCGACCAGGTGATGTCGGCCTCCATCTTGTCCCAGCCCACCGGCACCTCGAGCCGCGCCGCCATGCCGAGACCCTTGTAGTCCTGCATGACGCGCTTCGGTTGCGGCACGGTGAACTCGCCCGCGCGCCCGAGCAGGCTGTTGCCGTCAAGATAGACGTTGCAATTCCAAAGCGAATTGATCACCAGGCTTGTCATTGCGCGTTATCTCCTCAGGCGCTCGCTGCCGTCGTCGTCGTGCTCACCGGCCCGAGCGTGTTGAGCAGCGCGGTGTTGACGGAGACATTGAATGTGATCTCCTCCGCCGGCGGCGGCGGCATCAGGCTGAGATCGAAGGTGAGCTGCCCCGCCGCGAGCTGCACGGCCAGGTTCTCCGCCGGATTGTACGTGCAGCTTCCGCCGATCAGCGCGCCACGCTGAACCAGCGTCGCCAGGAAGCCGTTCACCGTCTGCAGGATCGAGTTGATCAGGCCGTTCGTGATCGGCTGATCGAGGAACTGCATCATCGCAAGCTGCACGCTCTGCTCGATCACATCCATCGTCCGCCGGATCGAGATGAACACCCTCGGGTCGGTATAGCTCGGGAAGGCCGCCGAACGGTTTCCCCAGGTGCGAAGCCCGGTCCCGAACCCGTTGAACACGGTGAGGATGCCCGCGGCGTTCAGGTTGTTGGTGTCGCTGTTCGGATCGAACGCACTCGAATACATCGAAATGTCCGGCCCGACGATCCCCTGGATCTGCACGTTGCTCGGGCTGAACCAGTAGCCGTTCGCGATATCCTGCGCTGCCGTCACGCCCGCCACCCATTGCGAATAGGGGCTGTCCGCATTGGCATTGTAGAGCTGATTGATGACCAGCCCCTGGTTGTTGAGCGTGTTCCCCGTCGGGACGATGCCGGTGTCGTAGAAAATCTCCTGGGGAAAGCAGAGCACGGCGCGATAGCTCGACGTGTCGAAGGCCTGCCCGGCCGTGCCGCGGTTCGCGATCGCCGCCGCGACACTGGTGCTCGGCGCCGTATCGAGAAAGGCCATGGCCTGGATGGTGCCGGCGAGCGTGGTGAGCGCCGAGGCGGTCTCCTCGTCCTGCGAATAGCCCGGGGCGATCAGCAGCTTCGCGAACAGCCCCATCGACTGGAACGTTGTCAGCAGAGCCTGCATGCCGCTGTACGCGCCGTCCGTCACTGCGCCGATGATGTCGGCGTCAACAACCTTGCTCGGATCGGCATAGGCGTAGCCGATCGTCACGCTTAGGCCGTTCGCGATCGCCCCGCCGGTCACCGCGTAAATGAAGCCATTCACATAATCGACGGTATAATCGACGCTCTCGACGTAGCCGGTCAGCCCGGCATTGGTCCAAACCACGCTTCCGTCCGTCACCGTCGCGCCCACGGTCTGGCTCCAGCTCGCCGGCTGCGTCGCGCCCGTCGTCCCCGCCGTCGTGCAGCGGAACACGTAGCCGCCCACGTTGCCGACGGTCGGCTTGATGAGGGCGCCCACCGTCTCCGCTGCGCTCGCGGCCCAGCTCGCCGGCGCCGTCGTCGGCGCCACCGTCACAGTCGAGATGAGAGTGCCGCTGTTCGGCAGCCCGGGCCCCACCAGCCCCATCTGCCCGAGATTGACCACCTGCGTCCCCGAGGCCGGCATGTTGAAGACCGCCGGCGCCACGGTCGTCTGATGGATCGCCGGATCGAACACATTGACGACGATCACCGAGCCCGCGCCCTGCGCCTGGATCGCCGCAAGCGCGTAGGGAATCGTATAGCCCCTAAGGAGCGGTCCGAACTGGCTCGCGGCTAAGCTCGATCCCACCAGCGTCGGCGTGTTCGGGCTCGGCGGCAGTACCGCGGCGCTCGCCGCCACCATCCACTGCGGCGCCGATCCGATCAGCCCGATGACGGCGGAATTTACCACGGTCACCGGCACGGGGCCTGAACTGACCTCGGTGACCTCGATGCCGTGCAGAAAGTTCGCAGCCATGCGCTTTCATCGCCCGGCGTTGCCGCCGGCCGTTCCCTTAGCCCCAGGGGCCGTGTTCAGTTGCTCGGAAAGGTCGGCGCGTCGCCGCCCGTCGAAACCGCCGTTACCGAATCGGCTGGGGCCCACGCGATGTGAACCTGATCGCTCGCCCCAATCGCCCCGCCGGCCAACGCCGTCACCACCCCCGTCGTGCCGTCAGAGGTCCAGTCTACGAATTCCTGATAGAGCACGAGCCCGTTGCTGGCGGCGACCGCCCCCACGACAACCGGCGCGGGCCCGGGCAGCGTCAGCATCCCGCCCGCGAACGTGTAAAGCCCGCTCACGACGGGCCGCCCGTTGGCAAGGTCCACCGCATCGACATTCGAGAGCGGATCGACATACGGCGCCGCATCCCACGATCCGTATTGCGGCCCTGCGCCCACCACCATCCGTTGCCGCGCGCTTGCCAGCGCCGCCGCGTACATCTGCGCTTTCACCAAGTTGGCCAGCGCATAGGCGGGCTCGGTCTTGAGCTTCAGCGTCGGCACCTCGAGCCGCATGTCATAGAGCCACACGCGGCCCTCGGAATCCTGCTCGGCAAACTGTTCCTGCACGAAATAGGCGTTGCGGCACCCGCCCGCCCGAAACCCCGTCAGTGCGGCTTCGATTGCATCGACGAGCGCATAGACGCTGCCTGGTCCGCTCAGCGCCCACGCAGTCTGCCTGGCCTCGACATGCACGTCGAACGCGATCACCCGCTCCTGCACCATGGCGTCCGTCGCCATCGGCTTGCCGAACCGGGTCCCGTGATAGGAGATCAGCACGAAGGCGATCGCCGTCGAGCTCCACCACGTGTCCTGGTCGAAGTCCGGGAACACGTAGACCGGAATCCCAAGGCCGGCGCTCGCGAAATATCCCGAGAGCTGGGCCGCGATCTCGCCCTGGATCGTGCCGACATCTTGGCCCGCCGGCTGGGAATAGGTTCGCCCGGCCCACGCCGTCGGGTCGAGCCAGACCGGAAGGCTGCCGTAGCTCATCGCGAATGCGGCAGCGTCACCGCCAGCCCCATCACTTGCTCGCTCTGCCGCTGCGCATAGCTGCCCGGTGTGACCACCTGCCGCCCGAGGATCCAGGCCTCCAGCACCAATCCGCTCAGCGTGTTCTGCGCGGTCGGCCCGCACGCCGCCTGCACGGCGTCCTCCACCGCATCGGCGAGCTCGTTGAGCGCGCTCACGTCGCTTTCGTCCGGCACTTCGCCTTGCAGCGAATAGATGAAGAGATCTGCGAACAGCGTCACCTTCGCCGGCGCGAAGGGCCGGCTTCGGTCGTACTCTTCGCCCTTCTCCACCAGCACGAACGCCGGATATTGCTCGGCCGCGATCGTGCCCATCGAAACCGGCCTTCGTCCGGCATAGTTGAACGGGCCCGCCGGCCCAGCCACCAGCGCGCCGATCTGCGCAAAGAGCGCGCTGTAGATCGCCTCGCGTCCAAGCGCCATCAGAACACGTCGCCGGGGAACGCCCAGTCCCGATACGGATCGAGCATCGCGACCGTCGTCGGGTGCAGCGCCTGGTTCATATAGGTCACTCGTTGCGGCCCTTCGCCCGTCCCGCTGTCGCCGACCCGCGTACGCTGCTTGAAGGTCAGCGCCACCTGCTGCATCGCCGCGACCTTGATCCCGTCCGGCAGAAGTTGCGCGCCCGGAAAGAGCGCGACCGCCTCGGCGCTGCATTGCCAGCTCAAGCTGCCGTCCGTGACGCTCGCCCCGAGCTGCGCCGGCCACGCCGGCGCGCTCGCCCCGCTCGTTCCGCCCGCGGCTGTCGTGAACACATAGCCCTGCGTTCCGCCGGCCGGCGTCGCCACGATCTCGGCATTCACCACATAATTGGTCTGCCCCGTCCACGCGGGGAGTGCCGCCACGGCGATCATGCCCGGCGTGATGTAGCCGGCCGAGTAAGCGATCTCGACGTTCTGCATTCCTCGTGCGAACCGGCCCGGAAAGCCCAAGAATCCGGACCCGACATAGACGAACCGATCGTCGAACGTGTAGCCGCCCCAGCTCTGCGTCGGCGGCGCTCCGGCCGCCGGGATCGCCGTCGTATCCACCGTGACGCTCGTCACGCCGATGATCGGGAAGCGCTTCAGCGCGAGCTTGTCCTGGCCCGTCCCGTTCCGCACCTCGTTCCAGCTTTGCGCCATCAGCTCGCGCCCGACATAGGCCTCGATCGACCGGCTCACGCCCGAGATCAGCGCCGAGAGCACACCATCCGACGCCGTCGTGTTGCCGAGCGGCGGACTGATGAACGCTTTCACATCGGCAAGCGCGGCAAGGTCCCGCGGGTTCGCCATGGTTCCCGGTTTCCTCCGCTACGCTTAGAGCGAGTTGACGTCCTCGTTTCGCGTCGCGAGATAAAGATTCCACTCGCGGATCAGCTCGGGCTTGTTGCCGGCGAATTCGAACACGCCCCACGTATTGCGCTTGAGGTCCGTCTCCGGATCGAACCCGTGCCGGACGAACATGCCCCACCGGCTCAGATATTGCCGGTCCGGCTTGCGGCCATGGAAGCGATGCTCGATCGTCCCCGGCACGCACCCGAGATTGCGATTGAGGTGCGCGGCATTGTGCTGCCATCGCAGCAGCGCGCGGCGATACCCCTCGGAGGCTCCGTCCGGCGTGGAACGTTCCACTCGACCGACGATGGCGAGCGCCATGTGATGGTCGCCCGATCCCATGCCGCCCACCTCGAACAATCCTCCGCACCAGTCGAGCGCTTGGCGCGTCCACGCCCAGGCATAGCCACTATGCGGGTAATCGTAAGGGCCCCCGCTGAACGTCCACCACTTGCCACCACCCGGTACCACCGGCTCGCCGGTCACGAACTGGTTCGCGAAGGACTTGTGGTGCTGGATATGCTCGTCGTGCGGTCCCAGGTCATAGGCGTCGGACCAAGGCTGCACCACCTCGTAGAGCTGCAGCGCATTCACCACGCTCGCCGCCCAGCCCGGGCGACGGAAGAAGATGTCGGCGTCGAACGTGCCGATATATTTCGCCGACGAAGGCAGTCGCTGGATGCCGAGATTGAGCAGGCATTCCTTGGACCAAGCGGTCGTCTTCGCGCGCACGCCGATATGCGTGACACCTTCGCTCCCCGCACACTGGTACGGCCGCTCCCCGTAGGCGCATTCCACCACAGTGAGCTTCACGCCGCTTTCGAGCATGTGCCGCTCGAATTCCCGGTAGAGCCGCGCGCGGCTCTCCCAGAGCAGCGGGTTCGCGACGGCAGTCACGACGTGCAGCAGATCGGCACGCATCCCTTACTCCCGTTCACGAGATCGCACGGATTAACCCTGACGCCGTCCCTTGACCGGATCGCCGTCGCGGCCGCCGGGCACGCCCGCGCGCTGCGGACCCGCCGTCGGACGCCTGAGATCGGCGACGGTGAGCGTGCTGCTGCTCCGCGGCGCCGCTGCGCCAACCAGACTGCCCGTCGGGGGACTGCCCGTCGGGGGACTGCCCGTCGGCGGCGGCCGCTCCGTCGCTGCAACGAACCCGACCCCGAGCCCGAGCAGGTACTGCCCCAGACTGTTCGGCACCGTGATGATGCCGAACCGGTCCGGGGTGAACTCCTGCTGCTGCACCGAGACCGCGGTAACCCCCGCCGGCACCTTCACCAGCACGGCTCAGATGCTCGCGTTGCCGCTCGGCGCGTTGAGGTTGGTGATCGCCGCGAAGGCCGGCGTGAAGTAGCAGGCGAACACTTCGTCGCAATAGACGCCGTATTCGTACCGCCGCGTCTGGAACGGCCACTGGATCTGGTAGTAGTCCTGTCGCACATGCGCCTCGAGCAGGTTCGCAACACCCGAGAGCTCGTAGGGCGTCCGGTCCGACCAGAACAGCACCGTGCCCGGCGGCAGGAACGGATGCACCTCGATATCGAGCGTGTTGCCGAACCATTTGTTGAGGTAGGACGTGACGCGCCGGCCTGCGACGATCCGCCCCGTCTCGGCGTCCGCATCGAAGAAGATGCGGAAGGCCGCCGCCGCGTTCTGCCCGAGCATGGTGCCCATGAAGTTCTGAATATCGGCCGCGGACATCAGGATGCGATCGAAACCGATCTTGTACTGATCGTAAGCCGCCCGCAGCACCGCATCGAACTCGCCGATGTTGGTCCCCGAGATCGTCAGGCCCGTATTGCCCGCCGGCGCCGTATAGATCAGGGACCCGCCCTGGCTCGTCGAGACATTGCTCGGCAGGTTCGGGTTGGTCGCCATCGCCGTGCCCGGCGCGGCCCCGAAGACGGTGCCGAAAATCTGCGAGAGCACGCCGTCCGGCAGCAGCACGTTGGCCGAGTTGTCCTGATAGGACCCGCTCACCTGGAGCGCGGTCAGCGGCTGGCTCGTGCTCGCGCCCGGTCCCCCAACCACCGCCATGTTCGAGGTGGTGACGCCGCGGAAATAGAGCGCGCTCGCGGAGGTGCCGGCGAACCACGCATAGGCGACGGCGCCCGGCACCACCGCCACCGTGGCGCTCACCAGCTGGCTCGCGGTCACGGTGACGCTCGCCACCGCGCTCGGCTTGGCCGAACCGCCGCCGAACGTATCCACCGATCCGTCGGCGTTGGTCTTGGTGATCTGCCCCGGCACGCCACCCGTCTGGCTCGCGCTGTTGTAAGGCGCGCTGTTGAGCCAGCCATAACCCGCCAGCGCCACGCACGCGACGTACGCCGTACCGGCGGCCCAGGTTCCGGTGGTCCCGCTCGCCGCGAGCGTCGGCGTCGGCGTCGTGCCGAGCGCGCTGCTCGCATTGCCGAGGATCAGCGCCTGCTCCTCGCCGATCATCACGCTCCGCAGCGTCGACTGCACCGCAACGCCGAGCGCGTCCGGGCTCAGGTTCTCCGCGCCGAGCCGCGCCTCGAAGGTGACGCTCGATTCCAGCCCGAGCGTCTTGTAAACCGCCTGCTGATCCTCCTCGCTGAGGGATATCCTGCCGCCGCGATTGCCCTCGCTCACGCCGAGCGCGATCGCGCCCGGGTTGATCGCGGTAATGCGCTTCCAGTGGAACGCATTGCCGCCGTCCGCCGAAACCCGCGGCAGGCGGCTGATCTCGGGGATCAGCTCCTTGAACGGATAGAGAAGCTGCACCACCGGCCGGAGATCGTACCATAGCAGACCGGTCGCCTGCGTGATGGTGTCCGCCTTGGCGATCGTCCCGAGCCGGCTGCCAAGGCCCTTGATGAAGCCGTCATTCTGCAGCAGGGCCGCGACAATTTCGTTGTTCAGCATCTTCGTCTCTCCTTACCGGCCCGCGCCGCCGCGAAAGCTCGGATCGCCGATCACCGGCCTCGCGAAGGTTCCCGCATTGGCGATCATGTTGCCGATCAGCCGCGCGCCGGCGGCCTGCCGCTGCGCCGGCTCCACCGCGTCGAGATTGACGCCCTTGAGCAGCTTCTCCATGGCACTCGGCTCGTCCGCCTCGCTCACGCCGAGCGCGCCGCGCGGCACGGCGAAGAGCTTCGCCCGCGGGTTCGCCGGCATCTTCTCGAGCGCCTCGATCTTGCCGCGCAGATACGCGGCCTCCTCGGCCTTCTTCACGAGCGCGTCCTGCGCCGCCTTGAGCGCCAGCACGGAAGCGGCCTTGCCGGGATAAGGCATGTCCGCGTCGTAGCCGGGCACGCGCCCCTCGGTCATGTTATCGGCCGTCAGCGGCGCAAGCCCGCCCTCGGGCTCGTAGATCCCGGGCTCGGCATCCAGCGGCTCCTCGCCGCGCTCGCCCCGACGCGCCGCAGCCGCGCCGCCGGCGGCCGCCATGTGGTGATGCGCCAGCACGTGATGCTCAGCCGCCCGCGTGAAATGCTCCGCCGCCCGCGAGAGATGCGCCGGCGCGCTGAACCCGTCCGCCGCCTTCTCCGCGTCCTCGAGCGCCTCGTGCGCCCTGGCGACGCACGCCATCCCCGCGCCCACGCACTTGTGCGCCTCGCCGAGATGCTCCATCGCCTTCTTCAGATGTCCCGCCTGCGCACCGCTCGCGGCGCGCTTGCCCAGACCGCCCTCTGCCATTCTTGTCACTCCTGACCAGATCTCGGCGGCATCGGTCAGGCCTTCTGCCTCGCCGCCCTCGTGAGAGACTTCCCTCGCGCCGTCGCGAGAAACGCCCGTTGCCGCCTCGGCCGCCGCCGGCGGCCCCTTCGCGTTGATCGTCCGCTTCCACGCCGCGACGATGCGCCGCTTGATCGCGGTGAGCTCCTCGGCGGTGTATTCGGCTGCGTTCCTTTCCTCGTGGATGTAGCTCCACGCCGCGCGGATATGCGCCTCGGTGTCGATCGGGTAGCGCTTCCTGCCGTCCTCGCGGTAGCCCGGATCGGCGTACTCGATATCGCCGATCGGCTCGCGCCCCCTCTTCTCAGCGGACGGTCCGCGGCCAGCGGACGGTCCGCCGCCCACTCCCGCGAGCTTCGCCAGCAGCCGCCCGATCAGCCCGACCTCCTCGCGCGCGAGCGTCACGCCCGCCGCCGCATGGCCCGCCGCCTTGATCACCTCGATCCGGCAATCGGGGTTAGCCGGCCGGTCGACAAGGGAAATCTCGATCAGCTCGAGCCCGGTGATCGTGCTGCCGTCGCGGTCCGTCACGGTGCCGCCGATCGAGAATCCCTTGTAGACGTCCTCGAGCACCTTCCGCCACGCGTCGTCATCGACGATCTTGGCGCCGAGATAGAGGCCCGTCTCGTCGACGCTCGCCTCCTTCGCGACACCGACCGCGCTCGGCTGGTGCATCTCGCGCACGTTGCGCCACTGCATATAGCCCGGCAGGGCGTCCTTGATCGCCGCGAGCGCGACGACTTCGCCGTCGAGGTCGCGCGTCGGCGTGCTCGCATAGCCCCACACCATCCGCTCGGCCCGATCGACCTTGGCGATCGGCAGAAAGAGCGCCGTCATCTCAGGCCACTCCGGAAAAATTGACGTTCACTTTCGCTCCTGTCGCGCTCATGATCTCACGCGCACCCCTTCATCACCGGCTCCACGTTGGTCTCGGGTGCCGCGTCGCCCTCCGCCCAGGCGCTCGTCACCTGCAAGAGGTCGTAGGCGAGCGTCTGCATCGTCGCGATCCCGCCTCGTGCCGCGATGTCGATCTCGCCCACGAAGGCGCCGTCGCTCAGCGTGTAGCGAAGGCAGAGCTTGGAGCCGTCCATGTGCATGTGCCGGCAGAGCCGCATCTCCTCGCGCCGCTCGCTCACTTCGTTTCCCCCGCCGCCTCCGTCGCCTCCGGAGCCAGCGGCAGCGCCCCCGCACCGGTATAGACGCGGAGCGCGCTCCCGCCCGCGACCGGCTCGAGGCCGATCTCCTCGCGCACCTCGTTGACGCTGCGCACGCCGTTGCGCAGGTAGATCTGCGCCACCTCCGCCTGCGCGAGCGGGTCCGCCTCGGGCTTGACCTGCCAGACGAACTCGAGCTCCTCGGCGCCGAACACCTCCTGGATCAAGGGATCCATGATCTCGCCCTTGAACCAGGCCTGCAGCGCTTGCGTGCCCTCTTCCCTCGCGACCTCCTCGCTCACCTCTGCGGTCGCGCGGTTCATCTGGTCGACGAACGGCTGCGGGCTCACGCTGAAGGTGTAGCAGACGAGCCGCGCCAGCCACTCGTCGTAATCGCACTTCAGCGCCTGCCCGTTCGCGTTCTTGATGTCGAATGGCTTCATCCCGCCGGGCACGAAGCGCACCCGGCTCTTGAGCGCCGCGTTGCCCTGCATCAGCGCATCGAAGCTCGACTGGAACATCGCTATCTGCTGCGGCGCCCAGTTCTCCGGCACCGTGACGATCATCTCGGGCAGCGTGCCCTCGCTCCAGAAATTGAGCTGGTAGAGCGTCCGCCGGATCCCTTCCGTCGCCTCCAGATAGATCTGCTCGACCGGCGAATACCCGTACACCGGCAGCTCCGGCCGCGGCCGCATCGGCGCGTAGATCAGCTCGCGTTCGGTGAGGTTGATCGAGGGCAGCCCCTTGATGATCTGCTGATAGGCCGCACTCGGCCAGTCCGGCCGCCGTCCTGCGTCATCGACGAGCGGCAGGATCGTCGCCCCGTCCACCACCTCGAGCGCGTGCACGTCGTTGCCGCCCTCGGTGCGCCACACATAGATGCTCGGCGCATCGATGACGAACAGGTCCTCGAGGATCAGCCGCGCCCATTGCGAGAATCGCCGCTTCCGGTCCGGCTTGCGGAGGAATGCGAGAATCTCGTCCGCCCGCTTCCCGCCCTCGCTTCCCTCGCGTCCCCTGATCGTCCACGGCACGCTGAGCAGCTGGTCCTTGCGCGTCTCGATCACAGCCCTCAGCAGGCCCCAGCTCTGGCTCATCAGCCGGAGCTGGGCCATCAGCGCAACCCGCCGCGGCTGATAGTCGAGATTGACCCCGACCGGGTAGTCCCACTCCCGGGCATAGTTCCCCGTGAGCGGCGCGAACGGCATCACCGGCTGGAACGGACTGAAGAAGTTCGTTCCGATATCGACATCGCGCAGCACCGCGGGCGGCGTGTCCACCCGCTCTTCGCGATATTGCGAATCCTGCCCGTTGCGCCATCCGTACGGATCGACCGGCAGCGTCGGGTTGCGCTCCGGACTACCCGTCGGGGGCGGCCCGCTCGGCCCCGAGGCCACGTTGCCCGGCGGCCCGCCACGCGGCTCTACCGAACGCTGCGCAGCACCCGGCGTCAGCCTTGGCGCCTTGCCGAGCCACCAGCTCCCGGGTCCCATCATCGGCATTCCGGGTGCCAGCTCTGGGCGCCGTCGGTCACTCTGCTCCTCCCGATCCTGCCGCCGCACCGCGCGCAAATCTGCATCGTCTCCAAGCCCAGCTTCGCCCGCGCCTCGGCGTAGAGGTCCGTCTGCACATCGCCCGCCGGCGGCCCTTCGTCGCGGCGCCACGGCAGCGCATCAGCCTTCATCCCCGCCCTCGCCCCGCCGAGCTGCTGCATCATCCAGCCGAGCACGCCCGCGCCCGGCTGCACGGTGCTCGCCTGCCGCCACGCCAGCGCCAGCGCGCACACGCAATCGTCGTGCATCCCCTCGGGTGCGGTGTAGCGCACGCCGGTCCGCCTATACTCGTACTCGAACGCCTCGAGCTCGGCCCGCAGCGCGCCGTCGGGAAACCGCAGCTCGCCGCTATGGATCGCAAGCGCGAGCCCTTCCATAAGCTGCTGCTTCGATCCGGCGGTGAACTTGAACCCCTCGAAATTTCCGAGCCCGCCGCGTTGCAGCGTCTCGACCACCGGATCACCGACGCCCGTCGCATCGACCAGCGCAGGCGCATCGCCCGTCATCTCGCGCACGCGCGCGATCGTCTCTTGCCACGGCGCCTGCCACCGTTCGAGCCGACAGACGCGCCGCTCGGCGTCGAGTGCCACGCCCACCGTCCAGTCCTGCGACTTCGCCAGGTCCCACCCCCAGCACGCCGCCGGCGCCGCGCTCATCTCGCCCACCGCCGCCGCGATCGCCGCGAGCCCGAACGGATTGCCGCCGTCATCGGAGGGCTCCGCGAGATACAATTCGCGAAAAACGGCCTCCGGCAGCGCCCTCCGTGCGTCCTCCACTTCGTCGGCGGAAAGCACGCCGGCTGCCACCGCGTCCGCTGCGATCAACCGCGCATAGCGCATCCCGGGCTCGCCCGCCTCGGCACGCCTCGCGAGCCGATAGAACCAGTTCTTCCGACCTTTGACGTTGCCGATGATCCGCACCTTCCCTTCGGTCGCGGTGAGCGTGGAGCGCACGGCATGCCAGGCTTCCTCGCGCACGCGGGAGGCCTCGTCGATCACGCAGGCGTGCACGTCCTCGCCGTAGAGGCCGTCCGGCTTCTCACCCGACTTGAACCAGATCGTGGCGCCGTTCGAGAGCGCGATGGTGAGCTTCGTCGCATTCACGACGTAGAACTCGCGCGGCATGCCGAGCTTGATGCGCCGGAAGGCGATCTCGGCCTGCGCGTAGCTCGGCGCAACCCACCAGAACGCGTACCCCCTCCCGCCGCCGATCGCCTGCTCGGCGAGCCACGCCAGGCAGCCCGCCGTCTTGCCCGCCTTGGTGGAGGCCTCGATCAGGCCATAGCGCGCGCCATGGAAGATGGCCTTTTTCTGCCGCGCATAGAGCCACGGCCGGCGATATTCAGCATTGATCCGAAGGCTCCGGTGAGAGAGGCTTCTCTTCGTCATCCTCCGCGTGCTCGCCGATCTTGATCGTGAACGAGACATTCCGGGTCTCGTCCTCGTCGCTGCCCGCGGCGGACTTGTCCCGGTATTTCTCGGGGCGGTGCGCGCGCAGCAGCAATGCGAGCAGGCTGTCCGAGTAGCGTCTGATGGTGAGCGGGTTTCCCGCGTCGTCGCGCACCATCCGTCCGCCATGCACGACCGTCGTCTCGACTCCCTCGATCGCGCGCCGCCTGGCCTCGGCCTCCAGAGCATCGGTCGCCGCTTCGATCGCCTCGGCCCATTCCGCGGCAAATCCCTGGTCCTGCTCGCGCCAATGATAGAGGCCGCGCCGCGGGAGCTGCGCAGCGCCGGCGGCCAGGGTGACATTGCCCGTGGCGGCCAGCGCCTTCAGGAACCGCGCACGCGCTTCCTCGCAAACACTCATGGCGCCAACCACCTCACTTTCGCGATGCGGGCCGATCGGAGATCTCTTGTTGCATATCGTCCGGAGAAGCTTGGCGCCCGAGCAGCGCTCGCTAACTTCCCAACGATAGCATGATGTATCCTCTAAAATGCGCCATTGGGTCAAGCACCTTTTCGCATCCGAGAAGCACACGCCGAGGTGGTTACGAAAAATCTACGACAACGCTTTGGAATGTTATTCCATCCGAAAACAGAAAGAGCGTGTTCAGCAATACTGAACACGCTCTTTCCGCTTTCCGACGCGACAAGAAATCCGCGTTACGCCGGCGCCTCTCCATTCAGCCTCGCCACGATCATCGCAATCCCCTTGCCATGCCAGCGCTGCACCGCCCGTCCATCGGCGCCGACCAGCGCGCCGAGCCGCCGCCATGAAAAGAGGTGCCGGCCGGTGAGCGGGCTCACCAGCGCGCGCGCGCCGACGATGCGCCGGAGCACGTAGTTCTCTTGCGGAATGAGCCGGATCCATCCCAGCGCCTCGTCCATGCGGCTGATCGCCGCAGCTTCCGGCACCGCGGGCTTGAGCTGCGTTCCGGACCATCCGTACGCCTCGACGGTCGCGTGCACCGCGGGCCACGCACTGGTGCGCATCTCGGTGCGCGCCCGGCCGCTCGGTAGCGCAAGCAGCGTGGCACCCGCCTCCTCGAGCCTGAGCGCCACAAGCTCCGCGTCGAACCGTTCCCCACTCAGCGTCCGCTCGGCCTCGCCGATGACCATGCTCATTGCGCGCCCCCTTCTTCTCGATTGCAGCTCCGCATCGCGCGCCTCAGCCGAGATCGGCGCCGCGCCACTCGTCGAGCGCGTGGCAAAGGTCGCAAACGAACCGGAAGCGGGACGGGACATCGAAGAAATTGCGGCAGCGCAGGCACCTCCGGCGCGCGACCTGCGCCTCGCCCCCACGATCCTTGGCGCGATCCTTTTGGCCGCGGAAGCGGATCCGCCTCGTCATGGCTCTCGCCGCCACGGCGTTGACGCTCCGCCCCAGTGCCTCCGCCACCTCGAACTTGCTATGCCCGTGCGCCGCCATGTGCCTGAGGCGGGCGTCCTCCTCGGTGCTCCAGAGGGGAAAGCCGTTGTTCTCCATCAGGCCTCCGGTGATCCGTTGCTCGAGGACAGGCCGGTAAGCCATTGAAACGCAGGGCTGATCCGGCTATGCGGCGGGTCATGCGGCATTGGCCATGACGCTATGGCCTAATTGGCCATTTCGTCAACCTTAAATTGACAAATTATCCCTGGCACTCCTCCGCTCTTTTGGCCATTATGGCCATATGTTCCGCCCCGATTCGCCCCGCTCCCGCATCGATGAGGTGCGCGCCGCACGCGCGCTCACCAACGCCGAGCTGGCCCGGCGCTCCGGCATCGAAAGCTCGGCATTGCATAAGGTTGTCAGCGGCAAGCGCGGCCTCAGCCGGCCCTTCGCCGAGCGTCTGGCCGCCGCCCTCGAGGTACCAATCGAGGAGCTCTTCGCCGATATCGGCCGGCCCGTTTCGCTCTCCGACGCGATGGCCCCGCGTGACGGCGCCGACGGCCGACCAGGCCAGTCGGCATCCGCCTCAGCCTCGCGTGACGTGCCGGTCTTCGGCTCCGCCCAGGCCGGCTCGGAGGGCTCGTTCCATCTCAACATGCTAGGCGGCCCGATCGACTGGGCGCGCCGCCCTCCCGGCCTGATCGGCGTCGAGGGCGTCTTCGCGATCTATGTCGAGGGCGATTCGATGGTCCCCTGGCGCCAGCCGGGCGAGCTCGTCTTCATCCACCACAACCGGCCGTCCGTGCCGGGCTGCCACGTGATCGCCGAGATCTGGTCCCCCGAACCCGGCCAGCCGCCGCGTGCCTTCCTCAAGCGCCTGGTCCGCCGCACCGCCACGCGCGTCGAGCTCGAGCAGTACAACCCCCCGGCGATCATCGAGTTCGAGGCCGAGCGCGTCGGCCGCTTCCACCGCGTGATCGAGTGGCCCGAGGTCCTCGGCTTTTAGAGCGGGACGGGCGAACCCAGGCGCGCCGATCTCACGCTAATGCACGACCTCGCAGCCGGCGACGCCAAGCGCGCGCCGGTCGAGAATGACGATCCTCGACCGCTCGACCGCGATCACGCGCTGCGTGCGCAGCTGCGTGAGCCCCCGGCACACCGTCTCGATGGTCAGGCCAAGATAGTCGGCCATATCGGCGCGGCTCATCGGCAGCTCGATCATCGTCCCGGCCTCGGGGCGGATCCGCTCGGCCATCTCGAGCAGGAAGCTGGCAATCCGCTCCGACGCCGTCTTCCGCCCCAGCAGCACCATCCGCTCCCGTCCCGCCCGGAGCTGGCCCGCGGTCAGCTCGCGCAGCCGCCGGGCAAAATCCCGGTCGCGATCGGCAAGTGCGTAGAAGGCCGCGCGCGGAAAACGCAGAAACGCCGCCGCGCTCACCGCCTCGAGGCCGAAATCATGCTCCTCCAGCGCCTCCCAGCCGAACAAATCGCCGGGCAGCAGGAACTCGCCCACCTGGCGCCGGCCATCCTCCATCAGCTTGACGGTCCGCGCGCACCCGCTCACCACCAGGTAGCAATATCCCGCCGGATCTGCCTGCGCCACGATCTCTTCGTCCCGCTCCGCCCGCACCGAGGCTGAATTCGCCCCGAGCGACTCCAGCACGCAAGCCAAGCCGGGCGCGGCGGGCTTCGCGCCGCGGCGCAGGACGTCCGGCGCGAAATCGGGCGCACCGCCGAGCAGGGATTGCGGAAGCACCGGCCTTGACCGTGGGGCGTTCAGGGTGGCTGTGGCGAACATCTTGCGCTCCGTTCGAGAACCGCGTTTCGATGGCGCCACCACTACCTGGACAGGGAACGGGCCGAAATTCGGTTTGCTTCGTACGGACTCCCCCGTACGAAATCCTGCGGATGGGAGCACGATGGCCGCGCTGCGCACGATCCATGTCGTGGACGATGACGAGGCGGTCCGCGACTCGCTTCGCACGCTCCTCGAATCGAGCGGCCTCGCCGTGCACACCTACCCGAGCGCCGCTCTTTTTCTCGAAGCCGCTCCCGGCATTCTCGGCTGCGTGCTGACCGACGTCCGCATGCCCGACATGGATGGCCTCGCGCTGCAGCGGCGCCTGAACGAGCGCGGCCTTCACCTGCCCGTCATCGTCATGACCGGCCAGGGCGATATCGCCGTCGCCGTCCGTGCCATGAAAGCCGGCGCCCTGGACTTTCTCGAGAAGCCCTTCCATGACGACGACCTCCTCGCCGCGGTCGAGCGTGCGCTGGCGGAGGGCGAGCGGCGCCAGGCGCGCGAGGAAATCTCCGGCGAGGCGGCCCGCCGCATGGCGGCACTCACCGCGCGCGAGCGCGAGGTGCTCGATCTCCTCGTCACCGGCCTTCCCACCAAGGGCATCGCCAACGCGCTCGGCGCCAGCCCGCGCACGATCGAGGTTCATCGCGCGCGGGTCTTCGAGAAGCTCCACGCGCGCAGCCTTCCCGAGCTGGTCCGTCTCGTCATCGCCGCCGGCGCCGAGGGGGGACAAGGGCCGGTC
>DATJTV010000310.1:0-4560 GCA_035503055.1 Acetobacteraceae bacterium
TGCACCGGCACGCTCTATATGTGCCTCGGCCAGAACGACGCCGCGGATCTCCGCCACCCGCTCCGCGCCGGCGCCACCCAAGCCGAGCTCGACGAGGCCATCCTCGAGGCGATCTCGCGCAAACCCAAAGGCCACGACTTCATCATCGACCGCCGCCACAACCGCCCCTCTGTCGCCCGCCACATGAGCGTCACCGGCGGGTAGACCACCAGCCCGTCGTGGCGCGCACGCCGCTTCTCGGAAAGAAAGGCTCGGATCCCATGATGAAGGCAATCGGTAGGCGGACCGCCATCGCAACGACGGCCGTGCTCGCGGGCGCGGGGGCGATGCGGGCGCGGGCAGCCGTCACGTACGGGATCACGCCGCAGAGCGCGGTGGCCTATCGCGACTCCCCCAATGGCAGCAGCGATTGCACCAATTGCATGCATTTCATCCCAGGGCCTTCCGCCACCGCTGACGGCCACTGCACGGTGGTGGCCGGCAGCATCAGCCCGCAAGGCTGGTGCGCGGTGTGGACCGCGAAGTCCTGATCCCGGCTCGCGGCGCGCCGCTGGTATCAGCCACCAACGCTGTGCCGCTGGCGGAACACAACCCGCGCAATCATACCGAGTGCCGAGACGGCCAGAATGAGGACCAGAGCCCCCGCCCATGCCTGCTGATGCCAGTCCCGATAGGGCGAGATGGCATAGGTGAAGATCTGCAACGACAGCTCGGCCATCGGGTTGCTTGGATTGAATTGCCAGAACTGGCTGCCGAAGGCGGTGAAGAGCAGCGGCGCCGTCTCTCCAGTCACGCGTGCGAGCGCGAGCAGGAGGCCGGTGACGATACCGGGCCTCGCCGCCACCAGGAGACAACGCGTCGTCACCTGGTAATCGGACGCGCCGAGCGCAACCGCGGACTCGCGTAGTTCCGGCGGCAGCAGACGCAGTGACCCCTCGGTGGTGCGAATGACCAGCGGCATCATCAGGATGGCAAAGGCGAAGGACGCCGAAAAAGCGGAGAAATGCCGAAACGGCTGCACCAGGAGGGTGTAGGCGAAAAGCCCGACGGCAATGCTCGGCACGCTCGCCAGCACATCGGACAGGAAGCGGATCGTGTCGGCAATGCGGCCATGGCCGTAAACCGCAAGATAGACGCCGACGAAAATGCCGATGGGGAATGCCATCACCGCGGCGATGCCGACGATGATCAAGGTGCCGGCGATGCCGTTGCCGACGCCGCCGCCCGGCACGCCGACGGGGTGCGGGGCGCTCGTCAGGAACGTGAACGAGAGGGCGCCTACTCCCTCGCGCACGATGTAGCCCATGATCATGAGCAGAACGGCCGCCACGCCGACGGCGCAGATGCCGGCCGCCGCACGCCAGGCGAGGTCGTTCAGGTGCCGGCCCACCGACAGCCCGCGGACCGTCCTGCCGGCGGCGAGACCTGCATTTCCCGTCGCCTTCATAGGCCGACCCGCAGCAGATAGCGCATCAGCAGCCGCCCGGCCCCGTTGATGATCACGCTGATCACGAAGAGGATGAGGCCGAGCTCGATCAGCGCGCTGAGGTAGAGATTGGTCGTCGCTTCTGTGAACTCGTTCGCGATCACGCTCGCCACCGTATAGCCCGGCGCGAAGAGCGAAGCCGCGATCGCCGGCCGGTTCCCGATCACCATGGTGGTCGCGATCGTCTCGCCGAGCGCACGCCCGAGCGCCAGCATGCACGCCCCGAAGACTCCCGGCCGCACCACCGGAAGCACCACCCGCGACATCGCCTCCCAGCGCGTGGCACCGAGCGCCAAGGCGGCCTCCGAGGTCCGCCGCGGTACCGCGGCGATCAGGTCGCGCGTGAGAGCCGTCACGGTCGGGACGATCATCAGCGCCAGCACCAACGATGCCGTCAACATGTTCACGCCGTAGATCGTGCCCTGAAACACCGGCAGGAAGCCGAGCGCGCCCTGCAGCGCCGGCCCGATCCAGCCGCTCACCACCGGGGCCAGCACGAAAAGGCCCCAAAGCCCGTACACCACGCTGGGCACGGCCGCCAAAAGCTCGATGAGGGTTCCGAGTGTCGTGGCAAGGCGTCGCGGCGCGAACTCGGCCAGGTAGATCCCCGCGAGAATCCCGATCCCGGCCGCGAGCGCAAGCGCGATCGCCGAGCTGACGACCGTCCCGTAAATGAAGGCGAGCGCCCCGAACCGGCCCTTCACCGGATCCCAGACATTGGTCCACAGGAACGGGAGCCCGAACCGGCCGATGGAAATGCGCGACCCCCAGGCCAGCTCGAGAGCGAGGCCGGCGATGATCGCCAGGAAGACCGCGCACGAGCCGTACAGCCCGCCCGTGAAGAGCCGCGCCGCGAACCGCCCACGCCGGCGTCCAGCGGGGCGCCCGCGCCCCGCCGCAGCCCCTCTCGCGAGGAACGAGCTCGTGCTCAGCGATTCTCTCCCGGCGCGCTACCGAACGAGGCGGGCACCTCGGGTCACGCGACCTGCATCTCGCCGATGATCGTGAGCGCCTGCTGCTGCACGTTCTCCGGCAGCGGGACGTAGTCGATCGTCTTGGCGATCGGCTGGCCCTTCGTGACCAGCCATGACATCACTGCCTTGACGAGCGCGCCACGCGCGGGGCTGGGCGGATTACGATAGAGCAGTAGCCACGAGTACCCGCTGATCGGGTAGCACTCCGGGCCCTCAGCATCGACGATCGAGAAGTCCGTCGAGGACACGTTGGGCTTCGTCGCCGCGGCCGCCGCGACCGAGGAAATGTCAGGGTAGAGATATTTCCCCGACCCGTTCTCGACCAGCGCGTAGGGCATGCTGTTCTCGAGCAGGTAGGCAAGCTCGACATAGCCGATGGCCCCCGGCGTCTGCCGCACCAGGCCGGCCACGCCCTCGTTGCCCTTGCCGCCGATGCTGCTCGGCGCCGGCCATTCCACGCTCTTTCCCGCGCCCACCTTGCTCTTCCACTCCGGCGAGACGTGGGAAAGGAAGTCGGTGAAAATGTAGGTGGTGCCGGAGCCGTCCGATCGATGGACGACCGTAATCGCGAGGTTCGGCAGCCTGACGCCCGGGTTCAGCCTCGCAATGGCCGGGTCGCTCCATTTGGTGATCCGGCCGAGATAGATATCGGCGATCAGAGCGCGCGTCATGTGCAACCCTTTTCCGATGCCGGGGAGGGTGTAGGCGATTCCCTCGCCGCCCAGCGTTACCGGAACCTGCAATACGGCGAAGTGCGCCCGCGCCAGCTCGTCCGCATTCATCGGCACGTCGCTCGCCCCGAAATCGACCGTCTTGGCCGTGAATTGCTGGATTCCGCCGCCGCTGCCGATCGACTGGTAGTTGACGCTGACGTCCTCGTGCTTCTGGCTGTAGAAGTAGAACGCCTTGGAGAAGAAGGGATAATCGAAGGTCGATCCGGCGCCGGTGATCTGCGTTGCTGCGCGGGCTTGATTTGCCGCGCCGAGCGCAAGCCCGATCAAACCAAGGCCGGGCAGATAGAGCCTAGCCTGGCGGGCACCGAGCAATCGGGCCGATCGCGCTGAAGTCGGGACCACGGGAGCCTCCTCTTTTTCGTACCGGAAGGAGGAATAGCCAAGCCGGCGGACACGCGCCGAGACAATTTGATGACATTTCCTTATTTATCGAATAATAAGAGAGAAGCGATAGGCGCCGGCTGGGCGGCGCCCGGTCGGCCGGGGCGCGAATATGCGGGCCGATCCTTTGTGGATCCGAATGTCATCGAACTGTTATTGTATGCCGCGGCGCAGCGAGCCATATTCCCTGGGCATGACAGCACGAATCGGACGGTTGAAGGCGCCCCAGGTGGTGGCGGCCTTGGCGGCGCTCGCGCATGAAACCCGGCTCGCGGCCTATCGGCTGCTGGTCGAGGCCGGACCCGCCGGCCTGCCCGCGGGCGTGATCGCCGCGCGGCTGAATGCCGTTCCTTCCTCGCTCACCTTCCATCTTCAGGCGCTTCTGCACGCCCGCCTCGTCACCCAGCGGCGGCTGAGCCGGCAGATCATCTACGCCGCGGACTTCACCGCCATGAACGCCCTCGTCGGATTTCTCACCGAGCATTGCTGCGGCCAGGACGGGGCAGCATGCGCGCCGCTCTGCGATCCGGCGCGGCCGGCGGCCGAAGGCGCCCGCACCCGCCGCCGCTCGGCGTAAGGGAAGCAAGCGCGATGGCGCAGCCCCCGGATCGCGTGATGAACGTGCTCTTCCTCTGCACGGGCAACTCCGCGCGCAGCATCATGGCCGAGCGGCTGACCGAGCGCTGGGGGAACGGCAAGTTCCGCGGCTTCAGCGCCGGCAGCCACCCCAAGGGCGTCGTGAACCCGATGACGCTCGCCGTGCTCGAGCAGGCGGGGCTGCCGACGACCGGCCTCCGCTCCAAGAGCTGGGACGAGTTCGCCCTCCCCGGCGCGCCGGTGATGGATTTCGTCTTCACCGTCTGCGACGACGCGGCCGGCGAGATCTGCCCGGTCTGGCCCGGCCAGCCCGTCACCGCGCATTGGGGCGTGCCGGACCCGGCGGCGGCCACCGGCACCGAGGTCGAGCGGATGATGGTCTTCCGCC
>DATJTV010000311.1:0-4520 GCA_035503055.1 Acetobacteraceae bacterium
CCGCGATCAGGTGTTCGCCGATGTGGTTCAATTCGCAGGCGACCGGGCGGTCGCCGGCAATGCCGAGCAGCCAGCGTTGTTGCGGCATGTCGGCGTAGCCGTGATCGAAGGCGATGAATTGCCACCTCTCGGGCACTGCCAGGTGCGTGTAGGACCGGTGCGCATAGAGGCCGAAAGGCATCGTCCCGATCTTGCGCATCACGCTCCCCGCTTCGTCCGGCCGCACGAGGCGCACGGCGACGTCGGCTTCGCGACGGCTGAGCGAAACCTGCGGCCCTTGGGCCGCGAGCGAAAGCCGGATGTCCGGATATGCGGACCGGAAGCGCGCCAGGTGCGCAGCCAGAAGATGGGTGACCAGAACGGGCGGCGCGCTGAGCGTCACCCGGCCGACGAGCGGAGCATGGGCGGCCTTCGCCAGGCGGGCGATGCCGTGAGCCCCGGCTTCCATCTCCGTGGCGCGCTCCAGCACCTGCCTGCCGATGGCGGTGAGGCGGCAGGATCGCGGCAGGCGATCGACCAGCCGGACGTCGAGCGCAGCCTCCAGCGCGGCAAGCCGCCGGCTGACCGTCGCGTGATCCACCCTCAGAGCGCGAGCGGCACCGGAGAGCGTGCCGCTTTGCGCCACGGCCAGGAAATGCCGGATGTCTTCCCAATCGGCCATCTGTGCGGAATCTCACGGATCGCTCGCATATATACGGAGTTTCCGCATGGAACGCCCGGGCCTATTTCCTGGCCGCGCGGTGCGAAGGAGAAGCGAACGCCATGCCGGGACGACGTTTCAGGGTTGGCATCGTTGGCTTGAAGCCCGACCGGGGCTGGGCCATGCGAGCCCATGTTCCTGCGCTGCGCGCACTCTCCGAGACCTTCGAGATCGTCGGCGTCGCCAACACGAGCAGGGCCAGCGCCGAAGAGGCTGCTGCCGCGAGCGGGATACCGAAGGCCTTCGCGGACGTGGCCGAGCTGGTCGCGGCGCCGGAGGTCGATATCGTCACCGTCACGGTGAAGGTGCCCCCGCACCTGGAGATCGTGAAGGCGGCGATCGGGGCAGGCAAGCATGTCTACTGCGAGTGGCCGCTCGGCAACGGCCTGGCCGAGGCCGAGGAAATGGCCGCGCTCGCGCGGGCAAAAGGGGTCTTGGGCGTGGTCGGAACCCAAGCGCGTGCCGCCCCGGAGATCGAGCATTTGAGACATCTCATCGCCGAGGGCTTCGTCGGCGAGGTGCTGTCGACCACGCTGGTCGCGCGAGGCGGCGCTCTGCCGGGCGGTGGCACCATCCCCGACAAGAAAACCTACGCCTATCTGCTGGACCGCGCCAACGGCGCCACCCTGCTCACGATCCCGGTGGGGCATACGCTGGCGGCGCTGAAGGAGGTGCTCGGCGAGGTCGCGGAAGTTGTCGCGGTGCTGGCGACGCGGCGATCCACGGCGCTCGCAGCCGATACCGGAGAAACGCTGCCCGTATCCGCCCCGGACCAGGTGCTGGTGAGCGGTGTCCTGGCCGGCGGCGCGCCCGTCTCCATCCATTATCGCGGCGGCGCGGCGCGGGACGGCGAGGGCCTGCTTTGGGAGATCAACGGCACGGAAGGCGACATCCGGATCTCGGGCCCTTCCGGCCATACGCAGATGGTGAAGCTATCCCTCGAGGGCGCGCGGGGCGAGGCAAGGGCGTTCCGGCCGCTGGAGGTTCCCGCTTCCTATCGTTCCGGATGGCCGGAGGACGTGGAGCCGGGGAACGTCGCCCGCCTCTATGCGAGGATGGCGCGGGACCTGCGGGACGGCACTCGTACCGCGCCGAGCTTCGAAGACGCGGTCGCGCTGCATCGGATCATCGCGGCGATCGAGAAAGCGGCCGAATGCGGACGCCGCATCGTGCTGGAGCATGATCCGATCGAATGAAATCGTTCGATCGGATGAAGACGCTCGGCAAAACAAAGAGTGCCTCCCGTGAGCCGCAGCCAGCGGACGGCGAAGGTGCGTCCTATGAGGTGATGGCGGTCGCGACCCAGGGTCGCTCGGGCGGGATGCTCTGCCCCCGCCCGCGCGTCCTCAACCCTCCTCCACGGGGATCTCGGTGGTCCATTTGCTGACGGCCAGCACGATCTCGCTGGTGTAGGAGCGGATGCCCGGCGCGGTCGCCAACACCTGGCGCGCGAACTCCTGATAATGGGCGACGTCGCGGCTGCGGATCATCACCACATAATCGATATCGCCGGCGACTATGAGGCAGTGCGTGACGCGCGGCAGCGCGCTCATCCGCTGCTCGAACTCGCGCATCGACTTCCCGGTCGGCCGGTTGAGCTTGACGCGCGCCACGGTGAGCAGCGGAAAGCCGAGCGCGGCGGGCGAGAGAAGAGCGGCGGTGCGCTCGATGATGCAAGCTTCCTTGAGCCGGCGCACGCGCTTGAGGCAGGCCGGCGGCGAGAGGCCGACCGCGTCGGCCAGCGCCTGGTTGGCGATCGAGCTGTCGCGCTGCAAGGCGCGGAGGATGCGCCGGTCGATCGCGTCGAGCACGGGAGGGGCTTCTTGCATGGACTTTCCGGTTCGAAAGCCAAAGGGCGTTTTTGACGATTAGTATTTCTCGGCGGAGCGGATTCTAGCTCGATGACATAGAAATTGACGATAAAAAAGAAATCGGCGAACGGCCCACACCGGCTATGCTCATTCCGTCGTGCAGAGGAAGGAGGGGCCGATGTCGCCGCCGCTCACCAATGAGCCCTGGGACGCGCATCTGATCCGCTACGGGATGGCGTTCGCGCCAAGCCTGGTGGCCAAGGCGCGCGGCACGCTGCTCTGGGACGGCGAGGGGCGCGAGATCCTCGATTTCACCTCGGGCCAGATGTGCGCGACGATCGGCCACAACCATCCGCGCATCGTTGCGGCGATCCACGAGGCCTGCGAGGGCGCGCTGCACCTCTTCAGCGGCATGCTGAGCCCGCCGGTGGTGGCGCTCTCGCAGCGGCTCGCGCAGATGCTGCCGCCGCATCTCTCGCGGGCCTTGTTCCTCTCGACCGGCGGCGAAGCCAACGAGGCGGCGATCAAGCTCGCCAAGCTGCAGAGCGGCCGCTACGAGATCGTGGGCTTCACCGGCGCCTGGCACGGCATGACCTCGGGAGCGCAGTCGGTCAACTACGTCGCCGGCCGGCAGGGCTACGGGCCGATGATGCCGGGCTCGCTCGCGCTGCCGGCGCCCAACGCCTATCACTGCCCGGTACGGCACTGCCGGGACGACTGCGACGGCACCTGCCTCGAGATCGGTTTCGACATGATCGACGCGCAGTCGACCGGGTCGCTCGCTGCCCTGATCGCCGAGCCGGTGGAAAGCTCGGGCGGGGTGATCGTCCCGCCGGATTTCTATTGGCAGAAGGTGAAGGAGCAATGCGAGAAGCGCGGCATGCTGCTCATCTTCGACGAGGCACAGACCGCCTTCGGCCGCCTCGGCTGCGACTTCGCCTTCCAGCATTTCGCGACAGAACCTGATATCCTCACGCTTTCGAAGACGCTGGGCGGCGGCCTGCCGCTCTCGGCCACCGTGATTTCGGACGAGACCGAGGCCACCTGCCATGCGAAGGGCTTCATCCACGCGACTTCGCATGTCTCCGATCCTCTGCCGGCCCATGTGGCGCTGGCCGTGCTCAACGTGCTCGAGGAAGAGGCGCTGAACGAGCGCGCGCTGGCGATGGGCAAGGAGCTGACCGCGGGCCTGCGCTGGCTCCAGGAGAAGCACGAGATCATCGGCGATGTGCGCGGCTTCGGGCTCTTGCAGGGCGTCGAGCTGGTCAAGGACCGCGAGACCCGCGCCCCCGACGCCGCCACGGGTCGCGCGATCACCGCCCGCTGCATGGAGCTCGGCCTTTCGATGAATATCGTTTCGGTCGGGCAGATGGCGGCGATCTGGCGCATCGCTCCGCCGCTCACGGTCAGCAAGGCCGAGATCGGGCGCGGCATCGCCATCATCGACCAGGCAATCACCGAGGTGCTGGCGAAGGGCTTGCGCGCAGCGGCGGAGTAATGGCGCGGCGGATTCGCCGGAATGGGGCTCCGTCGGAGCGGCGGGGGTGCGCCCTGTGAGGTAATGGCGGTCGCGACCCAGGGTTGCGTGGGTGGGGTGCTCCGGACGATCACGTGATGATCGTACTTCAGCACGATGCCGGTTCTCGGATCGGTCCGGGAATGGCTTACGGCGCGATATGAGATGCGGGCGCCTTGCGCCGTCCCGCGGCCTCCGGACCGGCTTTTTTCCATCCGCCCGGCAAGCGCCGGCCGGGAACGCAGCCTGGCTCGTCCTGTAGAGCGGGATGCATTCGCTCGGGCTCACGCGTCCCGCTCTAGGTCTTTGTTTTCCCGCGTGATTCACGCCTTCGGTGATTCAACCCTCGGCGATCACGCTCTAACAGGCTGCTGAAAAAGTCGGACGGAGTGGCAACGAATGACCAAAAAGAATCGCCTACGGCTGCCACGCGAATCAATCCTGCGCGGCACGCGCCAATCGCGAATTAATGCTGCGCCGCGAGCGGCCGAAA
>DATJTV010000312.1:0-2904 GCA_035503055.1 Acetobacteraceae bacterium
CCGGCCTGGATCGCCGGGATGATGCGGCACGGCTACCGGGGGGCGGCGGAGATCGCCCGGGCGCTCGAGGCGCTCCACGGATTTGCCGCGACACTCCCGGAACGGCTGGACGGCCAGTTCGACCTCGTGTTCGAGGCGACGCTCGGCGACCCGGCCGTGGACGCGTTCTTGCGCACCGCCAACCCGGCCGCGCGGGCGGCGATGGCGACACGGTTCGCCGACGCGGTCCGGCGCGGCCTCTGGCACGCGCGGCGCAACCGGGTGGCGGACATCCTGGACGGCGGCAAGGGATGAGCGGGCCGGCGGCGAAGGGATGGTGCCCGAGCCTCTTCGCGCCGATGCGGGCGGCGGACGGGTGGCTGGTGCGGGTGAAGCCGCCGGGCGGGGTGCTGAGCGTTGCCGGCGCAAGGTGCGTCGCCGAGGCGGCAGAACGATTCGGAAACGGAATGATAGAGCTGACGAGCCGAGCCAATTTGCAGGTGCGCGGGCTTGCGGACGAGGGGATCGCGCCCTTTGCCGCGGCGATCGTCGGCGCCGGGCTTGCCGATTCGGACCCGGCGCGGGAGGCGCGAAGGAGGGTGATCCATCCGCCTCTGGCCGGGGCCGATCCGGGGGTCGCGCGCCTTGCGGGGAGAATTGCGGCGGAAGTTGAGACGGCGCTGGCTGGGGATCCGACGCTCGCGGACCTGCCGGCGAAATTCGCGGTCGCGGTGGATGGCGGCGGAGTTCTGAAGCTGGGCGGGACCGGCGCGGACCTGGTCGTGGCGTGGGTCGACGGGCGGTGGCTGGTAGCGCCGGCCGGCGAGGATGGGGCGGCCGAGGTGGTGGGGGACGAGGCGGTGGCGCGGCTGGCGCGGGCCTTCCTCGAACTGGCAGGGCGGTGCGCGGTACGGCCGCGGCGGATGCGGGCGCTGGTCGGCGCGATCGGGAGTGCCGCCTTGTTCGCCGCGGCGGGGCTCGATCCGGTCGCGAAGATGAAGCCGCGGGCGAAGCCGCCGGCGATTGGCTGGCTCGATTATGGCGGGGGCGAGTTCGGGGCGTTCGGGCTCGGCGTGCCGTTCGGGACGATGAGCGCGGCGACGCTCGCGGGCATCGCCGCAATCGCCGGGGAATGGGGCGATGGGAGCCTGCGGCTCACGCCGTGGCGCGCTATCGCGCTGCCCGGCGTTGAAGCGGCCGAGGCCCCTGCCCTCGCCGTGCGAGCTGCCCGGCTCGGGCTGATCGCCGATCCCGGCGATCCGCGGCGCGCGGTCACCGCCTGCGTCGGGCGGCCGGGTTGCGCGGCCGCCGCGGTCGATGCGCGGGCGGATGCAGCACTGCTGGTGAAGCGTGGGTTGAAGATCGCGGTGCACGTCTCGGGTTGCTCGAAAGGATGCGGGCAGGCGGAGGCGGCGCCGGTGACGCTGGTGGGCGAGGACGGGCGCTACCGCATCGTCCGCGACGGACGGGCGGGCGATGCGCCGCTTGCGCGCGGACTGACGATGGCGGAGGCCATCGGGCTCTTGGAGGCGGGTGCGTGAGCGGGCCCTATCGCTATGTCCGCGACGGGGCCGCAATCTATGCGCAGTCCTTCGCCGCCATTCGCGCCGAGGCCGACCTCGAAGGACTCGCGCCGACCGAAGCGCGCATCGCGGTGCGCGTCATCCATGCCTGCGGCATAGTGGGAATCGCGCGCGAGCTTCGCTTTGCGCCGGAGTTCGCCGAAGCCGCGCTTGCGGCGCTCAAGGCGGGAAAGCCGATCCTCTGCGATTCGAAGATGGTCGCGCACGGCATCACACGAAGCCGCCTGCCGGCGGCGAACGAGATCGTCTGCACGTTGGAGGCGCCGGGAGTGGTGGAGCGGGCGGCGCGGCTCGGCATGACGCGCTCGGCGGCTGCGGTCGATCTCTGGGGCGAGCGGATGGGCGGGGCGCTGGTGGCGATCGGCAATGCGCCGACGGCGCTCTATCGCCTGCTCGAGCTGCTCGATGCCGGGGCGCCCGCGCCGGCGGCGGTGATCGGGATGCCGGTGGGGTTCGTGGGTGCGGCCGAGGCGAAGGAGGCGCTGGCAGCGGACGGGCGGGTGCCGTTCGCAATCGTGCGCGGCCGCCTGGGAGGCAGCGCGATGGCGGTGGCCGCGGTCAACGCGCTGGCGAGCGAGACGGAATGAGCGCGTTGCAAGTTCACCCGGGCACGCTTCATGTGATCGGCCTCGGGCCGGGGGATCCCGAGCTGATGACGCTGAAGGCGGCGCGGGCAATCGGCAGCGCCAAGGTAATCGCCTATTTCGCCAAGCGCGGCCGGGAGGGGCACGCGCGGCGGATCGCCGGGGACCAAATTGCTCCCGGCGCGGAGGAGCTTCGCCTCGAATATCCGCTCACCACCGAGCTCGATTCCAGGGACGAGCGATACGTCGCTCGGATTGCTGAATTTTATGCCGAGTGCGCCGCCCTTGTCGGAGCAAGGCTAGCGGCGGGGATCGATGTCGGGCTGCTGTGCGAGGGCGATCCGTTCTTCTACGGCTCGTCGATGGCGCTGCTCGACCGGCTCGGGCCCGCCTGCCGGAGCGTGGTGATCCCCGGCGTCACCGGGATGAGCGGCTGCTGGACGCGGGCCGGGGCGAAGATGGTTCATGGCGATGACGTGCTGGCGGTGCTGCCCGGCACGCTCGACGAGGAGAGCCTGGCGGCGCGGCTGGCGGGCTGCGATGCGGCCGTGATCATGAAGGTGGGCGGCAACCTTGCGAAGATTCGCGCGGCCTTGTGGCGTGCGGGCCGAGCGGACCGGGCCGTCTATGTCGAGCGCGGGACGATGCCGGGCGAGCGCATCTTGCCGTTCGAGGAGGTGGAGGGCGCGAGCGCGCCCTATTTCGCGCTGGTCCTTGTGCCTGGACGGCAAGGACGGCGATGAGGGGGCGGCTTGCCG
>DATJTV010000313.1:0-12966 GCA_035503055.1 Acetobacteraceae bacterium
AACTGGTTGCCGAAGACGTAGTTGGTCGGATGCATATCGAAGCCCATGACGTTCTTGTCCATGAAGGTGAACGCCTCCGCGAACGCGGGCTGGGCCATCGGCCCGTCGGTCTGGAGAATCCCCTCGAGCTTCGCCATCACCATGGCGCGCTTGTCGGCCTCCAGGATTCCGCCCGCCTGGTTCAGGAGCTGGTCGAACTCGGGGTTCGAGTAGCCGCTCTCGTTCCACGGAACGCCGGTGCGATAGGCGAGGTTGAGCAGCATCACCCCGAGCGGGCGATGGTACCAGATGGTGCAGCCGAAGGGCACCTTCGTCCACACGTTCCAATACTCCGCGCCCGGCATCACGTTGAGCTTCACCCGCGCACCGATCGCCTTCCATTGCTCGACCGCGGCCTGGCACTGGGCGACGATCCAGCCGGTGTCGGAGGGGACGGCGAGCTCGGTGTCGAAACCCTCCGGATATCCGGCCTCGCTCAGGAGCTGCTTCGCCTTGGCGATGCTGAGATCGATGTCCGGGACCTTGCCGTAGTCCGGCAGCACGGGTGCCACGTGGCAATCCTGGCCGAGCGTGCCGAGGCCGCGCAGCGCGAGCTCGATGAAGCTCGCATTGTTGAGCCCGAGCCGCATCGCCATCCGCACCTTGGGATCCGTCCATGGCTTGAGATCGACGTGGAAGCGGAGAACCGCGCACTGCGCGCTCGCGACCGTGTAGAGCTTGAGGAACGGCATCGCCTTCAACGCCGGCGCCTGGCTCGGATCCGTAACCACCAGCCCGCCCACCTGGTGCGAGGCCATGGCGGATATTCCGGTGGCCATATTGTCACCGAGGTCGATGAACTGGATCTCGTCGAGGTAGGGCCCGCCGGCCCAGGGAGCCGCGACCGTCTGCCCCCAATAGTTCTTGACCGCGCGAACCGAGGCGACCTTGCCGATCTGGTACTCGCTCATCGTGAAGGCGCCTGTCCCCTGGGAGCCGACGCCGAACACGCCCTTCTCACCCGGGTAGAGCATCAGCGCGGGGTAGTGGAACAGGTATTCGGGGATCGCCACCTGCGGCGTCCGGCCGTTCAGGCGGATGGTGTGGGAATCGACTTTCTCGATCGCATTGGCGTCCCACCAGACGAGCTTGGTCTGCGGCTTGCCGGACTTGTCCGTGCCGTTCGGCACGCTCTTGAGCAGGAAGTCCTGGATCAGGCCGATGAAGGAGGAGCCCACCGCAGGGTCGGTCAGGCGCTTGAGGTTCCAAAGCACGTCATCGGCGGTGAAGTCCTCGCCGTTGTGCCATTTGATGTTGTCGCGGATGGTCAGCGTCCAGGTCTTGAGGTCCGGGCTCGCTTCCCACTTCTCCAGAAGATAGGGGTGGGTGACGTTGTTGCGGTCCGTCAGAGTCAGGTACTCGCAGACTTGGCGAGTGACGTTCGAATCGTATCCGCCCCAGGAATAGGTTGCCGGGTCGGTGAGCGACTTCACGCGGGTGCCGAGCCGGAGCGTGCCGCCCGAGGGCATCGCCGCTTGGGCCCGCCTGGCCAGCGAGCCCTCGAGCGGCAGGCCCGCGAAGGCATAGGCGGCGGGGACGGCCATGCCGAGCAAGGTTGCGAAGCGCAGGAATTCGCGCCGGTCGATCTTCCCGTCCGCAAGCTCCCTTTTGAGAAGCCGGATATTCGGATTCTCCTGAGTGGATGACATCGAAGCCTCCTTGTTTCTTCTCGATGGATGATCAGCCGGCAACCGCGCGAGGCGGTTCCTTCCTCCCGATGCGCTCTTGGCTCGTAGCCGCGATTGCCGCAATTTGCACGTGAACTCGATGGCCGCGCCGCCCGCTCATGACGCACGCAATCCCGCCGCGCCGTCCCGCTCGCTCCGTGGGGCATGGCCGAAACGCTGGCGGTAGGCGGCGCTGAAGTGTGAAGGGGACTGGAAGCCGCAGGCAAGCCCGACTTCGGTCACCGGCGTCGCGGTGAGCCGGAGCAGCGCACGCGCCCGCTCGAGCCGCACCGTCGAGGCGTAACCCCCGGGCGTGGTGCCGAGGTGGCGGCGGAAGAGCCGCTCGAGCTGGCGGACCGAAATGCCCGCGCGGCGGGCGAGCGCGCCCACCTTCATCGGCGCTTCCAGGGTCTCCTCGATCGCCTGCACGGCGCGCTCCAGGACCGGATGCCCGCGGACGGCGCGGGGGCCGAGCGGCTCGTACTGCCGTTCGGCGCCGGAGCGGATCCGCTCGAGGATGAACTCGGCGGAGACCGCGGCCGCCTTTTCCGCGCCGAGCCGCGCATAGATCAGCGCCAGCATCATGTCGAGCGGTGCGATCCCGCCCGAGCAGGTGAGCCGGTCGCGGTCGATCACGAAGAGGTCCTCGACGAAATCGACGTTCGGGAACTCGGTGCGCGCCGCCTCGATATTCTCCCAATGGATCACAGAGCGGTAACCCGCGAGCACGCCGGCCTCGGCCAGCGCGTAGGTGCCGGTGCAGAGCGCGCCCAGTGCAATTCCGTTCTTGGCGAGCCGGCGGAGTGCGGCGCCGAGGCGCCGGCTCATCGCGTGGCGGATATCGACGCCGCCGCACGCGAAGACGACATCGAACGGTCCGGCCTCCTCGAGTGCCAGCGTCGGCTCGATGAGGAGCCCGTTGCTCGCGCGCGCGGGCTTGCCGTCGAGCGTCACCACCTGCCAGCGATATCCGGCGCGCGGATCGACATAGTTCGCGCCGCGGCAGGCCTCCACGGCGTTGGCGAAGGCGATCATCGAATAGTTGGGAAGAGTGAGGAAGCCGAAGCGGTGGATCGCCGCAAGATCGAACGGACTCCCCTGCCCTTCCCCGCGCATCTCCATCCCTAGCGATCGATCACGAGATCGCTCGTCGGGCGGGAGCAGCAGAGCAGGATCATCCCCTGGTCGACCTCCCGCCGCCGGATGCCGCCCTGATGCTGCATGTCAACCGAGCCCGAGACCATCCGGCTCTTGCACGTCCCGCAAATGCCCTGGCTGCAAGAGAACGGCAGCCGCATCCCGGCCGCAAGGGCCGATTCGAGGATGCTCGTGCCGGGCGCGCAGAGGACGCTGCGCTCGCTCTGCCGGAACTGCACGCGAAACCCCGCCCCAGCCGCTTCGGCCATGGCGGGCGGCGTCTCGGGGCTCGGGGCAAGGTCCGCGAAGCAAAAACTCTCCTCGTGGTAGCGCGCCATGTCGAAGCCCGCCGCGCCCAGCATCGCCCGGACGGCCGCCATGTAGCCTGCCGGCCCGCAGGTGAAGACCTCGCGCTCGGCGAGATCGGGCGCGATCAGGGCGAGCATGGGCGCATCGAGGCGGCCACGCATGCCGTGCCAGGCCTCGGTGGGCGAATCAGCCTCGCAGATCGGGACGAACCGGAAGCCCGCGTGGTGGCGGGCGAGCGCCGCAAGCTCGCTCCGGAAGATGATGTCAGGCGGGCTGCGCGCATTGTGCACGAAGGCGATGTCGGCGTCCCCCGCAAGGTCCTCGTGGGTGCGCGCCATCGCCATCAGCGGCGTGATCCCGCTGCCGCCCGAGAGGAAGAGGTATTTTCCCCCGGGGCGCGGCGTGCCGATGAAGCTTCCGGCGGGGCCGAGCGCGCGGACCGCGACGCCGGGACGGAGATTTTCATGCAGCCAGGGCGAGACCTCGCCGCCGAGCACACGTTTGACGGTGATCGAGATCATGTGCGGACGGGCCGCGGAGGAGGCGATCGTGTAGCAGCGATTGACGCGCCGCCCGCCAATCTCGAACTCCCAGGTCATGAACTGGCCCGGCTGGAAGTCGAAGCGGCGCGGTTCGGCAGCCGAGAAGACGAAGGTCTTGACGTCCGGGGTCTCGTTCCAGACCCGGCGGCAGATGAGGACGACATCGGATTCGGGATCCCAGGGCCGCGCGCCGCGAAGGCGGGAGAGATCGGGACTGCCGTGATCCAGCGCCGCGAGCGGCGAGGAAACCCCGTCAAGCATCGTGCGCGCCGTCCCCCTTTGGCCTGCATCCATCAAGCGTTGCGCGGCCTCTTATTCGGATATTCGGCCGCACGGCAAGGGCGCACTTGTCGAAATACGCCATTTCCTTACAAAAGAGCGCCAAATTCGCCTCCCGCACCAGGAAGGCCAGAGGGCGGCTTGTCCCCTGGCCTCCTGGGGGTCAGGCCTCACGGCCGGCGATATCGCGCAGCGCGCTTTCGAGCCCTGCGAGCGATTGTACCGTCTTCTCCTGCTCCTCGATTTCCGGCTCGCTCGTCTCGGCGTGCTGCCGGCGGCGTTCGAGCGCTGCCTGCATGGCTCCGCGCGTCGCGGCGTGGACGGCGGCGAGATAGGCGTCGATATCGGCGGCGAGGCGGCCGAGCGCGTCCTCGACCGCCTGGCGGGTCGCCCAGCGCAGGTTCTCGACGTTGCGTTTGACGATGTTCGTGATCTCGGCCTCCATGCGGCGGCGCAGTTGCCTCCGCCGCAGCCCGAGGGCGAACGCATCGCGATACTGGCACTGCTCGCGCTGCTCGCGATCGGGGCGGCGCTCGCGGCCTGGCTGCTGAGCGAAATGGTGCGGCACGGCTCGTCCGTTGCAATGGACGGCATGCATTCGGGGTTCGCGGTAAGCCGGCGCGCGCCGTTGCCGGCGGAGCCCCAGCGCACCGGCCTGACGGCGGCGAACCTCGTGCTCGACCTCGTTCTAGCGGCCGTTGCGTTCGGAGCGTTCGCCTTCGCGTTCGTGATGTTCGCGGACACGAGATGGGATTTTCTGGGCTTCGGACGGCGCCGCCGCCGACCGAGGCTGGCGGGCGCGCTCGCCGAGGCCCTCAATGCAGGGGCTGCCGATCTCGCGGACGATTGCGATCCGCGGCGCGCCGTGATCGCCTGCTATCGGCGCTCCGAGAGCGCGATCGCGACGGTCGAGCATCGCCGCTATCCGTGGCAGACGCCGCGGGAATATGTCCAGGCCGCGCTCGGCGCGCTCAGCTTGCCGGCGGCCGCGGTCGCCTCGCTCCTCGAGATTTTCGAGCGGGCGCGCTTCAGCGAGCTTCCCATCATGGCACGGCACCGTGACGCGGCGCTGGCCGCGCTTGGCGCGATTCGCGCCGCACTCGAGGAAACGAGCACGCATGGAACCCGGCGCTGAACCCGTCACGCTCGGCACGCTCATCGGATGGGGCGTGCTGCTCGTCCTCATCGCCGGGATCGCAACGCCGCTCGTGCTCTGGGTCGGGGAGGCGAACGCGCCGGTGGTGGTGCGGCTGGCCGGCGCTCTTTTCGCGGCCGCCGTGCTGTTCCGGCTGATCGCCGCGGTGCGCGCGCTGCCGGACGGGACCGCGCTCGGCCGAAAGCAAGCGGCGGGCGGACCCGATCCGCGGCTCGCGCGCCTCGCCGGCGAGGTTCGCCTCAGCCTGAGGCAGCGCGGTTATTTCGCACGAGTCCTGTGGCCCGATCTCGAAAAGATTGCGCTGCGGCGCCACGCCCAATTGCCGCGCGATATGCCGCCGCGACACGGCAGACCGGTGAGCAGAGACGATCTCGAGCGGATCCTGGCGGCAATCGAGGCGGCGGAATGACGCTGGCCGAGCTTGCGGCGCGCGCCGATGCCGTCCTCGATGCGATTGCGGAGGTCATCGTCGGCAAGGAGGACGTACTGCGCCTTCTGCTTGGCGCGCTGCTGGCGAACGGGCACGTGCTGATCGAGGACGTTCCCGGGGTTGCCAAGACCACCATCGCCAACGCGCTCGCCGCGGCGCTCGGGCTTTCGTTCCGGCGCGTGCAGTTCACCCCCGACCTCTTGCCCGCGGACCTCACCGGCAGCTTCATCTTCGACCAAAGGCGGCGCGAGTTCACGTTCCGGCGCGGGCCGATCTTCACCCACCTTCTGCTCGCCGACGAGATCAACCGCGCCGCGCCGAAGACGCAATCGGCGCTGCTCGAGGCGATGCAGGAGTGCCAGGTGACGGTGGAGGGCGAGAGCTTTGCGCTGAAGCCACCTTTTCTCGTGATCGCAACGTAAAACCCGATCGAGCTGGAAGGCACGTACCCTCTGCCGTAGGCCGAACTCGACCGCTTCCTGATACGGATCGCGGTCGGCTACCCATCGGCCGAGCAAGAAGTGCGAATTCTGCGGCTGAGAAGGGAGAGGCGCGGCGACCAGCCGCAGACGGAACCCGTGCTCGCGCGCGACGTGTTCCTGGAGATGCAGGCGGTGCTCGAGGATATCTTCGTCGATCCTTCGATCGAGGGTTACATCGTCGATCTGGTTCGCGCGACGCGCGGAGATACGCGGCTTGCGCTCGGCGCTTCGCCGCAGGCGAGCCTCGCGCTGATGAAGATGGCGCGTGCGGTCTCCGGCCTCATGGGCCGCGGCTTCGTGATTCCCGACGACGTGAAGCGGGTCGCGGCCGCGGTGCTGGCGCACCGGCTCGTGCTCCGGCCGGAGAACTGGGGCGGGCGGATCAACGCGGCGCAGGTGGTTGACAGCCTCCTGAGCCAGATCACGGCGCCGGCGGCGGAGGTACGACGATCTTTCGTCCGACGCCGCTCGCGCAGGCGCTGCTGCTCGTCACGGCGGTCGCCCTGATCCTCGGCATCGCGCTCGGCCGGCCGGAGCTCTTCGTCCTCGCGCTGCCACTTCTGATTGCGCTGCTGCCGGGCGCGATTCGCGGCCGCGTCGAGACCCCGCGGATTGCGCTCACGGGAAGCGCTGAGACTCTGTTCGAGGGCGACGAGCTGACGATCGCGTGCAGCGCAGAGGTTGGGGGCGCACGCGGCATCGTGCAGCTCGTCCCCATCCTGCCGCCGGTTCTGGGACCGATCGAGGTCCCCCACTCGCCGCATCTCCTGCTCGGCGACGGCGAGCCCATCACCTGGCGCTGCCGCGCGCGCTGCGCGGCGCCCAGCGTCCTGCATTTCGACGCCGCCGCGCTGCGCCTCTTCGATCGCTCGGGGCTGTGGGCGGGCGCATGGCAGGAGCGGCAGTGCCTCGCGGTCACGGTGTTGCCGCGGGCGCTCGCGGTGACCCGGCTGCCGGCGCCGCGCCATACCGGCGCGCTCTTCGGCGCGCACGCCGCGCCAGCTTCCGGATCGGGCGTCGCATTCGCCGAGGTGCGGCTGTTCGTACCCGGCGATCGGCTGCGCGAGATCAATTGGCCGGTCTCGCTGCGCCGGCGTGCGCTGCACACCAACCGCTTCCATGCCGACCGGCAGGCGGAGATCGTTCTCCTGATCGACAGTTTTTCCGTGATCGGCGAGCGCCCGAACGCCAGCCTCGATCACGTGCTGCGCGCCGCCGCGGGCATCGCGGCCGCCTATCTGCGGCGGCGTGATCGCGTCGGGCTGCTCGAATACGGTGGCATCGCACGCTCGGTTGGCGCGGGGACCGGCGAGGGACAGTATGTTCGCATCCTGCACGTGCTTGCGCGATCGGTGCCGATGCAGACCGAATTCGCGCAAGACCTCGCGGCTTTGCCCGAGCAAATGCTCTCGCGGCGGGTGCTCGTGCTCGCGCTGACGCCGCTCGCCGACGAGCGGTTCGACCGCGCAGTGATCCGCCTGGCCCAACGCGGTCAGGACGTGGCCGTGCTCGCGCTGATGACGGACGAGCTGTCCGTGGGACCCCTCCGGCCGCGCGATCTCGACCCGCTGGTGCGGCTTCTGTGGCGGGTGGAGCGGGCGGAACGGCTGCGGGCGCTGCGCCGTGTTGGCATTCGGGCGACCAACTGGTCGGTTGCGGCGCCGCTCGATGCGGCGATGGGCGGACTCGGCACCGCATCCCGCGCGCTCGCAAGGAGAGCGGCATGACGCGAGTCCTCGGCCTCGCCGCGGCCGCGGCACTCGGGCTCCTGCCGCTCAGCGTCTGGCCAGACTGGCGCTTCGCGATCGCCGGCGGCGTGGCGGCGGCTGCGTGCGCGGGCGGCGTCCTGCTGCCCGCGCTCGGGCTGGCGAAGGCCGGCAGCGTGCTCGCGATTCTCGTGTTCGCGGCCGCGACGATGACCGCACCCGCGGGCAGCGCCCTTCCCGCTTCGCTTCTGATGGGCGCCGCGTTGCTGATCGTGCTCGACCTCGCCGCGCTCCGGCAGCGCTCGCAGCTTGGCGGCCTCGGGCCGGGCGTCCTCGGCACACACCTCCTGCGGCTCGGAACGTGCGTCGTCGTTAGCGCCGCGCTGCTGCCGGCGCTCGCCGTTCCCGCCGCCTTTCTGCCGACGCCGAGCGGGACCTTCCGGCCGCTGCTCGCGCTTGCGGGCGGGCTGATCGCGTTCGCCGGCGTGGCAAGAATGTTCCTGGTTTCGCACGCGACGCGCGGCGGCAGCAGCCGAGCGTAAGGCCAGGGGCTCCGCCCCTGGACCCCGGCAAAGGCGGAGCCTTTGCAATCCATTACTTATCTAAACGTATGCGGGTCTGGGGCCTCAAGGCCCCAGCGGGGGCGTCGGGGGCAGAGCCCGCGACCAGGGTCCAGGGGCGGAGCCCCTGGCGAGCATTTGCCAGAGATAAGTCGCGAAGGATCGCGCCACCTCGATCCGGAACCGAGTGGTGTCTTCGCGCCAGAGGACGATGCCGGCTTTGGCGAAGACGGTACGGGTGCAGTGATCGATCGGGAAGGAGGAAAGATCGAGGTCGAGCGGGCAGCCTGCGTTGACGATGACGGCGCTGTCGGTGCCCGCGACGGCGATGCCGATGTCGCGGTGCGCGATATCGACGAGCGCGTGGGGCCTATCGCCGAGCGAGCGGGCGATCGCGGCGGCAATTTCGGGGCCCTCGTTCGGGGGTGCGAGGAGGGTCCATTCGTCGGGGCCGAGCCAGAGCGCCGCGCGAGCGCCGTGCTTGGCGGCGCGGCAGGGTGTTTCGGACAGTAGCACGCCGAACGCATCGCCGGCGACGCGGGCGGCGCTTGGATCGCCGCGGAAGGAAAAGCGGGCGACGGAGGGCAGGACCGCGAGGGTGGCGCCGAGCGGACCGTGGCGCGCGAGCGCGAAGTCAGCCATGGAGCCGGGCTCCTTCGGGGTCGTAGAAGACCGGCGCAACGATGGTGACGGCGATGTCTCGGCCGGGCATCGGCACCACGAGGCGCTCGCCTGTGCGCGCGCGGCCTCCCTTCACCATCGCGAGCGCGATCGAGCGCCCGAGTGTCGCGCTGAAATAGGCGGAACTCACGTGGCCGAGGATGGATTTGCTTTTGGAGTCGGCGACGATTCCCGCGCCCTCCTCCAGCACCAGGGCGAGATCTTTGGTGACGAGGCCGACAAGCTGGGGGCGGTCGGGCCGCGTCATCGCGGCGCGCGAGAGCGAGCGCTTGCCGACGAAGTCCCGCTTGCCCTTGCCGATCGCCCAGCCGAGGCCGAGATCATCCGGCGTCGCCGTGCCGTCCGCCTCCTGGCCTACGACGATGTAGCCCTTCTCCGCCCGCAGCACGTGCATGCTCTCGGTCCCGTAGGGCGTGATGCCGTGTGGCCGGCCCGCCTCGCACACCGCCTCCCAGACCGCGATCGCGTAATCGGCCGGCACGTTGATCTCGAAGCCGAGCTCGCCGGTGAAGCTCACGCGGAAGAGGCGGGCGGGAAGGCCCAGGATGCGCGTCTCGGCGACGCTCATATGCGGGAAGGCAGCGGGCGAAAGATCGAGCCCTTCGACCAGCGGCGCCACGACTTCGCGCGCGCGCGGGCCCTGCACCGCGATCACCGCCCACTGCTCGGTGATCGAGGTGAGCCAGACCGTGAGATCCGTCCATTCCGTCTGGCGATAATCCTCCATGATCGCGAGCACGCCGGCGGCATTACCGGTGGTGGTGGTGACGTGGAAGCGATTCGCATCGAGCCGGCCGATGACGCCGTCGTCGAAGACGAAGCCGTCCTCGCGCAGCATCACGCCGTAGCGGCAGCGGCCGGGCGCGAGGCGGCTCCAGGAATTCACGTACAGGCGGTTGAGGAACTCGGCGGCATCCGGCCCCGCGACTTCGATCTTGCCGAGCGTCGAGCCGTCGAAGATACCGCAGGCGCTGCGCACCGCGCGGCACTCGCGCGCCACGGCTTCCGCCATGTCCTCGGAGCCTTGGGGGAAGAACCGCGCCCGCTTCCACTGGTCCACGTCCTCGAACTCTGCGCCGTGCGATCGGGCCCAGTCGTGGATCGGCGTCGTGCGGACGGGATCGAAGAGCGCGCCGCGAGCCGGGCCGGCGAGCGTGCCGAAGGTGACCGGCGTGTAGGGCATGCGGAAGGTGGTGAGGCCGATGTCCGGGATCGGCTTATCCAGCAGGGAGGCGATGATGCCGAGCGCATTGACGTTCGAGGTCTTGCCCTGATCGGTCGCCATACCGGTCGTCGTGTAGCGCTTGACGTGCTCGATCGAGCGGAAGCCCTCGCGCGCGGCAAGCGCGAGGTCGGCTTCGGTCACGTCGTTCTGGAAATCGACGAAGGATTTGCCGCGCGCAGGGACGTGCGATGAGGGGTGGGCGGGTGCGGCGCCGGTGCCGGGATCGCGGCCGACGCCCGCCGGACGCGCGGCAGCGACGCGGGTTCCTCGCGCGGCTTCCTCGCCCGCTGTTGTGCCGTCGGCGAGCGCGGGGCGGAGGCCGAAGACGCCGCGGCAGGCGCCGGCCGCGCGGATGTGCTCGGCCGCAGAGTCGGGAACGAAGGCGCCAAGCGAATCCTCGAACCGCAGCGTTCCGCGCGCCTGCGAGAACAGATGCACGCTCGGCGTGAAGCCGCCGCACATCAGGAGAAGATCGCAAGGCATGGTCTCGGTCGATGCCGTACCGGTGGCGAGCGGGGCGATCTCGGCCGCGGTGATGCGGAGGTGCCCGCGCGTGCCGACGATCCCGCTCGCGGTCCGAACCGGGAGGCCGGCGTGGCGCGCGGTCTCGGGCAGCGCGCCGGTTGCCTCGGCGCGCGCATCGACGATCGCGGCGATGGCGACGCCTGCCTCGTGGAGCGCGAGGGCGGCCGCGTAGGCAGAATCATGCGCGGTCGCGACGATCGCCCTCGTGCCCGGCTTCGCCGCATAGCGCACCAAGTAGGTGCGCGCGGCGTCGGCGAGCATCACGCCCGGGCGGTCGTTGCCGGGAAAGATGAGCGGCCGCTCGATCGCGCCGGTGGCCAGCACCAGCTCCTTCGCCCGCACCTGCCAGAGGATCTCGCGCGGCAGGCTTGGATCGGGCTCGGCCAGATGGTCGGTGGCGCGCTCGGCCAAAGCCACCATGTTGTCAAGGAAATAGCCGAATGCGGTGGTGCACGGGAGCAGGATCACGTGCGGACTGCGCGCGAGTGCCGCAAGCGTTGCGGAGAGCCAAACCGCGGCCGGTTGGGACTCGATGCGCCCTTGGGTGTCGGCGAGCAGCGAGCCGCCGAGCTCCGCCTGCTCGTCGCAGAGGATGACGCGCGCACCGGCTTCGGAGGCGGCGAGCGCGGCGGCGAGGCCGGCGGGGCCGGCGCCCACCACGAGAACGTCGCAATGGGCGAAGCGGTTGAGATAGCCGTCCGGATCGGGCGCGTCGGGCGCGCAGCCGAGCCCGGCCCTGGCGCGGATCGCCGGCTCGTAGAGGCGCCGCCAGGCGAAGCGCGGCCACATGAAGGTCTTGTAGTAGAAGCCGGCGGGCAGCAGCGGCGCCGCGAGCCCGCCGAGCGCACCGAGATCGAAGCGAAGCGAGGGAAACCGATTCTGGCTTACGGCGGAGAGGCCCTCGTAGAGCTCGATCCCGGTCGCGCGGAGATTGGGCGTGCGGCGGGTGCGGTCGCGCGAGACGGTGACGAGCGCGTTCGGCTCGTCCGTGCCAGCGGCCATGATGCCGCGCGGACGGTGGTATTTGAACGAGCGGCCGACGAGATGCATGCCATTCGCGATCAGCGCGGAGGCAAGCGTGTCGCCAGCGAGGCCCTGATAGCTACGGCCGTCGAAGCGGAATTGCAGGGGCCGCGCGCGATCGACGCGTCCGCCGGCGACGAGGCGGAATTTTTCGGTCATTGGCTCGCGTCGGGGCGCGGCGCGCCGATCTTGTAGCTCGCCAGGAAGCGATCGCTCACCGTGTCGCGTATCGCGTTGAAGAAACGCCCGCAGCCGTGCACATGACACCACCGCTCCGCATGCGCGCCCTTCGGATTGGTGCGGAAGTAGAGGAAGTCCGCCCAGGCCTCGTCCGATACCGCGGCAGGATCGGCCGGCCTCGCGATATGCGCCTCGCCGCCGTAGCGGAACTCGATCTCCGGCCGTTCGCCGCAATAGGGGCAGGGAATGAGCAGCACGCTGATACCCCTTCAGTGCGCGACGCCGGCGGCGGCGGCCTCGTCGATTGGGCTGCCGTCGCGAAAGCGATCGAGGCTGAACGGCGCGTTGATGGGGTGCGGCGCGTCCTTGGCGATCGTCCAGGCGAAAAGATGCGCCGCCCCCGGCGTCGCCTTGAAGCCGCCGGTGCCCCAGCCGCAATTCACATAGAGGCCGGGCACCGGCGTCTTGCCGAGGATCGGCGAGCGGTCGCGCGTCACGTCGACGATCCCGCCCCAGGCGCGCAGCATGCGCAGGCGGCGGAAGGCGGGAAAGAGCTCGCCGATGGCGGCGAGCGCCTCGCTCGTCACGTGCAGCGCGCCGCGCTGGCTGTAGGAGACATAGGCGTCGGTGCCGGCGCCGATGACGAGCTCGCCCTTGTCGGACTGGCTGATATAGGCGTGGATCGTGTTCGACATGACGACGCAGGGAAAGACCGGCTTCACCGGCTCGGACACCAGCGCCTGTAACGGATAGCTCTCGATCGGCATGCGCACTCCGGCCATCGCCATGACGACGCTGGTGTGGCCGGCGGCCGAGACGCCGAGCTTCTCGGTGCGGATGGTGCCGCGATTGGTCTCCACCGCCTCGATGGCACCCGCCGGGCCGCGGCGGATCGCGGTCACCTCGCAGTTCTGGATGATGTCCACGCCGAGCGCGTCGGCCGCGCGGGCATAGCCCCAGGCGACCGCATCGTGGCGGGCGACGCCGCCGCGCCGCTGGAGCGCCGCGCCGAGCACAGGATAGCG
>DATJTV010000314.1:0-10502 GCA_035503055.1 Acetobacteraceae bacterium
GGGCGAAGCGCGTTCCGCGCTTCGCCCAAACCGCCCTCAGCGCCTGCCAAAACGAAAGGGTTCCAAGGGCTCAGCCCTTGGCAGGGGGTCCAGGGGGACAGCGTCCCCCTGGCCTTACGTCTCAGCGCGGCCGAGGCGGCCTGCGAGGTCTTGGATGAACTGCCAGGCGACCCGTCCCGAGCGGGCGCCGCGTGTGACCGACCATTCCACCGCCTCGGCGTGCAGCGCCTCGTGTGTGATGGGGAGGCGGAAGTGCTCGGCGTAGGCGTCGACCATGGCGAAGAACGTCTCCTGGTCGCAATTGTGAAAGCCGATCCAGAGCCCGAACCGGTCCGAGAGCGAAACTTTCTCCTCGGTGGCTTCGGAGGGGTTGATGGCGGTCGAGCGTTCGTTCTCGATCATGTCGCGCGGCATCAGGTGGCGGCGGTTCGAGGTCGCGTAGAAGAGGACGTTCGGCGGCCGTCCTTCGATCCCGCCGTCGAGGATGGATTTGAGCGCCTTGTAATCGGTGTCCTCGCGTTCGAAGGAGAGGTCGTCGCAGAAGACGAGGAAGCGGCGGGTGCTGGCGCGAAGGAGGCCGAGCAGGGTCGGGAGGGAGGCGATGTCCTCGCGGTGGATCTCGATGAGGGCGAGGCGGCCGGGCGGGTTGTTGGTGGTGGCGTGGGCTGCCTTGACGAGCGAGGACTTCCCCATGCCGCGCGCGCCCCAGAGCACGGCGTTGTTCGCCGGGAAGCCCGCGGCGAAGCGTTCGGTATTCTCGCAGAGGATGCGGAGCTGGCGGTCGATCCCCTTGAGCAGCTCGATGCCGACGCGCGCGACCACGGGCACCGGCACGAGGCGGGGCGGGCGGGGGTGCCAGACGAAGGCGTCGGCGGCGGCGAAGTCGGGCGGCGCCGGGGGCGGCGGTGCGAGGCGTTCGAGGGCCTCGGCGATCCGGCTCGCCAGCGCGATCAGGTGGTCTTCCATCGGCGGGCCGGCCTCGGGGTTGACGCGAAGGGGGCGGACACTATGGTCCCGGGCGCACCACCGCAACCCAGGTTCATCCGATGCTGATCACTCCGGCCTTTGCCGCGGCCGCTCCCGGCGACATGCTTGGCACGGCCACGCAATTCCTGCCGCTGGTGCTGATCTTCGGGGTTTTCTACCTGCTTCTGATCCGTCCGCAGCAGACCAAGCAGCGTGAGCTGCGCCGCCAGATCGCCGCGATCAAGCGGGGTGATCGCGTGGTCACCGCGGGCGGCATCGTGGGCACCGTGCAGCGCGTGCGCGAGGGTGCCACGGAGGTCGAGGTCGAGATCGCGCCCAACGTGCGTGTGCAAGTGGTGCGCGACACCATCACCGGCATTGTCAAGCCGCAGGCCGCGAACGATTCCAAGCCCGCCGGGGAAGCCAAGACGAACTGAAGCGCGCGCCGGTCCTATGCGGCCTTGAGCGCGGCCTCCGCGAATTCGTAGTTGGCGAGCTTGTCGAGCCAGTTCTGGAGGTAGTCGGGGCGGCGGTTGCGGAAGTCGAGATAGTAGCTGTGCTCCCACACGTCGCAGCCGAGCAGGGCCTTGCCTTCGCCGGTGGCCAGCGGGTTCGAGCCGTTCGGCGTGCGGGTGATCTTGAGCTTGCCGTCCTGGCCCAGCACGAGCCACGCCCAGCCGGAGCCGAACTGGCCGACGCCCGCGGCCTTGAAGGCGTCCTTGAACGCGGCGACGGAGCTGAAGTCGGAGGTGAGCTTCTTCTCGAGCGCGCCGGGGATGCCGCCGCCCGTGGGGCTCATCGCCGGCCAGAAGAGCGTATGGTTCCAGTGCTGGCCGGCATTGTTGAAGACGCCGGCGAGATCGGGCTTGCCGTTCGAGAACAGCACGATCTCGTCGAGGGATTTCCCTTTGAGCGCGTCGTTCTTCTCGACGAAGCCGTTGAGTGCGGTGACGTACGCCTGGTGGTGCTTGCCGTGGTGGAGCTCGAGCGTCTCCTGGCACATGCCGTTGGCCGCGAGTGCGCTGTGGGCGTAGGGAAGGGCGGGAAGTTCGAAGGCCATGGGGCGCGTCCTCCAATCGAGTGGGGCATCGAACAGGAGCGGAGCCGGGCGAGGGCGAAGCGGGCCCTTAGCTATGACCGCGGAAGGAGGGCGTCAAGGCAGCGGGGAAGATGCCGTGCAGGGGCTCTGTTGAAGCCGGGCGCCGGTTTGAGCGCGGCGGGCGCGCTCGTCCGCCGCAACGATCCCGATCGCTTCCTTGCCGCGCTGTTCGCGCCGGCGTCGGCGCGCGAGACGCTGTTCGTGCTCTACGCCTTCAATATCGAGCTGGCTCGCGCGTGCGAGGTGGCGCGCGAGCCGCATGCTTCGCTCATCCGGCTGGCCTGGTGGCGCGAGGTGGTGGAGGGTGCGGAGCGGCGGCACGAGGTCGCGACGCCGTTGGCGGCGGCGCTGGCGGACGGGCGTCTCGATCCGGCGGCGCTCCTCGCGCTGATCGATGCGCGCGAAAGCGAGGTCGTGCCGGAGTTCGCGACCCTCGCCGATTGGCGCGCGCATCTGATCGCGGGCCAGGGCGGACTGGCGGTGGCGGCGGGAAAGGTGCTCGGCGTGGAGGCGGCGCCGGCGCTCTGCGGTTTCGGCGCGGCCTACGGGGCCGCGCGGCTTCTCGGCAGCGTTCCGGCGCTGGCCCGCCGGGGCAGGGCGTTGCTGCCGGCCGATATTCTCGCCGCCCATGGGCTTTCGGCCGAAGCCGTCGTCGCGAGCCCCGATGCGCCGGCGCTCGCGGCGGTCCGCGGGCAGCTTGCGGGCGAGGCGGCCGCGTGGCTCGCCGAGGCGCGCCGCGCGAAGCTGCCGCGCGCGGGGCTGCCGGCGGCCTTGCCTGCCGTGCTCGCCGCGCGCGACTTGAGGCGCCCGGGCGAGGTGCCGCTTCCGCGCGGGCTGGGCGCGCGGCTTGCCGTGCTCATGGCAGCGCTTCGCGGCCGCGTCTGACGCCCGCTTTCCCATCCGGCCGGGATCGGCTTTAACGTCGCGCGCCGCCACGCCGGAAGGGAATGGGACATGCCGCGACTGGCCGCCAATCTCTCCATGATGTTCAACGAGGTGCCGTTCCTCGATCGCTTCGAGCGGGCCGCCAAGGCGGGCTTCACCGCCGTCGAGTACTTGTTCCCGTACGAGTTCCTGGCGCCCGATATTGCAAGCCGCCTCAAGGCGAACGGGCTCGCGCAGGTGCTCTTCAATGCCCCGCCCGGCAATTGGGCGGCGGGCGAGCGCGGGCTCGCCGCGGTGCCGGGGCGGGAGGCCGAGTTCCGCGAAGGCTTCTTGAGCGCGCTCGACTATGCCGCAGCACTCGATTGCCGCCAGGTGCACGTGATGGCGGGCATCCTGCCGCCCGGCGTCGCCTCGCTCGCCGCGGCGAGCGTCTATGCCGCCAACCTCGCCTGGGCGGCCGAGCAGGCGGGCAAGGCGGGTGTGAAGATCCTGCTCGAGCCGATCAACCACCGCGACATGCCGGGCTATTTCCTCAACACCACGCGCCAGGCGGCCGACATCATCGCCGGGCTCGGCAGCGAGCATATCGGGTTGCAGTTCGATCTCTATCACTGCCAGATCACGGAAGGCGACGTGACGCGGCGGATGGCGGAGCTTCTGCCGCTCATCCCGCACATGCAGATCGCCGACGTGCCGGACCGCCATGAGCCGGGCACCGGCGAGATCGGCTGGGAGTACGTCTTCCGGCGGATGGATGCCCTGGGCTATGCCGGCTTCGTCGGCTGCGAGTACCGCCCGGCCGGCGATACCGAGGCCGGGCTCGCCTGGCGCGCGCGTTTCGGCGTTTGAGATCGGCAAGGGAGGAGAAGGCGATGCGGATCGGTTTCATCGGGCTCGGCATCATGGGGCGCCCGATGGCGCAGAATCTCGCGAAGGCCGGGCACGCGCTCGTCGTGCCGGAGCGCAAGAGCCTTGCAGCCGAGATGCGGAGCGCGGCGAGCGTCGTCGCGGACGCGAAGCACGTCGCCGCCGAGGCCGAGATCGTCATCCTGATGGTGCCCGATACCCCGGACGTCGAGCAGGCGCTGTTCGGCCCCGCGGGCGTCGCCGAGGGGCTCAAGCCCGGCACGCTGGTGATCGACATGTCTTCGATCGATCCGATCGCCACGCGCGACTTCGCGGCGCGCGTCAATGCGCGCGGCTGCGACTATCTGGACGCGCCGGTCTCGGGCGGCGAGGTGGGGGCGAAGCAGGCGAGCCTCACGATCATGGTCGGCGGGCCGAAGGCGGCCTTCGAGCGCGCGCTGCCGCTCTTTCAGCTCATGGGCAAGACGATCACCCATGTCGGCGAGAAGAACGGGGCGGGGCAGATCTGCAAGGTCGCCAACCAGATCATCGTCGCATGCAATATCCAGGCCGCGGCGGAGGCGCTCGTCTTCGCCGCCAAGGCCGGCGCGGATCCGGGCGTCGTGCGCAAGGCGATCCTCGGCGGCTTCGCGGGCTCGCGCGTGCTCGAGGTGCATGGGGAGCGGATGCTGACCCGCGCCTTCGCGCCGGGCTTTCGAATCCGCCTGCACGAGAAGGATCTCTCGCTCGCGCTCGGCGCCGCGCGCCAGCTCGGGCTGGCGCTGCCGAACACCGCGCTCGCCCAGCAGATGTTCCAGGCGGCTTCGGCCAACGGCCAGGCGGAGTCCGATCACTCGGCGCTCGTCACCGCCGTCGAGCTTCTGGCCGACAAGCGGCTCGGAACCTGAAGCCGGAGCCTTTCCGAATCACAAAACTGTGACATCCGACGCGTTTCTGATATCAGGGCGCGGGGGTTGGCGAAGCGGGCCTGGCCGCCGGGGGCCAGTCAGGCCGGACGGCAAGGGAAGACATGCGGTTCAACGAAATCGGACAGCAATTGCGTGCGTTCCGGCTCGAATCGGGCCTCCGGGCGGAAGAGGTTGCAGCGCGGCTCGGCGTTTCGCGGGCGGCCCTCTATCGCTACGAGAAGGGCGAGGTCATCAAACTCGACACGGTCAAGCGACTGGCCGAGCTGCTGAAGATCTCGCCGCTTTCGCTGCTCGGGATCGGCATCGAGTACTACACGCGCCCGGCGGGATTCTTCGAGCGGCTTCGGCAGATGGAGGAGACCGCCGACCAGGTCCTCCAGCTCGAAGGGCCGTTCTGCTACCTCACGACGTCCGACGCCTATGACGCCGCACTCCGCGAGGTGTTCGACGCGGCGGCGGAGCGTGCGCCCGCGCCCGCGGGTGCGGGCCTCCGCGCGGCGGCCGACCAGGTGCTCGGCATTCTCGCGCAGCGCAAGCGCGCCTACGCGGCGCGGCGGCCGAACGTCATCGCCCTGATCTTCGCCTCCGAGATCGAGCGGTTCCTCGGCGCCGGCATCGCCGGGCTGGTCAGCCTGCCGGAGCGGTTGCGCCGGCATTGCCGCGAGATCGCGGCGGCGGAAGTGGAGCACATCGTCTCGCTGATGGAGGCCGAGCCGATCGGCGTGCAGTTCGGCCTCCTCACCGGCGCCCAGCCGACCGGTGCCTTCAGCATTCTGCGCACCCGCGATCGGATGGCGCTCTCGCTCAATCCCTTTCGGCTGGACACCCATCCCTCGGACCAGACGGGGGTGGCGATGATCACCCACTCGGACGAGGCGGCGGGTGCCCATCAGCGCATCGCCGAGGTGCTCTGGCAGGACGCCCTCAAGGGTCCCGCCGGAGCAGGCCGGATTCGCGAGCTTCTGGCGGCCGCGCGCTAGAGCGGGATGCGTTCGCTCGGGCTCACGCATCCCGCTCTAGGTCTTTGTTTTCCCGCGTGATTCACGCCTTCGGTGATTCAACCTTCGGCGATCACGCTCAAGAGCGTGATCGCGCGTGAGGGAAGGCGCTGGCCCGCCCGGCAGCGCGGCCGCGGCGACGAAGCTCGCCATCGTCCTGCCGCCGCGGGGGGATTTTTCCCCGGCCGCCGCCGGGGCGATCGGCATCGTGGTCCATCGCCTCGCGCGGGCGGGCGGGCCCGGTTTCGCCCCGCTCGTGCTCGGGCCGGCCTCGGCCCTTCCGCCCTTCCCGGACGTGGCGTTCTCGCCGCTCCGTGCCGGCTGGTGGCCGCCGGGCCCGCACGCCTGGCGCTACGGGATCGCGGCCTGCCGGCGTCTCCGCGCCTTGATCCCCGCCTTGATCGAGGTGCACAACCGGCCCGATGTCGCCCTGCTCCTGGCCCGGCGCTTTGCGCCCACCCCCGTCGTCCTCTTCCTCCACAATGACCCTCGCGAAATGCGGGGCGCCCGGACGGGCGCGGAGCGGCTTCGTCTCTTTTCCCGGCTCGCCCGGGTGGTGACGGTTTCCGAGTTCCTGCGCGGGCTCCTTCTCGAGGGCCTCGCGGAGGCGCCGCGCGCCGCGGTGCTGGCGAACCCGATCGAGTGCGCCGCCCTGCCCGCGCCGGTTCCCGCCGGCGCGCGCGAGCAGGTGCTGCTCTTCGCGGGCCGGATGGTCCGGGACAAGGGGGCCGACAGCTTCGTCGCCGCGGCGGAAGCGGCGCTGCCGCGGCTGCCCGGCTGGCGCGCCGAGATGTTCGGCGCCGACCGGCCGGGCCCCGACGCGCCGGAGACGTCCTATGTCCGGGCGCTCCGCCGCCGCGCTTCCGCCGCCGGCATCGAGGTGCACGGATACCGCCCACACGGGGAGGTGCTGGCGGCGATGGCGCGGGCGGCGATCGTCGTCGTGCCGAGCCGCTGGGCCGAGCCGTTCGGCCTGACCGCGCTGGAGGCGCTGGCGGAAGGCGCGGCCCTGATCGCCGCGCCGCGCGGGGCCCTGCCCGAGGTCGCCGGCCAGGCGGCGCTCTATGCCGAGCCCGACCCGCCGGGTGCGCTCGCCGAGGCGATGGTCGCCCTGGCGACCGATCCGGGCAGGCGTGCCGGGCTCGGCGCCGCGGGGATCGCGCGGGCGAAGAAATTCGACCTGCCGGAGGTCGCGGCCCGGCTCGCCAAGCTCCGGAGCGAGGTGCTCCACCCGTGAAGCTCGCCCGCCCGCTCGAGCGGATCGCGCTCGCCGCCACCCTGCTCCTGCCGCTCTTCCTCCTCTACGGACGGGCGGTCGCCGAGGTCATGATCGCGGTGACGGATATCTGCTTTCTCGTCCAGTCCGCGAGCGAGGGGCGGTGGGACTGGCTCCGCAGCGCCTGGCTCCGCATCGGGCTGGTCTGGTGGGGCTGGCTCGTCCTCTGCTCGCTGCCGTTCCCGCCGTTCGCCGACGGCGGGTTCCATCCGCTCGGCGAGGCGCTGGCCACGGTGCGGTTCCTGGTCTTCATCGCCGCCCTCGAGCGGCGCGTGCTGGCGAGCAAAAACGCGCGGCGCTGGCTTTCCTTCTCGCTCGGCGCCGCCTTCCTCTGGATCGGCATCGAATCGATGCAGCAGTTCTTCACCGGCCGCAACGTCTTCGGCCATCCGATCAACGTCGACGGCGAGCTGACCGGCCCCTTCAACAAGCCGCGCGCCGGGCCGCCCTTCTCGCGCCTCTTCTTCCCGCTCGTGCTGCCGCCGGTCGATCGGCTGCTGGCGCGGTCCGCACTCGCGCTCAAAGCCGCCGGCGTCGCGGTGATGCTGGCGGCAATCGCCGTGCAGGTGTTGATCGGCCAGCGCATGCCGGTGCTGCTGATGGGGCTCGGCCTTCTCACCACCTTCATCCTGATGCGCCGGCTGCGCACGCTGATGGTCGTCTGCGCGGTCGTCTCGCTCGCCCTCGTCGGCTCCGCCGCGGTCATCCGGCCGCCGGCCTATTATCGGCTGGTCGAGAAATTCTCCCGCCAGATGAGCCATTTCCGCGAGAGCCCCTACGGCGAGCTCTATGTCCGCTCGGCGGTGATGGCGCGGGAGAACCCGCTCTTCGGCCTCGGCTACGACGGCTATCGCGAGCACTGCAAGGAGCCGCGCTATTTCCGCGATCTTACCTTCGTCTTCACCGGCCACGACCGGCCCGGCTATGTCTCGAAGGGCGCTGCCGTCTGCAACGAGGAGCCGGGCAATTTCTACCTCCAGGCGGCGACGGACGCAGGCGTGCCCGGCCTGCTGCTCTATATCGCGCTCGGGCTTGCCTGGCTCGTTTCGCTCGGACGAGGGCTCGGGCGCGCGCCGGACGCGACGCGGGTCGGGCTCTTCGTCGCAGCCCTGATCTTCCTCTGGCCGCTCGCGTCCACCTCGAGCTACCTCGGTATGCCGATGAGCGGCTGGTCCTTCCTGCTGATCGGCTGGGGCCTCGCCGAGGCGCGGCCGCCGGCCGAGCGGGCGGGTGGTTGAGGCGCGGGGCGCGCCCTATATACCGCCCGCAAGGATGAACGGAGAGAAGACGATGGCCGAGCCGGCCGCAGCAGTGCCAGGGGATGTGCGAGGGGACGGGCCAGGGGATCTGCCGGTGCCCGTCACCGTGCTCACCGGGTATTTGGGCGCGGGCAAGACGACCCTCCTCAACCGCATCCTGACCGAACGGCACGGCAGGCGCTACGCCGTCGTGATCAACGAGTTCGGAGAGCTCGGCGTGGACAACGACCTCGTCGTCGAGAGCGACGAGGAGGTGTTCGAGATGAACAACGGGTGCATCTGCTGCACCGTGCGCGGCGACCTCATCCGCATCGTCGGCGGGCTGATGAAGCGGCGGGAAAAGTTCGACGGCATCATCATCGAGACGACGGGCCTCGCCAACCCCGCGCCCGTCGCGCAGACCTTCTTCGTCGACGAGGGCGTGCGCCAGAAGACGAGGCTCGATGCGATCGTCACCGTGGTCGATGCGAAGCACCTGCCCGAGCGCCTCGCCGACAGCCACGAGGCCGCCGATCAGATCGCCTTCGCCGACGTGATCGTGCTCAACAAGACCGACCTCGTGAGCGGCCCCGAACTGGCTTCGGTCGAGGAGCGCATCCGCACCATCAACCGCTTCGCGCGCATCCACCGTACCGAGCGTGCTTCGGTGCCGATCGGCGAGGTGCTGGACCGGAGCGCCTTCGATCTCGCGCGCGTCTTGGAGCACACGCCCGATTTCCTCACCTCGGACGAGCACGAGCACGATGACGATGTCGGCTCGGTGAGCCTCGAGCTTGAGAGGCCGGTCGATCCCGAGCGGTTCAATGCCTGGATCGGCGTGCTGCTCGCCGAGAAGGGGCAGGACCTGCTGCGGACCAAGGGGATTCTCGACTATGCCGGCGAGGATCGCCGCTTCGCCTTCCAGGCGGTGCACATGATGGCCGACGGGGCCTTCATCGGGCCGTGGAAGGAAGGCGAGAAGCGCGTGAGCCGGCTGGTCTTCATCGGCCGCAATCTCAACCGCCCGCAGTTGCGCCGCGGCTTCGAGTCCTGCCTGGCCGGCTGAGAGACCGTTCGGCTGAGATGGGCGAGACCGCGGCCGCCGATGCGCTGCTGAACACGCGCGGCGAGAGCCGCTCGCTCGACGCCTTCGTCGTCGCCGCCTGCTTCGACCGCGGGAGCCGCTTCTGCGCCTTCGCCCTCGGCGACGGGACGCTGAGGATCCTCGAGGGCTTGGGACAAGCCGAATGGCGGAGCGTTTCCGTGCACGCGGGCGCGGTGCTGGCGCTGGCGCCCGACGCCGGTCCGGGCGGGTTCGTGAGCGGCGGCGACGACGGCGCCTTCCGCCGCACCGGCGCGGAGGGCGAACCCGCCGACATCCAGCGTTTCGGCTCGCGCTGGGTCGAGCACGCGGCGAGCCATGCCGGCGCGCGGGAGGGCGGGCTGCTCGCGGCATCCGTCGGCCGGAACGTCCATCTCTTCGACGCCGCCGGGACGCCGCTCAAGACGTTCGAGCACAAGTCCACCGTTAGCGGCATCGCCTTCGACGGCAAGGGCAAAAGAGTCGCCGCCAGCCACTATAACGGCGTCTCGCTCTGGTTCGTCGGCGCGAAGGACGCGAGCCCCCGGGAGCTCGAATGGAAAGGGAGCCACATCGGCGTTGCCATTCATCCGGAGGGCGATGCCGTGGTGAGCGCGATGCAGGAGAACACGCTGCACGGCTGGCGGCTCTCGGACGGCCAGCACCTCCGGATGAGCGGCTATCCCGCCAAGACCGAATCGCTTTCCTTCTCGCGGCGGGGGAAGTGGCTGGCGACGAGCGGGGCCGACGCGATCATCCTCTGGCCGTTCTTCGGCGGCGGCCCGATGGGCAAGGCGCCACTCGAGATCGCCGGCGGCGATGGGGTGCTCTGCACCCGCGTTGCCTGCCATCCCGAGCAGGACGCCGTGGCGGGCGGCTTCGCCGACGGGCTCGTGGTGCTCGCCGATGTCGATAAGGGGCGGGTGCTGCCCGTTGCCGCACCCGGGCGGGGCCCGGTGAGCGCGCTTTCCTGGAGCCCGGACGGCACGCGGCTCGCGTTCGGCACCGAGAACGGCTTCGCCGCGATCGTCGATTTCGCGAAGCGCTGATCCCGACGGTCGGAAGGCCAAGGGGGCTCTGCCCCCTTGGAACCCCCGCCACGGGCGAGCCCTTGGAACCCGTTCCTGTGCGGCCGCTGAGCGCCGATTTGGATTTGCGCGTCTCGCGAAAAGCCAAATCGGCTC
>DATJTV010000315.1:0-8275 GCA_035503055.1 Acetobacteraceae bacterium
TGTTCTCCGGCATGCCGGCCAGCGCCGGCGCTCCGATCGAGGCATTTCCCTGCAAATGCGCGCCATGGCACGTCATGCAGGGCATCGCTCCCGACGCCGTGCCGCTCTGCACGATCTCGGCGCCGGTCGATAGCTCCACGATCTGGGAGCTGCTCAGCAGGGCCCCGCCCGCAATGACGACGTTGAGCGGGTGTTTGGCCGGCTTGAGCCCGGCAAGGTAGAGGGCGACCCCCCGCCGCTCCGAATCGCTGAGGGTACGCGCGATATTTTGCATGACCACGTTATTGCCGAGCTTGCCATCGGCAATCGCGGCCAGCGCCGGCAGCGTCACGCTTTCCGCCAGGCCGGCCAGCGCCGGCGCCCCGATCGAGACATTTCCCTGCAAGCGCGAGCCATGGCACGCCATGCACGGCACGAACCCCAGTGCCGCGCTATGCTGCACGATCTCCGCGCCCGTCGGTGCACCTCCACCCGGCGCCGCGGCCCCGAGCAGCATCGCGGCAAGCAACAGCGACAACGTTCGTTTCATGTTTCGGGGGGCCCGCCGCCCTCGCTCACGGTCCTGTGCAACATCATCCTCCCACACGCAGCTGAGCTTGCACTCCTCGGCACGAACATCGGCGCCCGGGAACTGCGCCGTCTCCCCGAACGCGGCAAGCCCCTCGGGAGCCCCGGCCGCCCTGCCGCTTGCGCTCCGCTCGACACCGGACATGCGTCTCAACGCCTCGGCCCGGCCCGCCGCTAAGCAGATGCTTGAATATTGAGCAAAATCAGTCCTATCGTGGCGGCGGTTCGGGCAAAACCGCTGGTGTCACAACCTGTTCCCCGGAGGCTCCCGACTGCCGAGGCCCGAGGCAGCGAGAGGCGGCGTCATCACCGTTCGATCGACGTTAGGGGGCAGGAGGGGTCCATGAAGCCTGGTTTTGCGTCTCTGCTGCTCGGGGCCGTTCTCGCCTGTGCCATGCTTGCGGCGCCGGCGAAGGCGGCCGCTCCGGCCGCGGACGAGCCGTTCCTGCTCTCCATGCCGGACCTCTCCAGCCCGCACGCGACCATCGCCGCGTTGCTCGCCAACACCCAAGTCGCCAACCGCGAGCTCATGGCGAACGGCGTGGCATGGACCCCGCGCCCTGCCGTGTTGCGGATGATCGCGACGCTGGATCTGGGCGCGTCCACCGTGCCACGGCTCACGCTCGGGGCCGTGCTCGCCTCCTGGCACCTCGCGTTCGCCCTGAGCAAGTTGCCAGCGCAAACTCTCGCCGACGCGCCGGACCTTGCCCAGGTGCAGCGGGAGGATATCCGCCAGTGGCGTGTGCCCGGCACACCGATCGTGCTCATGAAGCTCGCAAGCGGGCCGCGCGCCGGCGACTTCGTCTTCTCGGCCGCGACGGCCGCGATCGCAGGCCAGCTCTATCAGGCGACGAAGCAGAAAATCGCCCACGGCGCCGCTTATCTCACGCCGGTCGACGAATGGAGCTATTATCCGGGACCGCTCATTCCGCACGCGCTGATCAGGGCTCTCCCCGCGCCGCTGCTCAGGCCGGTGCTTGGCGAGGCCGTCTGGCAGTGGATTGGCCTTGCTCTGCTGCTGCTCGTCTCTTTCGTCGCGATGGCACGGATCGCGCTTTGGGGCATCCGTCGCGATGCGGGCGAGACGAGGGTGCTCCGGCGCTATTGCGAGCTTGCCGCACCGGCCGCAATCTGCGCGGTTAGCGCCGCCACCCTCCTCCTCGCGTTCTTCGGCTTGAAGATCTGGGGCGACACGCTCGCCGCCCTGATGACGGTCCTCAGGCTGGTGATCTTCGTCGCCGTCGCCTGGTTTGCGGCCTCGGTGGTCCGGCGCGCGGGCGAGGCGATCATCGCGCTCAAGGGGGCAGGGAGCACCAGTATCGACGCCCAGCTCATCCGGGTCGTGAGCACGCTGCTCTGCACCGCCATCGTCCTCGTCGCCGGCTTCTTCATCGCCGATTTCCTCGGCGTCCCGCTGGGCCCGCTGCTCGCCGGTCTCGGCATTGGCGGCCTCGCGGTCGCGCTCGCGGTTCGTCCGACCCTCGAGAACATCATCGGCGGGCTCACGCTGTTCGCCGATCGCCCGGTCGGCGTCGGCGATTTCTGCCAGATCGGCAGCGAGTCCGGAACCGTGGAGGAGATCGGCCTCCGGACAACCAAAGTCCGCCGTCCCGACGACGTCCTGATCACCATCCCGAATTCCGAGATGGCGCAAATCCGGATCGCCAACGTCGCCCGCCGACGCAAGTTCCTCTTCAATCCCGTCCTTGGGCTCCGGTACGAAACGACGGGGGCTCAGCTCAAGCGCATCGCGGCCGGCATTCTCGAGATGCTCGCCCGGAATCCGCGGGTGCTCGATGACGGGGCTCGCGTCAATTTCGCGGGATTCGGCGATTACGCTCTCAATCTCGAAATCTCTGCCTACGTCGATGTCACGAGGATGGCCGAGTTCGTCACCGTGCGGGAGGAGCTTAACCTCCGCATCATGGAGATCGTCGCCGCGGCCGCCGCTTCCCTCGCCTTCCCATCGCAAACCAACTATCTCGCGCGTGACACGGTGGCGCCCGAGCCAAGCGTGGCCCAAGCCGCCCGCTAAAGCGGGATGGGTTCGCCGGCACCCATCCGCGCCAGGCCCTCGGCGACCGAGACGAACTCCCCGCCGCCGCTTATTATTGCGTCACAAAAACGAGATGCAAACAGCCGTCGCACGGCCGGGACGAAAGCGGTGCCGCCGGTCAGGAACACCCGGTCGATGGCGGCGTGCGGCACGCCCGCGCTCGCCAGCGCCTGGTCCACGGTGGCGCCGAGCCGCTTGAGATCGCCGGCGATCCAGGTTTCGAACTCGGCCCGGGTCACCGTCCGCTCAACGACGAAATCCCCATGGCCAAACCGCAGTTCCGTGCTTTCGGCGATCGACAGCGCCGCCTTGGCCGCCGAGACCGCCTGATACAACGCATAGCCAAGCCCATCCTCGATCAGCGTGATCAGATGGCGCAGGCGCTGTGGATGTTCGGCGGTGCGCATCACCTCGGCGATCGAGCGCAGCGTCCGCGGCGTGCGCATCAGCGACAGCAGGTGCCAGCGCGCGAAGCCGGAATAATACTCCGCCGGCACGGGCAGGTGCTTGCCCATGATCGTGGTGTAACTGTCGCCCTTGCCCAGCAGCGGCGCGATCACCCGGTCGATGATGCGGTAGTCGAACACGTCGCCGGCAATACCGATGCCCGCGTGACCCAGCGGCGTGACCCCGCCATCCCCTCCCGGCTCGAAACGCAGCACGGAAAAATCGCTGGTTCCACCGCCGAAATCACCGATGAGCACGGTGGCCGGCTCGGTCAGGCCGTAGGCGAACTGCGCGCCGGCGGCCTCGGGCTCCAGCGCCAGCGTCACCTCGGGCAGGCCGGCTTCCGCGCAGGCACCGCGCAGGCGGGCCGCACCGAGCCCGTCGTCCGCGAACTCTCCCGCGAAACGCACGGGCCGCCCGACAACGACACGCGGCGGCGCTTCGACCTGCGCGAGCAAGGCGGCCAGGAATCGCCCGACCAGGCGTTCCAGCGTGAAGGGGCGGCCGAAGATGCGCGTCTCGGTAAAACTCTTCTGCGCGAGGAAGGTCTTCATCGACATGATCAGCCGGCTGTCGAGCGGTTCGTCGAGATAGGCGGTGATGGCTTCCGGTCCCGCGGCATGATGAAGGATCTGGCGGCCGCGACCCTCCTCGGCCCAGAAGCACAGGACGGAGCGGAACATTTCGACCAGGGTATTGCCCGAGGAATGGCGCGCCGTGGTCACCGTGCCGTCGGCATGCAGCAGTGCGACCACGCTGTTCGTGGTGCCGAAGTCGATCCCGATGGACTTGATCATCCGACCGCTCCGCCAAAAGGCGCGGGTTCAAGCGCAATCGGCGGCGCGATGCAAGGGGGAGCCGGACGCCGGCGCGGGCGAGATAGGTACAGGTATAGGTGGTGTTGTGCGCGATGCCCAATTGGCTGGCGAGTTCGAGGCTCGTCCTGGCGCCGCCTCAGGCCCTTCCAAGCGGCGAGCGCGCCGGCATCGCGGCCACTGCGCGGTTATCTGACGAGTTTCTCCACCGACCGGCTTATGCATTTCCTCAACCCGCACGGACAGGATGTGGAAATCTTGGCGACGCCCATACCGCGTTGCCGCCGCGCCGCGCATGCGCGCGTCGCCGAGTCTGCCTGAGCTGAGCGACGGCGTCAGACCCGGATACAGAGCTGCGGTGCCTCGGCGATCGAAGCAGAGCGTGTCGGACGAGACGTACCGGTCGGGAGCCGCCGGCCAGGGAGCCTTCTTTCAGAATCGCAATGCCCTAGCGCCCGTTCGTCGCGGGTCCCGGCTGCACGCCGAAACACACGAAGCGACACGCTAACCGCCGCGCAGCCGCCGCTCCCCCGCCTCAACCCCTTCAGGGCTCAACCGTGGGCGCCGCCCCCCGCCTCACGCCGCCCCGGCGACATACGCCCGCAAGCTATCGACCTCGTAGTCCTGCTGCATGATCCGTGCCTTCACCACGTCGCCGATGCTGACCATGCCGATCAGGTGCCCGCGCTCGACCACCGGCAGGTGCCTCATCCGCCCCGCCGTCATCGTCGTCATCGCCTGGAGCACGGTCGTGCTCGGCGTCACCGTACGCACCACCCGGGTCATCAGCTGCCCCGCCGTCATATCGAGCGTGCGGCCCCCATTGGCCGCCAGGCTATGCACGATATCCCGCTCGCTCACGATCCCGAGCAGTTGCTCCTCGCCGTCCAGCACCAGCACCGCGCCGATCCTTCGGTCGGTGAGCACGTGGGAGATTTCAGCGACACTCGTCTCCGGCCCGACGGAGATGACCTCGTGGCCCTTGTGTTTGAGAATGGCTGCAACCGTCATGGACGAACTCCTTCCCTACGCGAGGGAAGCCAGGCGGCGCGCACCCGCGCGCCCGGCAGATCCCTGGTTGGGGCCAGCTCTCGCCTTGTGGTAGAGATGCTCGCCTCTCGTGCACCCATCATGCGCCCGCCCCGTCTCGAGGGCAAAAAACAGACGTGCGGCGCACAAACTCGGGCAAGCTGCGTCCCTTGGGCGTCCCATGAGCGTCCCCCGGGCGTCCCCGGGGCACGGGGTTGCGTCCGCCAGGGCGGGCGGCCATTCTCCGCCCCCTTTCGACAGGGCGATTGGCAGGGCTAGGGCCGGCGGCGCGACATGATGTTCTTTACCCGCGCGAAGATGGCGCTGATCTTCGGGATATGCGCGCTCGGCATCCTGCTCTCGGTGCCGAACCTGGTTTCCGCGCCCGCCCCCTGGATGCCCTGGCGCCATCTGCGCCTCGGCCTCGATCTCCAGGGCGGCAGCTATCTGCTCCTGCAGATGGACATCGATTCGGTGGTCCACGAGCAGCTCGGCAACACGCTGGACAGCGTCCGCACCACCCTCCTCCATGCCGGCACCGGCTACCACAGCCTCGCCCTCGACCCCGCCCATGACCGCGTGCTGGTGACGCCCCGCGAGCCTGCCGACCTCGATGCCGTCCAGGCGGCGCTGGCCAAGATGGCCGCCGGCGAGGTGGCGCCGGGCGGCGCGCCCGAGCTCTCCCTCTCCGCCCTCCCCACCGGCCAGGTCGCCGTCACCCTCTCGCGCCCCGCGCTCGAGGCCCGTGCCGCCGCCGCCATCCAGCAATCGATCGAGATCGTCCGCCGCCGCCTCGACGGCACCGGCGTCGTCGATCCCCAGATCGCCCAGGAAGGCGCGGCGCGCATCATGGTCCAGCTCCCGGGGATTAGCGACCCGAACCGGATCAAGCAGCTCCTCGGCCGCACGGCCCATCTCACCTTTCACCTGATCGATCAGACGGTGAACCCCGCCTCCGGCGGCCCTCCTCCCCCAGGCGACGAATTCCTGCCCGTCCAGGGCGCGCCCGGCCAGCGCCTCGCGGTCTTCCAGCGGGTGGACGTGGACGGCGCCAACCTCACCGATGCAGAGGCCGGCCAGGACCCGCAGACCGGCCAGTGGGTGGTGAACTTCACCTTCGATTCCCTCGGCGCCCAAGAGTTCGGCGACATCACGCGGGCCAATGTCGGCCGCCCCTTCGCGATCGTGCTCGACAATCAGGTCATCAGCGCGCCGGTGATCCGCGAGCCCATCCTCGGCGGCCGCGGCCAGATCAGCGGCAACTTCACCGCCCAATCCGCAACCGACCTCGCCCTCCTCCTCCGCGCCGGCGCGCTCCCCGCCCCGCTCACCGTGGTCGAGCAGCAGACCGTCGGCCCCGAGCTCGGCGCGGACGCCATCCGCGCCGGCACCATCTCGCTCGCCGTCGGCTTCGTCCTCGTGATTGTCTTCATGGGCGCCTTCTATGGCCTCTTCGGCTGGCTCGCGAACATCGCCCTGGTGATGAATCTCATCATCCTGATGGCGTTGCTCTCGGTCCTTCAGGCGACGCTCACGCTCCCCGGCATGGCCGGCATCCTGCTCACGCTCGGCATGGCGGTGGACGCGAACATCCTGATCAACGAGCGCATCCGCGAGGAGACGCGGCTCGGCCAGCGCCCGCTCGCCGCGATGGAGACCGGCTTCAAGCGCGCCTACGGCACCATCATCGACAGCAACGCGACGACGCTGCTCGCCCACGTGATGCTCTTCATCTTCGGCACCGGCCCGGTCCGCGGCTTCGCCATCACCATCACGCTCGGCATCGTCTCGACCCTCTTCACCGCGACCCTCTTCGCCCGGCTGCTCATGGCGCGCTGGTACGTCGCCATCCGCCCGGCCGCGCTGCCCGTATGATGCAAATGTTCCTCCACCCGATTCTCCGCCTGGTCCCCGACAACACGAAGATCCGTTTCATGCGCGGGCGGTTCCTCGGCCTCATGGTCTCGGCCGTGCTCTCCACGAGCTCGATCGTCCTCTTCTTCTATCCCGGCCTCAATCTCGGGATCGACTTCAAGGGCGGCGTCGTCATCCAGGCAGAGACTCCCGGCACCGCCGACTTCTCCCGTCTCCGCGCCGCCCTCGCCGCGGCCGGCCTCGGCGGCGCCGGCCTCCAGCGCCTCGGCTCGCCCGACAAGGTCATGATCAGCCTCGAGGCCCAGCGCACCGACGCCGCGACCGACGCCGCCGTCCAGCGCATCGGCACCGCCCTCCAAAAGGCCGCGCCCGGCACCCGCATCCTCGGCACCAGCGCGATCGGCGCCAGCGTCTCGGCCGAGCTCTTCCAGAAGGGCCTGCTCGCGCTCGGCCTCAGCCTCCTCATGATTCTCGTCTATATCTGGTTCCGCTTCGAGTGGGAGTTCGCGGTCGGCGCCGTCGTCACGCTGATCCTCGACATGACGAAGGCAATCGGCTTCCTCGTCATCACGCGCATTCAGTTCGATCTCGTAATGGTCGCCGCGATCCTCACCATCCTCGGCTACTCCACCAACGACAAGGTCGTGGTCTACGACCGGGTGCGCGAGAATCTGCGCAAATACAAATCCCTCCCGCTCCGCGAGCTGATCGACCTCTCGATCAACGAGACGCTGAGCCGGACCGTCGGCACCTCGACCACGGTCTTCCTCGCCGCCCTCCCGCTCGCGCTTTTCGGCGGCGCCTCGCTCTCCGGCTTCGCCTGGGTGATGCTCTTCGGCATCGTCGTCGGCACCTCCTCCTCGATCTTCATCGCCGCGCCCATTCTTCTCTTCCTGGGAGAGCATCGCCTGCGCCAGGACGCCCGCGCCGCCCCCCGCCCGGCCAAAAGCCGCGGCTAATAGAGTCCCGGAACGAGCCGCCAGGTCCGCGCGCAATAGGCCTCGTACTCGGCGCCGAAATGCGCCCTGAGCAGCGCCTCCTCGGCACGGATGCGCGCCACCAGCGGTGGGAGCAGAAGCGCCGCCAGCAGCACGCCGACGCCTGAGCGAAACGCGAGCGCCCACCCCAGCGACATCACCAGAAGGCCGAGATAGCTCGGGTTGCGGACGAAGCGATAGGCGCCCGTGGTGACCAGCTTATGTCCGGACTGAATCGCGACCAGCCCGCTGAACCGCCGGCCAAGCACGAACACCGGCCAGAGCCGGAGCGCCCCGCCGGCCGCGAACAGGAAAACGCCGCTCCACCGAACGCCCTCGCCCCCGAAAACCCAGAACCCCACCCGCTCGGTATAGGCCGGCAGGAATCCGGCCAGCAGGCCGAGCACGGCAAACGCGCTGAGCACCCAGCGATTGTTGCGATCCTCGCGCTCGCCTTTGCTCACATTGCCGCTGCTGAACAATGCCGCGCCCACCATCGCGAAGAGCAC
>DATJTV010000316.1:0-9230 GCA_035503055.1 Acetobacteraceae bacterium
GGCATCGCTATCGACGGCCACGTCGCCATGACGGAGAACCCCCAGATCCTCCTCGACATCGCCCACGGAACCGGCCCCAAACGCAGCCTGGTTGCCTTCGGCTATGCCGGCTGGGGACCCGGCCAGCTCGCGATGGAACTCGCGCGCGGCGATTGGTTCACCATCCCCGAGACCGCCCGGCTCGTCTTCGACGACCCGCGCGACCGCGTCTGGGACGACGCGATGGCCGCCCGAACCACCCCGCTCTAACGCCCCGGAATATTCCCTGCTGCCCCGATTTCCTTCCCTGATACGGCCAAAAAATCCCTGTTCGCTCGTCTCGGAAATGGCCTCCCCGGGTGCTTTTCGGCCCCCCGAGCCCACGGATTCCCTGTATCCTCCCTGCTTGGCAGCGAATCCGCCCCGTCACTCCCCGGATTTGCGCCCGACATAGCATCGGAAAAGATCAAACTCAGTCCAGCAAACGATATTTCGAAAGCCGTTCGCGGATAAAGTGCTCATGACAAGCTCGGGCGGCGCGTGGCTGACGATCGTCTCCCAGTGGTAGACCATGAGCGCACGCGCCCGGCGGTCCCGCGTGGTCAGCAGCGCCAGAAGAGGCACGATCAGACCGATATAGCCGGCTGCCACCGCACGCCAGAGCCTCCGCCGTGGCGGGTTGATCTCCAGCAGCACGATGGTGCCGCCCAGGCGGAGAACGCGCAGCGATTCGCGGAGCGCCGCCTCCAAATCCGCGATGTGTCGGAGCGCGTAGCCCATGGTCACGAAATCGGCGATCCCGCCGGCCAGCGGCAGCGCCTCCGCCGCGCCCTGCACCAGCTGGATCCGGAGATTGCGCCGCGCGATCGCCAGCATGGCTTCACTGACATCCACGCCGATCACCGCACCGCCCTCGCCCGTGATGGCGAGCGCCTCCCGCGCGAGCAGCCCGGTGCCGACGGCGACGTCCACAACCCGTGCGCCCGGCCCCAAGCCGGCCCAACGCAGGCAGGCGCGGCGGTACCACGCGCCCGACCCCAGCGAGAACAGCCGATTGACCCCGTCGTAATGCTGAGCCGTCCGGTTGAAGATGTCCCGCACGAACGAGAGCCGCCGCTCCGGATCGGCATAGTACGCCGCGATCAGTGCATGCGGTTGCGCTGCGGGCAGACGATCCTGGTCATTGGACATAACGGCGCGGCTGTGCCTAATTAAATCGGACCCCGGGTCACGGCGGTAACGGGGTCCATACGTTGCGCCGTGTCCACCGGCAAAGGAAGGGTCGGCAAAGGAAGGGCCATCGGGATTTGAGACCGCTCGAACCCCAAGGATCATCGACCAATCGCGATTGCGACGTCTTCGTCATCGGCGGCGGTCCCGCCGGTTCGACAATCGCCGCCCTGCTGGCCGAGCACGGGCATCGGGTGATCCTTGCGGAGAAGGACCGCCAACCCCGCTTCCACATCGGCGAGTCGCTGCTGCCGCACAATCTGCCGCTGTTCGACCGCCTCGGCGTGCGCCAGGAGATCGAATGGACATCGATGCCCAAGCACGGCATCGAGTTCGTCTCCCCCTATCACGGCAAGAGCGTCACCTACGATTTCGCGCGAGCCCTGGACCGCCGCTTCCCCTATTCCTTCCAGGTCCGCCGCTCGACCTTCGATCATGTCCTCTTGAAGAACGCCGCGGCCAAGGGGGCCGAAGTCATCGAAGGCTGCCGCATCGTCTCGGTCGCCTTTCCCGAGGGCGCCGATCCGCGGATCGATGGGCGCGACGGCGAGGGGCGCGAGCGTCGCTGGAGCGCCGCCTTCGTCGTCGATGCCACGGGCCGCGATACCCTGCTGGCGACACAGCTTGGCCTCAAGGAGCGCAATCGGAGGAACAACAGCGCTGCGATCTTCGGCCATTTCACCGGCGCACGGCGTCTGCCGGGCAAGGCCGAAGGCAATCTCAGCGTCGTCTGGTTCGACAATGGCTGGTTCTGGTTCATCCCGCTCGCCGATGGCGCAACGAGTGTCGGCGCCGTCTGCCCGGGAGAATTTCTCAAGACCCGCGGCACCGACCTCACTTCCTTCTTCATGAGCGTCATCGCCTCGTGCCCGGAAATCGCGAGCCGTCTCAAGGATGCGCGGCTCGCCGGCCCGGTCACGGCGACCGGCAACTATTCGTATGGCTCGAAGCGGGCGAGCGGCGAGAAGTTCATCCTGGTCGGCGACGCTTCCGAATTCATCGACCCGGTCTTCTCCTCGGGCGTGTATCTCGCGATGACGATGGCGTTTCGCGGCGCCGAAGCGGTCGAGACCTGCCTCGGCAACCCGCGCCGGGCACCGCGTGCGCTCAAGCGCTACGATGCCGCGGCGCGGGGCGCGCCCGGCCCAATCGTCTGGTTCATCTATCGCATTCGCGAGCCTGCCATGCGCAACCTCTTCATGTCGCCGCGCAACTGGTTCCGAATCGAGGAGGCGATTCTGGCACTGCTTGCCGGCGAGCTTGGCGGCGGGTGGACGATCCGCTCGCGCCTCCTGATGTTTCAGACGATCTATTACATCACGAAACTGGCGCGCCTGCCGCACCGTCTTCGCGCGCCGGGTAACGCGAATTCCGCAACCAGGGCCGCCGCCGGGTAGATCGCCAGCCATGCAGGGGCAGCGCGCGGGCGGCGCGGCGGAAACCCATCTCGTCCTGATCCCGAGCTACAACACGGGTCCAAAACTGTTCGAGACGGTGGCCGAGGCACGGCGCCAATGGCAGCCGATATGGGTCGTGATCGACGGCAGCACGGACGGCACGGGCGAGGCGCTCGCGGAGTTCAGCCGCCATGACGCGGAGCTCCGCGTGCTCTTTCGCGAGCGAAACGGCGGCAAGGGTGCCGCCGTGCTCGACGGGCTGCGCCTGGCCAAAGCGGACGGTTTCAGCCATGTCCTGGTCATGGACGCCGACGGCCAGCACCCGGCCGCGTCGATCCCCGCGTTCATCGGCATGTCGCGCCGGCATCCCGACGCGATGGTCCTCGGCGTGCCCGTCTTCGATCGCGATGCGCCGCTTCTGCGCGTGGTCGGCCGGCGTGTCTCGAACGTGCTGGCGAAAGTCGAGACAAGAGGCGCGATCGGTGACTCGCTGCTCGGCTTTCGGGTCTATCCACTGACCGCGCTGCTGGCCGTGATGAGCGCCGCCCGCGCGATGCGCGGCTATGATTTCGACGCCGAGGCCGCCGTTCGCCTTTGCTGGCGGGGCGTGCGCGCGATCAACCTGCCCGCGCCGGTGCGCTATTTCACCGCGCGCGAAGGCGGGATCTCGCATTTCCGCTACGGGCGGGACAATCTGGCCCTCGCCGCGATGCACGCCCGGCTCATGGCGGAGTGTCTGGCGCGCCGGATCAGATCATCCCGCCGTTGATGGAGATCAGCTGGCCCGAGATGTAGCCGGCCCGGTCGGATGCGAGGAAGGCAACAAGATCGGCCACTTCCTCGGGCCGGCCGGCACGCTTCATCGGCACGAGCCGCTCGATCGTCTCCTGCGGAAACGCCTCTTCGATCATCGGGGAGGCGATAATTCCGGGGGCAACCGTGTTCACGGTGACCCCGCGGCTGGCGAGCTCGAGTGCCAACGCGCGCGTCGCGCCGTGAAGCCCGGCCTTCGCGGCCGCATAGTTCACCTGCCCACGATTCCCGGCGATCGCGGCGACCGAGGAGATGTTGACGATTCGGCCCCATTTGGTGCGGATCATCGGCATCAGCAGCCTCTGCGTGACATTGAAGAATCCGTTGAGCGAAACGTCGATCACGCGGCTCCACTGATCCGGCCGCATCCCGGGCATCACCGCATCGTCGTGAATGCCCGCATTGTTCACCACGATCTGGATCGGCCCGGCCTCGAGCAGCCGGTCGATCGCCGCGCCGGTATCGGCAGGATCGGCGACGTCGAATTGCACGATCTGGGCCGAACCGCCGCGCCCGACGATCTCGGCCACGATCTCCTCCGCCCGGCCGGCGTTGCGGTGCGCGTGCAGGCAGACATGACGGCCCCCTGCCGCCAGGGCTCGCGCGATCGCCGCCCCGATCGTGCCGCTCCCGCCCGTGACCAACGCCCGGATCATTGCGCCGCCGCGAAGCGCACGGTGGCCCGGCCGCCGATAAGCTCCACGCCGCCGCCCGCCACGGCGAAGCGATAGATGGCCCCATCGGCATTTTCCATCAGCCGCTCCGCATCGACGATCAGCTCGCCGGATACAACGTCAAGCCCTTGCGTTCGCAGCCGCACGTCGCGCAGGCTTGCGAGATAGGCCCGGGTCGGCCGCCCGTCCTTCCCGCCGACGAGGCTTCCATGCACCGCCATTGCCTGCGCCGCGATCTCGATGCCCGAGGCCGAACCCAGCGTCCCGTCGGCACGCCGCATCGGATTGTCCGCATCGCGGAAGCGGCGGGAGACGCAGCGCAGCGAAACCTCGTCCCAGCGCAGCACGCCATCGAGCAGGCACATGGCGCCCGCATGCGGGATCATGGTCGCGATCCGCGCCCGGTCGATGACTATCACGGCGCCGCGGACCCGGATCGAGCCGCGAGCTTCGCTTCATCGCCTCGCACCGGCGCGACATCCAGCGCGAGCACCATGTCGTCGAGATAGTTCAGCGCGACCGACGCCGCCTCTCTCCGCGCCAACGCGGCGAGCAGCGGCAGGCTCCGCGCGGCCGGCGTGCCCCGGCGCAGATCTTCGAGCGGGGGCGGGCCGAAACCCGATGCGTCCCTTCCGGGCCGAAGATCGAGGTCGAGTCCGGCAAACGCGGCGGCCGTACGTTCCGGCGTAAAAACGAAGGCCACGGCAAAGGGCGCGCCGACCGACCGCACATCGCCGAGCGGGGCGGGATACTGCACGTCGTAGGCGATCAGCCCGATCGCTTGCCGCGCCGAGGACGCCTGAACCGCGGCTTCGAGCAGGCCGGCCGCGAAACTGTCGTCGTAAGCGCAGAGGCTGCTCGAGGCCGCGCGCGAAGCGGTGGCGATGCTCCAGTAGCCCGCCGGCGTATTGTGAACCGAGTTGTGAAACCGGGTCGGCGAAATTTCACGGCTGGACGATGCGAGGACGCTCAGGATCTGATGGATGTTCTCGCCGTCCCCGCCGGACGAGGCGAAAACCGTCGCCGTCCCTGACGGGTCGCGTCCGGCAGCGGCGAAAGCCTCCGCGCCCACCGCGAGCGCGAGCCGGACGGTCTGCACCGCGCGGCGGCGCTCGTTCGCCGGCAGCAGCGCCGCGGGCGGCACGCGCACCGGCGCCGGCGCGTAGTCCCGCTCGCCGGCAAGAACCGGCGCGCTCTCTCCCCAGCCGTCGAGCCCGGGGCCGCACAGTCCCACACCCTCGATATAGAGGCGCATCACCCCGCCCGCCCCAGCACCAGGCTGCAATTCGCGCCGCCGAAACCGAAGGAATTGCTGATGACCCGCTCGATCCGCGCGGGCCGTCCCGCGCTCGCATAGGCGCTTCTGAAGGCAGGATCGACGCGCCGCGTATGCGGGCTCCCCGGCAGGAAGCCATGCTCGATCGCGAGCGCGCAGAACGCGGCCTCGACCGCGCCGGAGGCGCCGAGCGTGTGCCCGGCGAATCCCTTGGTGGAGCTGCACGGCGTTCTCTCGCCGAACATGTCGAACACCGCGCGATCCTCCACCGCGTCGCCGACCGGCGTCGCCGTGCCATGGAGGTTGATGTAGTCGATCGCCGCCGGCTCGAGGCCGGCCATCTCGAGCGCGCCCTCCATCGCCAGCCGCGCGCCGATCCCCTCCGGGTGCGGGGACGACATATGATACGCGTCCGAGCTTTCGCCGGCCCCGAGAAAGAAGATTGTCTCGGCTCCGTGCCGGCCATCGGGCCTTTCGAGCAGGAAGAATCCGGCGCCTTCGCCGATGGAAATCCCGCGGCGCTCGACGTCGAACGGCCGGCAGGGCCCGTCGGCGACCAGGCCCAGCGCATGAAACCCGTAGAGCGTAGTCGCGCACAGCGTGTCCACGCCGCCCACCACCGCGGCATCGCAGAAGCCGGCTTCGATCATCCGCGCCGCGGTCGCAAACCCTTTCGCGGTCGCGGCGCACGCGGTGGAGACGACGAAGGCCGGGCCGGCCAGGTCGCAGGCGGATCGGACGAACCGGGCGAGCGAATAGGTGTTGTGTGTCCGGGCGTAGTCGAACTCGGGGGGCAGCCGTCCGGTCCCCGGATCGCGGTTGCGATAGGCCATCTCCGTCTGCTGCAGGCCGGAGGTGCTGGTGCCGAGGAAAATGCCGACGCGCGCGGGGCCGTGGCGCTCCCGCACTTCGGCGACCGCGTCGGCGAATCCATCCTCCCTGAGCGCCAGCGCGGCCAGCCTGTGGTTGCGGCAATCGAATGCGGCCAGTTCGCCCACGAGCGGCGAATTGTCGAGCTCCGGAATCTCGCCGGCATAGGCCGGGAACGGCACGGCATCGAACGTACAGGGTGCGAGGAAGCTGCGTCCCTCCCGGAGCGCAGCCAGTGTCGGCGCGCGGCCGGCGCCGAGGCACGTCACCACGGAGAAGTCGCTGATCGCGAGCGGCGGCATCCTGACATCGGCGCGAGCGTGGGCGCTCACGAGACGGCCTCCGCGATCTCGGGCGTGCGGTCCAGGCGCGAGAGCAGATCATTCACCCGCGCCGCTTCACGCTCGATGTAGCGGTCATAGTGCATGCAAAACTGCGCCTCCGCATCCGACCGGGCTTGCCTGCCTCGCGCCGAGCTCCGGCGCTCCGTCGCCCTCTCATAGATCTGCGCGAAGTGCCGGAGATTCGTTCCGAGATCGGAGTAGCGCGGTTCGCCCAGAATGCGGTCGAAGTGGCGGCGATAGTGGCCCCAGAACGGGTTGGCGTAGAAGATCAGCCGCAGGCGGTCGGTCTCATAGACCTCGTTCTCCCGGATCGCCTGCTCGGCGATCGCAAGTGCGGCGGGCGCGGTGGGCAGCGCGCCGGTCTCGAGCAGCGCGCGGCGGGCCAGCTCGTCGTCGAACATGGCTCTCGCATCGTCGATCCGCAGATCGTTCGTGCGCAGCACGATGTCGACGAACTCGTTCTTGGGCACCGGAAACCGGAAGGCCGCGATGGCGAAGAACTGGCCGGTCGGCCACGGCGCCCAGATGCCGGCGGCGGCGAGCGCGTTGTGCCCCACATGCGAGCAGTTGTTGTTGAGCGCGTCCCAGCGGAAGACAAGCTCGCCCCCGCGATAGGGCGCGTTGAGGCCGTTGAGGAAGTCGACGATCACCGCCATGCGGTTCCGATCGAGCGGCACGCGTGCACGATAGACGTTCCGGCCGAACCGGACGGCGTAGTCGGAGGCGATCGATATCTCGTACATGTAGTCGCGCTCGGACATGCCGGGTGGCTTGTCGCGGAACAAATGCCCCTGGAACTCGATTCCATCGAGCACACCTTGCGCCTTGGCAAGCCTCTGCGTGCGTTCATAGGAGGCATGGGTGAGGCTTTCGCCGGGTCCGAGCGCGCCGCGCCAGATGAAATCCCGCCCCTCCGCGGCGACCCAGTTGGCGTTGCGGTAGTGCGAATTGACGCTGATGCCGACGCAATGGCGCCCGGGCTCGCCCCCGGGCTCACATAGCACGAGCGTCGGATAGGCTTCACGCCGGTCGACCCTGACGCCGTTCAGATAGAGCAGGGAATGGCCGCCCATGCCGCTCCGCAGCGGAACCCCGATACCCCGCTTCTTGCGAAGCTCGGAGAGCGCGCAGACCTCGGCGTAATAGGGATGGAGCCGCTCATAGATTGCATCATCCGCGAACCTCTCGGGCCCATCCGCGCCGATGCCGGTTCGGACCGCGGATGCGCCACGGTTGGTGCCCATATCCATCGTTCCTCGCTTTCGCCGCCATGATACCCCTCGCTCGGTTCCGGCACCGGGCGGCCTCAAGGCTTGTCCCCGGACGAAGCCGGGAAGGGCGCGAGGTCCAGCACGCCATCCCAAAGCGTGAGCCAGGTGTCCCAGTCGTGCGCGCCTTCCTCCGCCACGACACGATCCGCCGGCAGGCGGTCGGCCAGCATCCGGTGCCCGCGCGCGAAGCGATCCGCCTGGCCGTAGCCAAGATAAAGGCGGGGGGCCGGGGGCCTCCTCGTCAAGAAATCCTGCAGCCAGGCCACAATGCGTCGCTCGGTCGCAGTGATCGCCGCATCCGGCGCGGACCGCGCCGCGAATCCGCCTGCCGCCGCGATCGCGGCGATGGTGCCCTGCGTGCCGAGAAACGGCGCCAGCAGAACCAGGCCCTCGGCAAGGGCCGCGTGGTGGCTGACATAGAGCAGCCCCGCCATCCCGCCGAGGGAGATGCCGAGAAGCCAGAGCCGCGCGTAGCCTTCGGCCAGCGCCGGCTCGACGATCCCCCGATGCAGCGCGTGGGCAACGCTCCCGTCGAGATAAAGCTCGAGTGCGGGCTGGGCCGCGACGATATCCACCGGCAGGCCGCGTCGCCGCACCGCCGCCACCATGCCCCGCTCGGCGAATTCGGTGGCCTCGCTCCCCGCGCCCGGCAGCATGACGAGCAAGGTGCGGGCCATCGTTCGGCCCGGCGCCCGCGAACGGATCGACGTGATCATGCGCGTCCCGGGTCCCCGCCGGCGGTCGCGCGCCGCGCGCCGAGCGAAGCGGCGAAGAAGAGGCTGAGGAACGTGCCGATCGCGACCGTCTTGCCGATGTCGTGGAGCACCGGAACGCGCGAGAGGGACATCAGCCCGTAGGCTGCAACGGTGCACAGATTGGCCAACACGACGGACGCGACCGAGCGCTCCTGCATGCGCGCGTCGCGCTCGCGGCGCTCGAAGAAGAGGCAATAGTTCGAGCCGACCGCGACGATGAGCAGGAAGCCGACCACCATGAAAATCGAGAGCTTGCCGCCGCCGAGCGTGAGCAGCGCCGCCGTCACGATCACCGCAGCGACGAGCGGCGCTGCCACGGCGGCCACCCGTACCGACGAGCGGAGACCGAGCAGCAGCACCGCCAGGATGGCGAGGCTGCCGATCACCGCAAGGTCCGTGGCCTCGTGCTGGAACGTCTGCAGCAGCCGGTCCGATTCATGCTCGAGATCGACGAAAGCGGCAGCCGGTGGGCCGGCAGACCCGACCGCGGCGGCAATCGAAGCGGGATCGCTCACCCCGTGAAGCGGCGCGATCACCGTCCAGCCGCCATCGCCGCGCACGAGCATGGAGTCGAGCTGGAGCGCCAGCGCGGGCGGCAAGCGGGCAGGGGTGAGGAGCGGC
>DATJTV010000317.1:0-6472 GCA_035503055.1 Acetobacteraceae bacterium
GGGGTGATCATCGGGGAGCGGCCGGTCACGATCACCCCGAGCGGCACGGTGGGCGCCGTCGCCGGCGGGGCGGCCGGCGGCGTGGCCGGATCGCAGGCGCCCGGCGGGGTGGTCGGTTCGGCGTTCGGCGCGATCGGCGGATCGCTGCTCGGCGGGCTGGCCGGGAGCGCTGCGGAGCAGGCGGCCGATAAAACCAAGGCCTGGGAGTACATCATCCAGCAGACGGACGGAAAGCTGGTGTCGGTCACCCAGACCGACAAAACGCCGCTGGCGATCGGCACGCATGTGCTGGTGATCGCCGGCAAGCAGGCACGGGTGGTGCGGGACTACACGGTGGCGCTGCCCGCGAAGCCCGCGAAGGCGGTGGCACAGACCGAGCCGACGCCGGCGCCGATCGTCGTCATGCCGCTCGCCGCGTCGGAAGCGGATGGGAAGGGGACCAAGGGAGGGGCACAGGCGGCCGCGCCGGCGACGACCCCCACGGCGGCCGCCACGGCAGCCCCGACCGCGGCCCCCGCGACGACCCCCACGGCAGCGTCCGGCGCATCGGCGCCGGCCGCTGATGCCCCCTCCCCCGCCGCAGCTTCGCCGGCGCCCGCTTCGCCCGCTGCCCAGACGCCGGCTGCTCAGACGCCGGCTGCTCAGGCGCCGGCTGCTCAGGAGGCGCCGGCGGCCCCATGACGACAGCGTGACCGGGCGCGAGATCGATCAAAGAAGGGCGAGCTGGCGGGGCTCCGCGGCCCGGCCGGGGGCGACGAACTGGCTGGTATCGAGCGGCAGCGGACGATCGGCGAGGCCGTATTTCTGCGCCGCGCGGGCGAAGCGGGCGGCGATCAGGCCGGCATAGGGGCCGCTGCCGCGCATGCGGCCGTGGAAGCTCGGGTCGTTGAGCCGGCCCTCGCGGGTCTGGCGGACCAGGCTCAGCACGTGGCGCGCGCGATCGGGCCTATGCTCGGCGAGCCAGCCCTCGAAGAGCGCCTTCAGCTCGTGGGGCAGGCGAAGCAGGACGAAGGCGGCGTAGCGGGCGCGGGCCTGGGCGGCGGCGGCGAGGATGCGCTCCAGCTCGGCATCGTTGAGGCCGGGGATCATCGGGGCCGCCATCACCCCCACGGGCACGCCGGCGCCGGCGAGCGCGCCGATCGCCTCGAGCCGGCGCGCCGGAGACGAGGCGCGCGGTTCCATGCGGCGCGCGAGGTCCGGATCGAGCGTGGTGATGGAGACGTGCACGCGCGCAAGATTGCGCCCGGCGAGGCGGGTGAGGATGTCGAGATCGCGGAGCACGCCGGCCGACTTGGTGACGATGGTGAGGGGATGGCCGGCACGCTCGAGGGTTTCGAGGACGGCGCGGGTCAGCGCGAGGCGGCGTTCGACGGGCTGATAGGGATCGGTGTTCGAGCCGAGCGCGATCGGGCGGACGACATAGCCAGGGCGGCCGATCTCGCGCTCGAGGAGGCTGGCGATCTCGGGCTTGAAGAGGATCTTGGTCTCGAAATCGAGGCCCGGCGAGTAGCCGAGATAGGCGTGGCTCGGGCGGGCATAGCAATAGATGCAGCCATGCTCGCAGCCGCGATAGGGATTGACCGCGCGATCGAAGCCGATGTCCGGGCTCTCGTTCCAGGCGATCGCCGAACGGCTGGAGTCGCGGATGAGGGTGGTCTCGAGCGGCGGGGGAGGATCGGGCATGCCGGGCGCTGCCCAGCCGTCATCGAAGGGCTCGGTCTCGCGGGTCTCGAAGCGGACGGGAGGGTTGAGCGTGGCGCCGCGGCCCTTGCGGGCGAGGCCGGGCATGGGCGCGTGGGGCGCGGGCTCGGGCAGGCCGGCGCGGTCGAGGGCGGCGAGCGCCTCCGCATCGCGATCGGCGGTGAGGCACGAGGGTGTGGGGAGCATGACGATGTTCCCTTTTCGTTCGAGCGGGACTTTGGACATGGACCGGCCGCGAGTCAAGAACACAATGCGAACATGAGCCTCACGATCGTCATCCCGGCCCTCGACGCCGCGGCGGTTTTGCCGGGGACACTGGCTGCGATCGGCAAAGCGGGTCCGGAGGTCGCGATCGTGGTCGTGGACGGCGGGAGCCGGGACGGGACGGCGGAGGTCGCGGCGGGGCTCGGCGCGCGCGTGATCGCGGCGCCGCGCGGACGGGGCGTGCAGCTCGCCGCCGGGGTGGCGGCGGCGGCGAGCGGGTGGGTCCTGCTGCTCCACGCCGACACGCGGCTCGAGAGCGGCTGGCACGAGGCGGCCGCTTTGTTTATGGCCGAATCGGGCATGGCCGAACCGGGCCAGAGCGGGCGGGCCGGCTATTTCCGCTTCGCCCTCGATTCGGCCGACCCGCGCGCGCGCCGGCTCGAGCGCCTCGTCGCCTGGCGCTGCCGGCGGCTTGGGCTTCCCTATGGGGACCAGGGGCTCCTGATCCGGAGGACCACGCTGGAAGCGGTGGGCGGCATCCGGCCGTTGGCCCTGATGGAGGATGTGGACCTCGTGCGCCGGCTCCGCGGGCGGCTGGTGCCGCTGGCGCCCCGCGCGGTGACCTCGGCGGCGCGGTGGGAGGCGGAGGGGTGGTACCGGCGCTCGGCGCGGAACCTCGCCTGCCTCGGGCTCTGGTATGCGGGGGTGCCTCCGCGGGTGCTGGCGAGGCTCTACGGGTGAAGGACACGGTGTTCGTGTTCGCGCGCGCGCCGCGGCTCGGCGCGGTGAAGCGCCGGCTGGCGCGGGGGATCGGCGCGCGGGCGGCGCTTCGCTTTCATCGCGCGACGCTGTTCGGCCTGCTGCGCGGGCTGCTCGCGGAGCGGCGGTTCGCGACGGTGCTTTGCGTGACGCCTGATCGGGCCAAGGTCGTGCTGCCGGGCAGGCTTGGGCGGCGCCTCGCGATCCGCCCGCAAGGCCCAAGCGATCTGGGCGCGCGGATGGCGCGCGCGTTCCGCGCCTGCCGGAGGGGACGCGCGGTGGTGGTCGGCAGCGACATCCCCGCCCTCGGGCCCGGCGACGTCCGGGCGGCTTTCGCGGCACTCGGCCGCGCCGAGGCGGTGTTTGGTCCGGCCGAGGACGGCGGGTATTGGCTGGTGGGGCTCGGGCCGCGGCGGCCGGCGCATCTCTTCGCCAAGGTGCGCTGGTCGAGCCCGCATGCGCTTGCCGACACGCTGGCGAATTTCCGGGGCCGGAGGGTGGTGCTGCTGCGTCGGCTTCGCGATGTCGATTCGGAAGATGATCTCGCCTTCCGGTTGCATAACCCTCTGTCACATGCCATTTTTCGCGAAGGGGTGAGATCGGGGAGCTGATCCCGTGCGCTGGTCTCGGCTCATGCCCCGGCGCGCGGCCCGTGCGCCCGCCGGGGACGAGCGAATCGCTAGGGGTTTTGCCGAGAGCGAAGCCGCCGCACCCGGCGCGTGGGGCAGGGCGGCGCGGGAGGCTGCGGTTGCCACGATCCGCGGCGCCATCGAGGGCGCGGACCCGGCGAACCCGGGGACGGCGGCAAGAGCCGCGGAGCTTCCCTTCCCGAGCACGGGTCCGCACGGCCATCGTGCGCGGATGCGCGAGAAGCTTCTCGCGCGCGGGCCCGATGCGCTCGCCGACTACGAGCTGCTCGAGATGCTGCTCTTCTTCGCCATGCCGAAGGGGGACACCAAGCCGCTGGCGAAGGCGCTGATCAACCGCTTCGGCGGATTCGCCGACGTGCTCGCAGCCCCGCAGCAGGAGCTTCTTGCCACGCAAGGCCTCGGCGTGCACAGCGTGGCGGCGCTCAAGCTCGTGCAGGCGGCGGCGCTGCGGCTCGCGCGCGCCCAGGTGATGCAGCGGCAGGTCCTGGGAAACTGGGACCAGCTCATGGATTATCTCAAGGCTGCGCTGGCGCGCGAGCGCATCGAGCAGTTCCGCGTGCTCTTCCTCGACGGCAAGAACCATCTGCTGGCCGACGAGGTGCAGGCGCGCGGGACGGTCAACCACACGCCGGCCTATCCGCGCGAGATCCTCAAGCGCGCGCTCGAATTGCACGCGACCGCGCTCATTCTCGTCCACAACCATCCGAGCGGCGACCCCACGCCTTCACGGCAGGACGTCGAGATGACGCGCGAGATCGAGGAGGCCGGCCGCGTGCTCTCCGTCGTCGTGCACGACCACATCGTCGTCGGCGACGGGCGCTGGAAGAGCCTGCGCCGCGAGGGGCTGCTTTAGGTTAGTAGGTCGCCCAGATGCCGGGGGTCGCGAGCTCGACGAGATGCGCGTCCGGGTCGCGGAAATAGAGGCTGTGGCCGCCGCGCGGCCAATCGGTGCGGCCCTCGATGGCGACGCCGTGGCGGGCGAGGTGGCGTTCCCATTCGGGAAGATCTTCGGGGCCGATGGCGAAGGCCGTGTGGATGCGACCGCCGCCGTCGTGCGGGGGGATCGTGCCGCCCGGCAGATGCACCGTTTCGTTCGTGCTGCCGGCGAGGAAGAGGAGGAGGACGCTTTTCCCGCCGACATCGAGCGCGCAGAGCCGCTCGTCCGCGACCAGGACGGGAAGCTGCATCACCTCCTCGTAGAAGCGCCGCGCCGGCGCGAGGGCTGCAACATAGAGCGCGGTTTCGAGCACCGACGCGAGGCGCGGCATGGCCTCAGCCGAGCTTGCCGCCGAGCTCGTCCTCGATGTGGACGCGGATGATCTCGTCGAAGGATTTTTCGGCGACGAAGCCGAGTGCGGTGGCGCGTTGGGGAGAGAAATTGCGCGGCCAGCCGGCGACGATCCGATCGATGACGGGATCGGGCTCGTGGCGGATCAGCCGGACGGCCGGCTCGCCGGCGATGCGGCGCAAGGCTGCCATCTGCTCGCCGACGGTCGCCGAGAGGCCGGGCATGGAGAGCGCGCGGCGCGCGCCGAGCGGGGCGAGGTCGATGGTCGCGGCGTGGAGGAGGAAGCCAACGGCCGAGCGCGGGCTCGCGTGCCAGTGGCGCACGTCCTCCGAGACCGGCAGCACGGCCTCCTGCCCGGCGAGCGGCTCGCGTAGGATGCTCGAGAAGAAGCCTGACGCCGCCTTGTTCGGCTTGCCCGGGCGGATGGAGATGGTGGGCAGGCGAATGGCGATGCCGTCCATGAAGCCACGGCGGGTGTAGTCGCAAAGCAACAGCTCGCAGATCGCTTTCTGGGTGCCGTAGCTGGTGAGCGGGGCGGTGAGGAATTCATCGTCGATCGCATCGGGGAACGGGGCGCCGAACACCGCAATCGAGGAGGTGAAGACCATTCGGGGCCGGTAGGGTTCGTTTCCGCTTTCGTGGCGGATCGCCTCGAAGAGCGCGCGCGTGCCGTCGAGGTTGACGCGGTAGCCCTTGTCGAAATCCGCTTCGGCCTCGCCGGAGACGATGGCGGCGAGGTGGAAGATGACGTCCGGGCGGGCGGCGACGGCGCGGGCCGCCTCGCCGGGGAGCGAGAGATCGGCCGCGCGCGTATCGAGCTTGCCCGCGAAGCCGGCGGGCGCTTCGGGCGGCACGATATCGAGCAGGGTGAGGGCTGCGATCGCGCGGCCGCCGAGCGTGCCTTCCGCGGCGAGGCGGGCGGTGAGCTTGCGACCGACCATGCCGGCCGCGCCGATGATCAGGACGTGCAAGATCCGCCTCCTCCAAGCCGTCGCGAGGGCCGAGTGCTGCTATGCGCGCCGCGATACGTCAAGGCGCATCCGGCAAGGGGGGCATGCGACACGGACGGAAGATGGTAGGTTTCGGCGGTGATGGGTTTTGTCGTGCAGCGTCCGGCCCGGCGTGGAGACGGCGCGTGATTCTCCGTCGCGGCGAGGAGGTCGCGATCGTCCTGGCTGCCGCGCAGCTGCCGGATGCGGAGGCGGGGCTCCTCGAGGATGCCGCGCGCGTGCTCGAAAGCTGGGGCCTTCGCGCGCGGATGCGGATCGAGCGATCGCATCATTTCTATCTTGCCGGCAGCGACCGGGCGCGGGCGGCGCATCTCGATGCGGTGCTTGCGGATCCGTCGGTGCGGGCGGTTTTCGCCGCGCGCGGCGGGTACGGCAGCATGCGGCTCTTTCGGCATCTCGATCCCGCCGGCTCGCGGGCGCGGAAGATCCTCGTGGGATTCAGCGATATCACGGCGCTGCATCTTGCCGGGCGAAAGCTTTGGCCGCGCGTGCAAGCGCTCCATGCTCCGAACATCGCCTCGCGGCACTTCCTCGGCGCAACGCCGGAAGCGAAACGAAATCGCGAGGCGCTGCATGGGGCGCTGTTCGATCCCGCCTACGCGGTGGAAGCGCCGGTGGAATTCCTGCGCAAAGGCAGGGCTGCGGGGCCGCTTCTCGGGGGCTGTCTTTCGCTGGTTGCGGCGATGCTCGGATCCGGCTTCGTTCCGCCGACCGCGGGCGCCATTCTTTTCCTCGAGGACGTTCGCGAGGTGCCCTACCGCATCGACCGGATGCTGGTGCAGCTGCGCAATGCCGGGCTTTTTTCCGAGGTCGCCGGCGTCGTGTTCGGCGAGATGCACGAATGCGCGGACGGCATCAAC
>DATJTV010000318.1:0-4791 GCA_035503055.1 Acetobacteraceae bacterium
ACGACCCGCGCGACCGCCAAGGGCGCGAGCCAGCGCAACAACCCTGTGTGGCCGTTGCGGTCATTGGCGAAGCGCCGTACCGTGCCGGCGGGATGGATCGCGACGTCGAGATGATCCTTGGAGATGTCGACGCCGGCAACAACTGCTATGGAAGCGCTCATCTTTTCCCGTCCTATGCTTGTCATCCGGGGCTCATCCCCGGGTATCCGTTCAGGGCACAAGGAAAAGAAAGGGGCGATCCAACTCTAGCTCGGCCCGCATCGGCCAGCGGTCTATCGATCCGACCCCTTCCGCCGGTGGCGGGTGGCCACCCGCCACCGGCGGTCTCGTTGTGCCCCGAAAGGCCTCAGATGCATAAGACAAGCGGGATGCGTTCGCTTCGGCTCACGCATCCCGCTCTAGGTCTTTGTTTTCCCGGGTGATCGAACGCCTTCGGTGCCGGGGTCCCCGCGAACGAGTTCGCGGGGTGCCCCGATTCAACCTTCGGCGATCACGCTGTAAGGGGTGATGGCCGAGGGCGGAATCGGGGTCCCCGCGAACTCGTTCGCGGGGACCCTGGTGCCTTGATTTCCGTCTCGATCACGGTCCGCGGGGGTGCTCAGGCTTGGGCGAGCAGCCGGTTCGCTTCGCCGAGCGCATGGGCCAGGCGGTTGCGCGCGCGGCGGGCGGCGACCATCGCGGGAAAGGCCTCGTCCGATGCGGGCGGGAGCGCGGCGAGCGCGCGCAACGACGCAACCGGCGGCCAGGGCGGCTGCGGCAGCGCGGGGTCGTGGGAGAAGCGGTCTCCGCTCAGCGTGTGCAGGGGCACGAGGATGCGCGAGAGCCGGGTAAGGAGCGCGGTGGCGCGCGCGGGCGGCAGGGAGGCAAGGCGCGCGGCCGCCTTTCCCAGCGCCTCGGCGGCCGCGATGAGCGGGGCGAGATCGAGCCGCGCGCCGAGCGCACGCTGCAGGTCCGCAAGCTCTCGCACGAGCGCGGCCGACCAGGCGGTGTAGTCGAGCGGAGGCAGCGGTGCGGCGAGCAGGCGCCAGAGCAGGTGCGCGAAGACCCTGGTGTCGCGCACGAGATTTGCCTCGTCGATATGCTCGAGCGTGTCGTGCGGCGTGTGCCACCACCAGCCGAGCCGGTTGCGGAGCTTGACCGGCCCGGGCGGCTGCTCGCTCAGGGTGCCGAGCGCGGAAGGAAGGCCGACGCCCCAGAAGGACTGATCCGAGGAGCGGTCCATCGGCCGGCCGACGTAGTTTGTGCCGGCCTCGGCGGCGAGCGCCTCGGCGACCAAGGGCGCCAGCTCGGGCATTGCCGCACTATTGGCGAGCACCGTAGCGCCGGCGCCGCCGGTGGAATCGACATTGATGTGCGCGACGCAGCGCGCGTCGAGCTCGGCCCAATGCTCGTCGGCGTACCAGGCGGAGCCGGAATAGCGGCCGTGCGAATGGCCGGACCAGAAGCAGAGCCTGAGGCCGCGGCGGAGCGCATCGCGATGGAGGGCGGCGAGGCGCGCGACCTCCAGCATCGTGGCGTTGGCGCCGCCATTGTCCATCACGCCGTAGTACCAGGTGTCGTGATGGCCGGAGAACATGACGAATGGCGCATCGGGCGGAGCGTCCGCGGGATAGAGCTCGGCGACGAGGATGGGCGTCTTGCGCCAGCCGGTGTCCACCTCCGCAAAGAGCGTGACTTGCGGAGAGGCGCCGCTTGCGAGGCTCGCGCGGATGGCGGCGCCGTCGGCGGCAGCGATGGTGTTGACGATCGTCGCGGGGAGCGCGTCCACGGTGAGCGGCGACGGGCTGCCCCAGATCGGCGAGACGCACATCTCGTGCAGGTGCTCGTGCGGGCTCACGTGGAGCTGGCCGATGGCGCCCGCCGCCTTGGCGCGATGGGCGATAGCGGGGCTCGCGATGCCGTCGACGAGAACGATGCGCCCGCGCGCATCGACGGCGGCGAACTCGGCCGCGGTTCCTTCGCCGACATCGACCAGAGCGGCGGTGACGCCCTCGGGCGGCGAGGAGCGGGAGAAGCTGTGCGTGATGGAGGGCGGCGTCGCGTTGCCGAAAGCGACGCGCGAGCGGCCGGGAAGGCTGATCAGCGCGTCATGGCGGAGGATCGTGGTCGAGAGGCCGTAGCCGGCAAGCGAGGCGCGCACGGCTTCGAGGCTCTGCATCTCGTCATCCGTGCCGGAGAGCTTGATCCAGCGTGCGAAGCCCTGCATGTGCCGCATCAGCACCGCACCGTCGACGCTGGCGCTGAAGGAAGCGGGGCTCGGCTCGGGCATGGCTCTCTCCTCGGAACGACGCGCGCCGTGGAATTCTGGGGAACGGGCTCCAGGGGGACGGCGTCCCCCGGTTTTCTGAAGGCTTCGCCTATCGGGCCGCCGGTATCATTTCGCGGCCTGCAGCTTGCGGGCGGCGAACACGCTCTCGGCGATCTCGCCGAACTCCGCGTCCGAGACGAGGCCGCGCTTGGCGATTCCGCGCTCCTTGACGCGTTTCAGCATCTCGCCGACGGCGGCGTCGTCGGCGCCGGCGATGCCCATCCTTTCGAGCGTGTAGGTGATCGAGGCCTTGCCGCTCTTCTTGCCGAGCACGACCTCGCCGCTGCGCCCCGTGAGCGCGGGATGGGTGCCGAACATGGCGAGCGGCTCCTTGACCACGAGGTCCACGCCGATGCCGGACTCGCGGGTGAAGTTCCGCGCGCCGAGGATGGGCTTGTTGACGGCGATTGGAATACCGCTGATACGCTCTACGAGCTTGCCGAGCGCGGGCAGAAGCTCGAGCCGGTACTGTTGGTCGTAGCCGTAGAGGACATGCAGCGCGGCGATCAGCTCCTCGGTCGGAGCATTGCCGGTTCGTTCGCCGAGGCCGTTGGCGCAGCCGTGGATGCAGGTGGCGCCCGCCTCGACGGCGGCAAGCTCGGTTGCGACCGCCATGCCGAAATCGTTGTGCGTATGGGCTTCGACCGGCAGGCCGGTGATGCGGTGCACGAGGCGGACGAGGTATTGGATGGCCTCGGGCAGCGCGCAGCCCATCGTGTCCACCACGCCGACCGAATCGGGCGGGGCGTCCTGCATCAGGCGGGTAAGGAGGTTGGTGAGGTCCTCCTCGCGGGCGCGCGTGGTGTCGTAGGGAAAATAGACGACGTAGAGGCCGCGGGCCTTGGCATACTTGACGACCTCGACGCTCTTTCGCAGGACGTCTTCCCAGGTCCATTTGAACTGGTATTTGAGCTTCGGATAGCCGATCGGGATCTCGACCACCACGCCGTGGCAGCCGCATTTCAGCGCGGCATCGATATCGGCGTTCGTGGCGCGCGCGAAGCTGAAGATCTTGGCCTTCAGCCCGAGCTTGGCAATCTTCCCGATGGCGTCGAAATCCATCTCGGAGACCGCGGGCATGCCTGCCTCGATGCGCTCGACGCCGATTTCGTCGAGCTGGCGGGCGATGGCGATCTTGTCGTCCACGTCCATGACGACGCCGGGCGTCTGCTCGCCGTCGCGGAGGGTGGCGTCGTGGATCTCGACGCGGGGCGGCAGCAGGCGGGCGGCCTTGACCTCGGGGGCTTCGTTGTAGGGGGAGACCCACCACTGGTTTTCCCTGAAGAACGGCTCGGCCATGGCTGGAACCTCCGGCGAATGGAAGCGTGGCGCGCGCGGCTGATGCGGATCGGCGATCGGCGGGAGGGGCTCCGGTCCGGCTCTCGATCGCGATTATCGGGAAAGTCCGCTCGGCCGAACAGACCCCCTGCCCGTGCGAGGGGCGAGGCTTGCGGAAGCGGGCGAGGATCCCAAAGTTGGGGCCATTCGTGAAAAAGGAGCGGGGGAAATGGCTGAGGCGACCTTGGGCGGCGGATGCTTCTGGTGCCTCGAGGCGGTGTATCAGGGCGTGCGGGGGGTAACCGCGGTGAAGTCCGGCTATGCCGGCGGGCACCTCGCCAACCCGAGCTACGAGCAGGTGTGCACGGGCAGGACCGGACATGCCGAGGTGGTGCAGATCGCCTTCGATCCGGCGGTGGTGAGCTACGCGGACCTGCTCCGGATCTTCTTCACGATCCATGATCCGACGACGCCGAACCGGCAGGGCAACGATGTCGGGACGCAGTATCGTTCGATCATCCTGACCCATGACGAAGAGCAGGCGGCGATCGCGCGCGCGGTGATCGGGGAAATTGCGGCGGCGGGCTTGTGGGATGGGAAGATCGTGACCGCGGTCGAGCGGCTCGCGCAATTCTGGCCGGCGGAGGCGGAGCACGACGATTATTTCAACCGCAATCCGCTCAGCGGCTATTGCCGCGCGGTGGTGGCGCCGAAGGTGCAGAAATTCCGCAAGGGATTCTCGCACCTGATGAAGGCGGCGGCGTGAAAATCTAATTGGGAAAAAGCGGGTTCGACTGCTGGAGCGCGTTGGCGGTGGGGAGTTCGTTCGTGGTCCAGCCGCCGCCGATGTCCTCGACCAGGCTCACGCTCGCGAGCAGGCGGTCCTGCTGGATGATGAGTAGCGATTCCTGATCGGCGAGCTGCGTTGCCTGGGCGACGACGACGGACGTGTAGGCGATTGTTCCGGCCTCGTATTCATTGAGCGTGATCGCGACCTCCTCCGTGGCGGAGGCGACGGCGGCTTCCTGCGCCTGGTATTGATCGGCGAAGATGCGCAAGGAGGAGAGCTGATCCTCGACGCCCTGGAAGGCGGTGAGCACGGTGTTGCGGTAGTTGGCCACGCTCTCGTCATAGGCGGCCTCGGCGGCGGCGACGGCGGCGCTGCGGTAGCCGCCCTGGAAAATGTCGTCGGTCGCCGCCGCGCC
>DATJTV010000319.1:0-5505 GCA_035503055.1 Acetobacteraceae bacterium
CAGCAGATAGTCGGCGAGCGACCCGCTCAAGAGCTGCCCTTCGCGGTCATAGACGAACTCTTCGAAGAGCGCGCCGCCGATCGCCTGCGCCGCCCCGCCCTCGATCTGCCGTCCCACGACCTCGGGGTTGATCACCGTGCCGACATCGTAGGAAATCCACAACCGCACCGGCCGCACCGCCCCGAGCGCCGCATCCACCTCCACCTCGGCCACCACCGCGCCGTGCGCGTACGCCATGTGCTCGGCCCGGAAATAGACGGTTACCCCGTCTCCCGGCGGCCCGCCTGCCGCCAACGCCGCCAGCGCCACGCGCCGCCCGTCCGCGGCCACCACCGCGCCCGGCGCCAGCGCCAATTCCGCCTCCCCGACCCCCAGCCGCGCCGCCGCCCGCTCCTTCAGCCGCCGCGCCAATTCGCCCGCCGCCTCATGGCACGCATTGCCCGCCAGCACCGTCGCCCGGCTCGCAAAGCTCCCGCCTCCGAACTCCAGAAGCTCGGTCTCGCCCACGCGCACCAGGATCGTCTCCGGGGGCTGCCCCAGCGCCTCGCCCGCCACTTTCGCGAGCATCGTCTCCAAGCCTTGCCCGAGGCTCGGCGCTCCCGTCGCGACCTCGATCGCCCCGCTCGCATCGAGCGCCACGCGCGCCCCCTCGAACGGCCCCTTGCCCGTCTTCTCGACGAAGCAGGCCAGCCCGAACCCGCGCCGCCCGCTGCGCTTCCTCTCCGCATAGCCCGAGCGCGCGAGCACGTCGGCCAACGCCGCCGGATAATCGCCGCTGTCATAGACCACGTCCTCGCCGAGCGCGCGTGTCCCCACCCGATAGGGCATCGCCTCCGGCCCGATCAGATTCCGCCGCCTGAGCTCCGCCGGATCGAGCCCGATCCGCGCCGCCCCCACGTCGAGCAGCCGCTCGCGCGCCGCGTTGCACTCGAACCGCCCCGGCCCGCGATAGGTTCCGGTCGGCGTCTTGTTCGTCATCACGCAGCGCACGTCGCAGCGATAGGCGGCCAGCCGATACGGTCCCGGAAGCATTCCGGCCGAAAGCTCCGGCACGATCACCCCGTGCGTGCGCATATAGGCGCCCATGTCGTTGGTGAGCCGCACCTCGAGCCCGGTGAGCGCGCCACTCCGCTTGAGCCCGAGCCGCATCGCGTAGCGCTGGTCGCGCGAATGGTTGGCCGCGATCAGATGCTCGAGCCGGTCCTCGATCCATTTCACCGGCCGGCCGAGCCGCATCGCCGCGAAGGGGATCAGAAAATCCTCCGGGTAGAACTCGCCCCGCACGCCGAACCCGCCGCCGACATCGGGCACGATCAGCGCGATGTTCCGCTCCGGCAGCCCCAGCATGCGCGCCAGCACGCCGCGATTGAAGTGCGGCACCTTGGTCATTCCCCAGACGCGGAGACGATTCTGCCCGGGGTCGAAATCCGCGACCAGGCCGCGCGTCTCCATCGGCACCGCGCTGTGCCGCCCGGTGCGGAAGCGGAACGTCACGATCTCGTCCGCCTCCGCCATCGCCGCATCCAGATCGCCGAACCCGTCGCTGAACCGGCAGGCGGCGTTGTCCTCGCATCCCGCGAAGAGCGAAGGCGGATCCTCCGCCTCCGGATCCACAGCCGCCGGCAGCGCGTCGGCCTCGATCGTCGCGAGCGCCAGCGCATCCTCCGCCGCATAGCGGCTCGCCGCCACCACCACCGCCACCGGCTCGCCCACATAGCGCAACCGCTCGCCGGCGAGCGGGAATTGCAAGTAGGGATCGAGGCTTTCGTAAGGATTGAGCCGCACCGGAATGGGCGTCATCGCGCCCAAGTCCGCCGCAGTGAAGATCCCGGCCACGCCCGGCACCCGCCGCGCCCGCGCCGCATCGACGCCTACGAGCCGCGCATGCGCATAGGGGCTCCGCAGCACCGCCGCGAAGAGCATGTGCGGCAGGTCGAAATCATCGACGAAGCGTCCCTGGCCCGCGAGGAATCGCCGAAGCTCGGGCCGCCGCTCGAGCGGGCGTCCGATATAGCGGAATGGCGCCCCGCTCATCGTCCGCGCACGGCGAGCAGGCGCACCCGCTCGGGCGCCAACGGCAGCACGATCTCCTCCGGATCGCATTCGAGCGCGTCGAGCACCGCGCCCGCGATCGCCGCCGGCGCGCCGATCGTCCCGCTCTCGCCCACGCCCTTCACGTCCGTCTCCGCCGCGCTCTCGCGATGGACGATCTCGATCCTCGGAATATCCGTCGTCCCCGGCAGCAGATAATCCGCAAGGCTCGCGCTCAGAAGCTGCCCCTCCGCGTCGTACACCATCTCCTCCAAGAGCGCGCTCCCGATCCCCTGCGCGACGCCGCCCCGCACCTGGCCCTCCACCGCCCGCGGATCGACCATCGCGCCGCAATCCTCGGCCACCACATAGCGCAGCACCTTGACCCCGCCCGTCTCCCGGTCCACCTCCACCAATGAAAGATGCGCCGCCGAGGAATAGGGCACCTTCGGGGGATCGTAGGTGCAATCCGCGATCGCGTCCTCCTCCAGCGCCGCAAGCTCGGCGAGCTCCATCCGCGTGCCCGGCTCCTCGATCCGCTCGACCCCGCCCGCGCGATAGCGAACCGCCGTCGCCGGCACACTCCACGCCGCCGCCGCGCGCCGCACCAGAATGTGCTCCAGCCGTTCTGCCGCGCCCAGCACCGCGCCCCCGCCGCCCACCATCGCGCGGCTCGCGAAGGTGCCCGAGCCGTACGGCGTCCGCGCCGTGTCTCCGAGCACAACGCTGATCCTTGCTTCCGGAATCCCGAGCCGCCGCGCCAGGATCTTCGCATAGGCATGCTTGAGCGTCTGGCCCTGCGAAGGCGTGCTCACCGCCGCCTCGATCGTCCCGTCCCGCCCAAGCCGAAGCCGCGCCGCGTCGTATCCCGGCACGTGCACCATCCCTCGCCGCCGATAGACCGCCCGGTTCATCCCCGTCGCCTCGACGAAGCACGAGATCCCGATCCCGAGCGCCCGTCCCTCGCTCCGCGCCCGCGCCTGCTCCTCGCGCCACGCCTCGTATCCCGCCTGCCGCGCCGCGAGTTCGAGCAGCGCCGGATAATCCCCGCTGTCGTACGTCACACCCGCCGCACTCGCCGCCGGCATCGCCTCGGGCCCGATCATGTTCCGCTTCCGCAACGCAATCGGATCGGTCCCGATCCGCCGCGCGAGCCGGTCCATCAACCCTTCCATGACGAGCGGCCCGAGCGTGAACCCGACACCCCGATAGGCCCCGGTCGGGCAGCGGTGCGTCGCCACCGCCACGCCCTCGTAACGGTACGCCGGCACCAGGTACGGCCCCGGCAGCGCGCTCCCGATCGTCAGCGGCTCGAGCGCGGCCGAAAGCGGAAAGCTCGAATAGGCGCCGACATCGACGACCGCCCGCGCCGCGAGCCCGAGCAGCGCCCCATCCGGGCGCGCGAAAAGCTCGGCCTCCACCATCGCGTCGCGCGCATGCACGCTCGCCAGCAAATTCTCGATCCGGTCCTCGACCCATTGCACCGGCCGCCCGACCCGCATCGCGAGATGCGCCGCGATCAGCTCCTCCGGAAAAGCCTGCATCTTGATCCCGAATCCGCCGCCCACGTCCGGCGCGATCACGCGCACCGCGATCCCGTCCAGCGTCAGGCTGCGCGCGATCAGATCGCGCAGCAGATGCGGGATCTGCGTCCCGCTCCACACCACCAGCTCGCCCTGCTCGGGGCGGAAATGCGCGAGCACGCCGCGATTCTCCATCGCCGCTCCGCTCACCCGCGGATGGCGGAACCGCCCGCGCACCGAAACGCAATCCGCACCCATCGCAAGCGGCGCCCCGATCGCAACGGTGAACAGAAGGTTGTCGGGCAGCCCCGCATGAACAAGCGGCGCGTCCGCCGCCATCGCGGCTTGGGCGTCCGCCGCCGCCCGCGTCGGCGCGTAGCCCACCTCCACCAGCGCCGCGCCATCCTCCGCCGCATAGCGGCTCGCCGCCAGCACCGCCGCGACCGCCTCGCCCACGTAGCGCACTTCGCCCACGGCGAGCGCCGGCCACTCCGTCGCCCGATAGGTGCAACCCTCGCCGGGAGCCAGTTCGGTCCGGATCGGCCGCACGAACTGAGCGATATCCTCCCCGCTCACCACGCTCGCCACACCCGGCACCGCGCGCGCGCGCGCAACCTCGATCCCCTCGATCCGCGCCGCCGCGTGCGGGCTCCGCACCAGCGCCAAGTGGAGCGTTCCGGGCAGGTCGAGATCGTCGAGGAAGCGGCCGCGCCCGAGGACAAGCGGCCGGTGCTCTTGCGGGGGAGGGGAGGGCGGCGTGATCGGGGCACCCCGCGAACTTGTTCGCGGGGACCCCGTCGCCGCCTCATCCATCGCGGAGCGCGTCCATCAGCGGCTTCTGCTGCCCGCCGTCGATCTCGATCATCGTGCCGTTGACGAACCGCGCGCGCTCGGAGGCAAGGAACACCACGAGGTCCGCAACCTCCTCGACCTCGGCGATGCGCCCGAGCGGAATGCTGCGCGGCGCCAGCCGGTCCGCCTCCTCGACCGAAAGCTTCATGTCGCGCGCCATCGCCCGCACCAGCCCGTCCCAGCGCTCGGTCCGCACCGGGCCGGGATTGACCGCAACGAAGGTGATGTTCTCGCGCCCGAACTGCCCGGCGAGCGAAAGCGTGAGGTTCTGCCCCGCCGCGTTCGCCGCCCCCGGCGCGATCTCCCAATAGCAATGCTTTATCCCGTCATTGCCGATCAAGTTCACCACGCGCCCGCCGCCCTGCCGGCGCATCGTGGGCAGCACGGCGCGGATCAGCCGCACATAGCCCAAGAACTTCAGTTGCAGCGCCTGCTCCCAGTCCTCGTCCGAGAGATGCTCGATGACGCCGCCGCGCGCGCTGCCGGCATTGTTCACGAGAATATCGATCCGCCCGAACCGCTCGACCGTTGCCGCGACGAACCCTTCGGCGTCCTCCGTCCGCGTGAGGTTCGCCCGCACGCCCAATGTCTCGACCCCGGTCTCCTCGGCGATCGTCGCCGCCGTCGTCTTCACCTCGTCCTCCGTCCGCGCGCAGAGCGCCACCTTCGCGCCTTCCCGCGCGAAGCCCTCCGCGATCGCCTTGCCGATTCCCTTGCTGCCGCCGCTCACCAGCGCAACCCGGCCGCGCAGTCCGAGGTCCATCCGATCCGTCTCCCCGTTCGCCCTCGCAACGGCCGTACCATCCGCCCCAACCGCGCGTCAACGCCAGGGAACGTGCCACGCTCCTGCGCTCTCCTGCCGGCGTGCCCGGCCGCCGCCGCTCCGACCGGCAGGGTTGATCCAACAGAGGCCAGAGTCAGGCGGTCTGCTGAACCGGCCGATCGCCCGAAAGCCTCGCCACGAAATGAGGGTTCCCGAGGCTCCGCGATATTATTGCGGCGTATAGGCCGGCGCCGGAGCGCCGGACTGGTTGTGCTGGCCGGCGGAATATCCCTGCTGATAGGCCGATTGCTCGTCCTTCTGCTGGTTTTCCTTGAC
>DATJTV010000320.1:0-5440 GCA_035503055.1 Acetobacteraceae bacterium
TCCCAGGTGAAGCCCTCGCCGAGGCTGTACCAGCGCACAAGATCGCCGAAGCCTTCGAGCATGGTGCGCTCGCCGGTGGACCAGGCGCCCTTGACGAACTGGACCACGGCGGAGCGGCGGCCGTGCCCGGCCATGCGGAGCACGAGGCCGAAGGCCGCCGTGGACTTGCCCTTGCCGGGACCGGTGTGGACGATGAGCAGGCCCTTCTCGATCGTCTTGCCGGCGACCTCTTTGTCCTGCACCGCCTTGCGGCGCGCCATCTTCTCGCGATGGCGTGCGGCCTCGTCGTCCGGTCCGGTGTTGGCCTCGTCGGTCATTTCACGCGCATGGGAAGCCCCGCCACCAGGAACCATACCGCATCCGCGCGCGCTGCCATCCGCTGGTTGAGGCGGCCAGCGGCGTCGCGGAAGTCCCGCGCGAGCGCGTTCTCCGGGACAATGCCGAGGCCGACCTCGTTGGCGACCAGGACGGTGGGTGCGGCGCGGGCGCCGAGAGCGGCTTCGAGCGCGCCGGTCGCGCGGTCGAGGTCGCGGCCGCCGAGGATGACGTTGGTCAGCCACAGCGTCAGGCAATCGACCAGCGCGGGGCAAGGCCCGGCCTCGGCGAGCGCGGCGGCGAGGTCGAGCGGGGCGTCGGTGGTCGTCCAACCCGCGCCGCGGCGGGCGCGGTGCTCGGCGATGCGCCGGCGCATCTCGGCATCGCGCGGCTCGGCTGTGGCGATGTAGCGCCAGGGGCCCGGCAGGGCGGTGACGATCGCCTCTGCATGGCGGCTCTTGCCCGAGCGGGCGCCGCCGAGCACCAGCGTGAAAGGCGCGGAAGGCTCCGGCACCGATCCTCCTTTGACGCGCGTCGGCGCGGCCGGGTATTAGGCCACAACCGATGGTCCTTCCATGCGGAAGGTGAAAAGGGAATGCGGTGCGGGAGCGATCCCAAAGCCGCAGCTGCTCCCGCAACTGTCAGCGGAAAGCGGCCCGTCGCACGGCCACTGGGTCATCCCGGGAAGGCTGACGGGCCGTGCCCGATCCGCGAGCCAGGAGACCTGCCAGCGGTGAGGAGGCGTGACGCCGGGCGGGATGCCCCGGCCGCGCCGGACGATCTCGCGTGGCGCGCGGCCATCCGGCTCGCGCGGGCATCCCTCGATGGCTGCAGCGGCGCCGCGGATTCGGCGCTCTTTCCGGGGGGCCTGCGCATGAAGACCGAAGGGAGGATTCCGGCCACCATCGTCACCGGCTTCCTGGGGGCCGGGAAGACGACGCTGGTCCGCCATATCCTCGCGCACGCCGGAGGGCGGCGCATCGCCGTCATCGTCAACGAGTTCGGCGCGCTCGGCATCGACGGGGAGACGCTCCGGAGCTGCGGGATCGCAGGCTGCGCGGAAGAGGATATCGTCGAGCTGGCGAACGGCTGTCTCTGCTGCACCGTCGCCGAGGATTTCATTCCGACGATGCAGGCGCTGCTGGAGCGGGCGCGGCCGCCGGAGCAGATTTTGATCGAGACGTCGGGACTGGCCTTGCCCAAGCCGCTCCTGAAGGCGTTTGGCTGGCCGGCGATCCGCTCGCGCGTGACGGTGGACGGGGTTATCTCGGTGGTGGACGGGCCGGCGGTGGCGGCGGGACGGTTCGCCGACGACCCCGACGAGGTGGCGCGGCGGTGGGCGGCGGACCGGGCGCTGGCGCACGAGAACCCGCTGTCCGAGGTGTACGAGGACCAGCTCCGGGCGGCGGACCTCGTGGTGCTGAACAAGGCCGACCTCATAGACGAGGTGACGCTCGCGCGGCTCAGGCACGAGATCGCGGCGGTGCTGCCGCGCGCGGTGAAGCTGGTGGCGGCGCGCGAGGGGCGGCTCGACCCTGCCGTGCTGCTCGGGCTTTCGGCTGCGGCGGAGGACGATCTCGCAGAGCGCCCGTCGCACCATGACGGCGAGGACGGGGCGCACGACCACGACGATTTCGAAAGCTTCGTCGTGGCGCTGCCCGAGATCGCGGAGCCCGAAAGGCTGCTCGCGCGGCTGAGGGAGCTTGCCGAGGCGCACGACATCCTCAGGATCAAGGGGTTCGCGGCGGTGCGCGGGCGGCCGATGCGGCTTGCGGTGCAGGGGGTGGGCGGGCGGTTCCGCCAGGAGTTCGACCGTCCGTGGGGCGAGGGCGCGGCGCGCGAGGGGCAGGTGGTGGTGATCGGGCGGGCGGGGCTCGATCGCGCGGCGATCGCGGCAGCGATGGGAGGGGCCTGAGCCTTGCATCTGCTGGCCCGCGAGACGCGGACGCTGGAGGACGAGGAGGCGGCGGTCGATCTCGACCAGGATCCCGCCGAGCTTGTCTTTCTCTCCTTTGCCGACAGCGACCTCGGCGCGGCGGCGACGGCGTGGCTCGCGATGGGCGCGGGGCGGCCGAGCTTACGGCTGGCCGGGCTTGCCAGCCTGCGCCATCCGATGTCGGTCGATCTCTATGCCGAGCGGGTGATCAAGCATGCGCGCGCTGTGGTGGTGCGGCTGCTGGGCGGGCTCGATTACTGGCGCTATGGCGCCGAGGAGCTGGCCGCGCTCTGCCGCGCGCGCGGCGTGAGCCTCGCGTTGCTACCCGGCGATGCACGCGAGGATCCGCGATTGGCGGCGCTCTCGACCGTGCCGGCGGAGGCGCTCGAGGCGCTCGATTCCTTTCTGCGGGAGGGCGGGCCGGGGAATCTCGCCCAGGCACTGAGGTTGGCGGCAGAGCTCGGTGGCATCGGCGCCGGCGCGACCCGGCCGCCCGAGGTGCTGCCGGGCGTGGGCGAGCACGCGCTGGCGGTGCCGGCCGAGGGCGCGGCCGGGCGGGCGGCGATCGTCTTCTATCGCGCGCATCTGCTGGCGGGCGACGTCGCGCCGATCGAGGCGCTGGCCGACGCGCTCGCCGCGCGCGGGCTCGGCGTGCGGGCGCTCTATGCCGGGAGCCTGAAGGACGAGGCGGCCGCGGCCTTCGTCGCGGAGCGGCTCAGCGACTGGCGGCCGGCGATCGTGCTGAACGCGACCGGGTTCTCGGCACGACGGGGCGAGGCGGGCTCGCCGCTCGAGGCTGCCGGCGTGCCGGTCTTGCAGCTCGTGCTGAGCGGGGCGGCGCGCGAGGCGTGGCAGGCTTCGAGCCGTGGGCTCTCGCAGGCCGATCTTGCGATGCAGGTCGTGCTGCCGGAGCTCGACGGGAGGCTGCTCACCGCGGCGATCGGCTTCAAGAGCGAGGCCGAGCCGGTCCCCGGGCTCGATTTCGCGCGCAAGATGTTTCGCCCGGACGCGGAGGGCCTAGGGCTGGCGGCAGACCGGGCGGCGGGGTGGGCGCGGCTGGCGGCGACGCCGCGCGCGAGGCGGCGCGTGGCGCTCCTGCTCTCGGATTATCCGGGCGCGGGCGGCGGGCAGATCGGCCACGCGGTGGGGCTCGACAGCCTGGCGAGCGTGGACGAGATCGCCCGGCTGATGGAGGGCGCCGGGTACGAGGTGAGCGATGCCGGCAATTTGGCCGGGCGGCTGGTGAGCGCCCGGCCGAGCGCGATCCTGGGGCTTGGCGAGTATCGCGCGCTTTTCGCCGGGTTGGCGGAGGCGGCGCGGGCGCGGATGCTCGCCGCGTGGGGAGATCCGGCGGAGGACCGCGCTTTGGAGGGGGGCTCGTTCGTGCTCGCCCATGCAGCGGCGGGGAATTTAGTCGTCGCGGTGCAGCCGGACCGCGGCAGCAGGCTCGACCGCAAGGCCGCGTATCATGATCCCGAGCTGCCGCCGCCGCACTCCTATCTCGCCTGCTACCTTTGGCTTCGCGAGCGGCTTGGCGTGCACGCGCTGATCCATCTCGGGACGCACGGCACGCTGGAATGGTTGCCGGGCAAGGCGGCGGCGCTTTCCCCCGCCTGCTTTCCGGCCGCGCTCGCGGGCGGGCTGCCGGTAATCTACCCGTTCATCGTCAACAACCCCGGCGAGGCGGCGTGCGCGAAGCGCCGGCTCGGGGCGGTGACGATCGGCCATCTGACGCCGCCGCTGAAACAAGCCGGCGCGCACGGCGAGGAAGCCGCGCTCGAACGAATGATCGACGAGTTCGCGGCGGCCGACGGGCTGGACCGGCGCCGCACGTCGCTGCTCCGGCGCGAGATCCTCGACCGGGCCGGCGCGTGCGGCCTGCTCGCCGAGAGCGGGAGTGGGGCGGAGGCGGCGGAGGACGAGGCGCTCGCCCGGCTCGACGCCTATCTCTGCGATGTCAAGGAATTGCAGGTCAAAGACGGGCTACACGTGTTCGGCCGCGCCCCGGAGCCGGCGGGGCGCGCCGGCATCGTGCAGGCGATGCGGGAGGCCTGCCCGGGGCTGGCGGTTGAGGCGCTGGACGCACTGCTCGACCGCTCGGCGGAGGCGGAGCGGCATGCGCTGCTCGCGGCGCTCGACGGGCGCTTCGTCGCGCCGGGACCGGCGGGGGCGCCGAGCCGCGGGCGGGCGGACGTGTTGCCGACCGGGCGCAATCTGTTCGCCGTCGATCCGCGCGCGATCCCGGCGCGCTCGGCGCTGGCGCTCGCCGAGCGCGCGGCGGAGGAGCTGCTCCGCCGGCACCGGCAGGATCACGGGGACTGGCCGAGGCGGCTGGTGATCGACCTTTGGGGCAGTACCACGATGCGGACCGGGGGCGAAGATCTGGCCCTGGCGCTGGTGCTGATCGGCGCGCGGCCGGTGTGGGACGAAGGGTCGGCACGAGTGAGCGGCATCGAGATTTTGCCGCTGGCGAGCCTCGACCGGCCGCGGGTGGACGTGACGCTCCGCATCTCCGGGCTGTTCCGCGACGCCTTCGAGGCGCAGGTGCTGCTGTTCGATGCGGCAGTGCGTGCGATCGCGGCGCGCGAGGAGGGCGCGGCGTGGAATCCGCTAGCGGGGGCGGCGCGGGGGTTGGAGGGCGCGGAATGGCGGCGGGCGACGGCGCGGGTGTTCGGGGCCGCGCCGGGCAGCTACGGGACGGGCGTCGACGCGCTGCTGGAGCGTGGGGCGTGGAAGGACCGAGTGGAACTGGGGGCGGCCTATATCGCGGGCTCGGGCTACGCCTACGGCAAGGGGCTCAGCGGGGTTCCGGACGCGGAGGGATTCGCCACGCGCGTCGCCGCGGCGGACGGGTTCGTGCACGTGCAGGATCATGCCGAGACGGACCTGCTCGAAGGCGCCGAGCTTGCCGCGCACGAGGGAGGGTTCGCGGCGGCGGCGGGTGGAGGGGTGGCGCTCCACCATCTCGACACCTCGCAGCCGGAGGCGCCACGGGCCCGCACGGTCGGCGAGGAGGTGCGCCGGGTGGTGCGCGGACGCGCGGCGAACCCGGCCTGGATCGCCGGGATGATGCGGCACGGCTACCGGGGGGCGGCGGAGATCGCCCGGGCGCTCGAGGCGCTCCACGGATTTGCCGCGACACTCCCGGAACGGCTGGACGGCCAGTTCGACCTCGTGTTCGAGGCGACG
>DATJTV010000321.1:0-3404 GCA_035503055.1 Acetobacteraceae bacterium
ATCAACTTACCTAGGGTTTGATCGAACGATACCGCAAAATGTTGATCCACCATCTTTTCCAACTCGATTTTTGTTTTTGCACCTAACCGCCCCTCCAGCAACTCCAACACAAGGAGTGCATTTGCGACTGCGTGTTCCAGGACGTTTGAACAATAAAATGCCAACCCGAAATGGGCGTATAGTTCTTTTACCTCGTCTTCCGTTGGTTCCTCGGCCATGCTGAAATCCCTCAACGGAAGGATGGAACGTGCGCTTGCAGAAGCGAGGTTAGCCCCGAACGACGCCGCCCCTACGCTCCGAGTTGAGGCTCGGAGCATAGGAAGGACGCGGCACGGATCGGTCAGATCACGCCGTCCTTCTTCAGCGCCTCGAGGTCGCCCTTGCCCAAGCCGAGCCATTGACCCAGCACTTCGGCCGAGTGCTGGCCGAGGAGCGGCGCCGGTTCGAGCTTGGGTGGTGCCCCGTCGAAGCGAACCGGCCAGGACGGCATTTTGAAAGGGCCTGAGGGATGCGGTGCGGTCTGCAGGATGCCGCGCTCGGTAAAACTCGGTTCGTTCATCAGCTCCATCGTGTCGAGCACCGCACCCGCCGGCACGCCGGCGCCGCCGATCAGCCGCATCGCTTCGTGCTTATCGCGCTGCTTCGTCCATTCGGCGACCAGCCCGTTGACCTCGTCGATGCGCTCGCCGCGAGCTTGCGCGGTCTCGTAGTGCTTGTCGCCGATCAGCTCCTCGCGGCCGAGCAGCTTCAGGAGGCGGTGCCAGTGATCGGTTTGGCGGGCGAAGACATAGATCCAGTCGTTGGCGCCGCCCGGCGCGCAGGGGAAAATCCCCGACGGTGCCGTATTGCTGCGGTTGCTGTTGCGCGGTGCGGCCCGGCCGAGCACCGCCTGGGTTTGAAACGCAAAGCGGACATAGTGCAGCATCGCGTCCTGCATCGCGACTTGCAGCCGCCGTCCCTGGCCGGTAGCGCGCCGCTCGTAGAGCGCACCCAATATGCTGATCGCCATCAGCATGCCGGTGCCGGTATCGCCGAGCGAAACACCTGGCCGGATCGGCGGGCCGTCGGGCTCGCCGGTGATGCTCATCGTGCCGCCCGCAGCCTGCGCGATCATGTCGAAAGCGAGGTTCTTCTCGTACGGGCTGCCCTCGCCAAACCCCTTGACCTGGGCGTAAACGATGCCGGGGTTGATGGCGCGGATCGCGTCATAGCCGAGCCCGATGCGCTCGATCGTGCCGGGCGCCATGTTCTCGATCATCACATCGGCCTTTTTGGCCATGTCTTTTACCAGCGCCAGACCGCGCTCGGATTTGAGGTTGACGGTGACTGATTTCTTGTTGGCGTTAAACTCGAAGAAATAGAACGAGTCGGGGCTCCCCTTCGGGCCGGCGAACGAGGTGCGCCCGGGCTCGCCGCCTTTTGGGTTCTCGACCTTGACCACTTCGGCGCCGAGCCAGGCGAGCGCCTCGGTGCAGGAAGGCCCGGCCTCGAACTGGGTGAGGTCAAGAACGCGCACGCCGGCCAGGCAGTCCTCACCGCTCATCGCCGCTTCCTCCGTTTTGCCGCGAGATTGGCGGGCTTGGGCGCGGTCTGTCCATCCCGGGCGGGGCGTTGCGCGGGCGCGGCGTGTGGCCATATGCTCGCAGTGTTGGCGTGGAAAGGAAATGCGCCATGAAATCGGTACTGGGGCGCGTGACGGAATCGGGGCGGATCAGCCTGCCGGCGGAGTTCCGCCGGCAAGTGGGGCTCGAGCACGGCGGGGCGGTGGTGGTGGAGCTGGCGGGCCAGGAAATCCGCATCCGAACGATCGACGAGACGGTTGCGCGCGCCCAGGCGCTGACGCGGCGGATTCTCGGCGACAAGCGCGAGGGTTCGGTCGCGTCGTTCCTCGCCGCGCGGCGCCGCGACACGGCGCGGGAATGAGTCTTGCCGTGATCGACGCTTCGGCGCTGCTCGCTTTGCTGCTGGCCGAGCCCGGCCATGAGCGCGTGCGCGCCGCGCTTGGCGAGTCCGCCATGACCACCGTCAATCTCGGCGAGGTCGTCGGGCACCTTGCGCGCAACGGCGCGGCGGAGGCCGAGATCCGCGAGGTGCTCGATCCGCTGCCGATCGAGCGTGTTCCGTTCGACGAGGGGCTCGCCTATGCGGCCGGGCTGCTGCTGCCGTTGAGCCGGGAAGCGGGGGTCTCGCTCGGTGATCGCGCCTGCCTTGCGCTCGCGCACCGGCTGGGCGCGCCGGCGCTGACGGCGGATCGCGTCTGGGCGGGGATCGCCAAGGCGGCGGGGGCCGCGATCGTGTTGGTTCGCTGACTGGGATGGCGCCGGCTCGGAAGGTGCTATGGGGCGGGCGCGGATTGCCGTAAAAGCGCTCCGTTTGGCGATTCTTTCAGCAAGAGCCACCCATGTCCGAAGAATTTCACCGCATCCGCCGCCTGCCGCCGTACGTGTTCGCCGAGGTCAACACGGCTAAGGCGCGGGCGCGGGCGGCCGGGGAGGACATCATCGATCTCGGGATGGGCAACCCGGACAGCGCCACGCCACCGCATATCGTGGCCAAGCTCGTGGAGGCGGTGCAGGACCCGCGCACGCACCGCTATTCGGTGAGCAAGGGCATCCCCGGGCTGAGGCGGGCGCTCGCCGCCTATTACCGGCGGCGGTTCGATGTCGATCTGGATCCCGACAGCGAGGTGATCGCCACGCTCGGCTCCAAGGAGGGGTTGGCCAACCTCGCCTCGGCCATCACCTCGCCGGGCGATACGATCCTGGTGCCGAACCCGTCCTACCCGATCCACCAGTTCGGCTTCATCATCGCGGGCGCGGCAGTGCGCTCCGTGCCGGCCGCGCCGGACGAGGAGATGCTGCGCGCGCTCGACCGCGCCGTGCGGCATTCGGTGCCGAAGCCGACCGCGCTGATCGTGAACTTCCCCTCCAATCCGACGGCCTATCTTGCGGAATTGGATTTCTACCGGGAGATCGTCGCCTTCGCGCGGCGGCACGAGGTGTGGGTGATGTCGGATCTCGCGTATGCCGAGATCTATTTCGGCGAGACGCCGCCGCCGTCGCTCTTGCAGGTTCCCGGGGCGAAGGAAATCGCGGTCGAGTTCACGAGCCTTTCCAAGACCTATTCGATGCCCGGCTGGCGGATGGGCTTCGCGGCCGGCAATCTGCGGCTGATCGCGGCGTTGGCAAGGATGAAGTCCTATCTCGACTATGGGGCGTTCACGCCGATCCAGGTCGCGGCGGCGGCGGCGCTGAACGGACCGCAGGAGTGCGTGGCGGAGTTGCGGGCGCTCTACAGGGAGCGGCGGGACATCCTGATCCGCGGGCTCGCCCATGCCGGGTGGGACGTGCCGGTGCCGGAGGGCTCGATGTTCGCCTGGGCGCCGATCCCGCCGCAGTTCGCCT
>DATJTV010000322.1:0-3600 GCA_035503055.1 Acetobacteraceae bacterium
CCCGAGACGTGGTACGCCCGGGCGATCGGCGCGAGCTGGGCGGTCACCATCAGTCCGGCCGCCGCGATCAGCACGAACATCACCCAGAGGATCCAGAAGACCGGCGAGCCCAGCACCGCGCGCGGCCCGTAGCTTCGGCGCGACTGGGGCACCTTGGCGAGGTTTGCGGCGGGCACGCGGTCGGGCCGGCTCGGCGCGCGGAGGAACTGCGCGATCGCCAGGATGATCCCGCCCTGGATCAGCCCGAACCAGAAGAAGGCGGCGCCATAGCCGCCACCGGCGATCACCAGGCGGATCGGGATGATGGTGAGCGCCGCCCCCGCGCCGAAGCCGGCCGCGGTGAGCCCGATCGCCAGGCCCCGCTTGTCGGGGAACCATTTCGCGGCGTTGCCGACCGCGGTCGCGTACACCGCGCCGCCGCCGGCGCCGGAGAGGATGGCGCCGAGATAGAGCGCGGGCAGCGAGCCTGCCCTCGCATTGACGATCCAGCCGATGGCGACGAGCACTCCGCCCGTGCTCGCGACCGCGCGCGGGCCGAGCCGCGGCCCGAGCCGGTCGGCGACCCATCCGGCGAGCGGGGTGAGCCAGGTCTCGAGGGCGACGAAGATGCTGAAGGCGAGCTGGATGCCGGCGATCGTCCAGCCGTGGGCCTCGTGCATCGGGCGGACGAAGAGCGTCCAGGCATATTGCAGGTTGGCGATGAGGACCATGCACGCGACCCCGATCGCGAGCTGCCGCCAACGATTGACCGGCTTGGCGTCCATCCCGCCCTCAGGTGCGAGCATCGGCGTTTCCCCTCCGAGATTTCTGTGCGGAGCGTAAAGGAATTCGACAGGTCCTTCCATCCCCGCGGCGCCCCGGTTGGCCGCGCCGCCCGCTTGTGCCAGTTTGCAGGCCGCCCATAGTGCCCGGCCAGGCGCGGCTCGCGGCGTCCTCGGGAGGGTCGCATGCCCGTGCTGGTGACCGGTGGCGCCGGCTATGTCGGCAGCCATTTCGTTCTCGCCCTCGCCGATCGCGGCGAGGAGGCGGTGGTGCTCGACGATCTCTCCGAGGGAAGCGCGGCGCTGGTGCCGAAGAGCGCGCGGCTCTTCGTGGGCGATGTCGGGGACCAGGCGCTGATCGGCGATCTCATCCACCGCTTTCACATTGACGCGATCGCGCACTTCGCCGCCCGCATCGCGCCCTCCGAATCGGTGCGGCGGCCGCTCTTCTACTATCGGGAGAACACGGCGAAGTCGCTGGCACTCATCGAGGCGGGGCTCGCCGCCGGCGTGACCCACTTCCTCTTCTCCTCGACCGCGGCGGTCTATGGCGAGCCCGAGCGCGTGCCGATCAGGGAGGACGCGCCGAAGCAGCCGGTCTCGCCTTACGGCGCCTCGAAGCTGATGGTGGAGACGATGCTTGGCGATGCCGCGGCCGCGCACGGGCTTCGCTATGCGGCGCTGCGCTATTTCAACGTCGCCGGCGCCGATCCGGCGATGCGCGCCGGCGAGGCGAGCAACCATGCCGGGCATCTCATCAAGCTTGCCGCCGAGGCCGCGCTCGGCAAGCGCGCCGAGCTCACCGTCCACGGCACCGACTACCCGACGCCGGACGGGTCCTGCATCCGCGACTACGTGCATGTGAGCGACGTCGCCTCGGCCCATCTCGCGGCGATCGATCATCTCCGGAGCGGCGGGGAGAGCGTCGCGCTCAACATCGGCTACGGGCATGGCGCGTCGGTGCTCGAGGTGATCGCGGCGGTGAAGGAGGTTTCGGGGCGGGAGTTTCCGGTGCGGCTCGGGCCGCGGCGGGCGGGCGATCCGGCGCGGCTCGTCGCCGCCGCGGATGCGATCCGCGCGCGCCTAGGGTGGCGGCCGCGCCACGACGATCTCGCCACGATCGTCGCCCACGCGCTCGCATGGGAGCAGCGCCTTCCGCCCGCCTGAGCGGTTCGCTGAGCGGTTCCCAGGGGGCCGCGATCTGCTCTAGCCTCACCCGCAAATAAGCGCGGGAGGAAGAGCCATGAGCAGCGAGCAAGTGAAACCCAATGGCCACGCGCCGCGCGTCGCGGCCCTGATCGGGCCCCTCGGCGGCGGCAAGAGCACCCTCTTCGAGGCCTTGATGGCGGCCGCCGGCACGCCGATGCGCCGGCCCGGCGAGGTGCGCACACGCCAGACGACCACCGAGGCAAAGCTCGCCCATGCGGGTTATCTCGGCGATGCCTGGTCCCTGCTCGACTGCCCGGGCTCGGTCGAGTTCGCCTTCGAGACCCGCGCCGCGCTTGCGGTCGCCGATATCGCGGTCGTCGTCGCCGAGCCCGCGCCGGCCCGCGCGGCGGCGCTCCGCCCCATCTTCCGGCTGCTGGAGGACGAGGGCATCCCGTTCCTCGTCTTCCTCAACAAGATCGAGACGCTCGAGGCGCCGCTGGCCGAGTGCCTCGCCGCGCTGCAGGCCGAGGCGACGCGGCCGCTCGTCCTGCGGCAAGTGCCGATCCGGGAGAGCGAAGCGGTGACCGCCCCGGCAATCACGGGCTATGTCGATCTCGCCTCGGAACGCGCCTATCGCTACCGGCCGGGCGAGGTCTCGGAGCTGGTGCGGATCCCCTCGGCCGCGGCGGCTGCCGAGAAGGAGGCGCACGAGACGCTGCTCGAGGCGCTGGCCGATCACGACGACGCGCTGCTCGAGAAGGTGCTGGAGGGCGTGGCGCCGAGCCCGGCCGAGGTTTACGAGCGGCTGCAGAAGGACATCGCCGCTGGCGCGATCGCCGGCGTGCTGCTCGGCGCGGCCGAGCGCAACCACGGCGTCGCGCGGCTCTGGAAGGCGCTCCGCCACGACACGCCCGGGCCGGCCGAGACCGCTGCGGCGCGGCTCGCGATCGAGCCGGACGGCCCACCGCTGCTTCAGGTCTTCAAGACGAGCTATGCCGGCCACGCGGGCAAGCTCTCGTATGCCCGAATCTGGCGCGGCCTCGTCCGCGATGGCGCCAGCTTCGAGCAGGGCAGGGTGGGCGGCATCCTCCGCTTTCCCGGCAACGAAGGGCAGAAGGTGGCCGAGGCCACCGCCGGCGATCTCGTCGCCCTCGGGCGGCTCGACCAGGTGGCGACAGGTGTGACGCTCGGGGCCGAGCCCCTGCCGTTCCCGGAGCCGCCGCCGCCCGTCTATGCGCTCGCCATCGCCGCCGCGGACCGCAAGGACGAGGTGAAGCTCTCCGGCGCGCTCTCGAGGCTGCTCGAGGAGGACCCCTCGCTTCGCCTCACCCACGAGCCGGAGACCGGCGAGACAGTGCTCGCGGGCCAGGGCGAGATCCATCTGCACGCCGCGGTCGAGCGGCTCGCCCGCGCCTCCGGCCTCAGGATCATCACCGCCACGCCGCAGGTCCATTTCCGCGAGACCATCCGCAAGCCGGTCCACCAGCACGCGCGGCTCAAGCGCCAGACTGGCGGGCACGGCCAGTTCGCGGACGTGACGCTCGACATCGCCCCGCGCGCGCCCGGCGAGGGATTCGCCTTCACCGACCGCATCGTCGGCGGCGCGGTGCCGCGGCAATATATCCCCGCGGTCGCGGAGGCGGCCGAGGAGGCGACGAAAAAGGGCCCGTTCGGGTTTCCGGTCGTCGAT
>DATJTV010000323.1:0-30125 GCA_035503055.1 Acetobacteraceae bacterium
ATCCGCGGGCTGCAAGAGCGGCCCATCTTCCAATTGAACGATACAAGCTCTATGTGTTCGTGATTTCGGGGGTCCTGGCCGCTGTGGCCGGGATCGTCGACTTTTCGCTGATCAGCTCTGTGAGCCCGACCGCTGGATCCACCCTCCTGTTCGCGGTGTTGGCGACCGTGATTATCGGTGGAGCGAGCCTCTCGGGCGGGCGCGGCACCATCGTTGGAACGCTGGTTGGCGTGTTCCTGCTTGAGGTTCTGACCAATGGCCTCGGATTGCTGGGGGCGGGCGCTTATGCGCAACTCCTCTTTGAAGGCGGGGTGATCCTCGTGGCTGTGGCAGTCGATCGGTGGACGAACCGGAGCCGTGCAACGGTGGAACTCTAGCTGGTGCGGGGAGACGAGCGCAGACTCTCCATCCCATCGTGGCGGCAGAGCGACCACGAGAGCATGCAAAGGCGTGGGGAGTCAGGTGGCTGTGGGATAGGCTGACGCTTCGTTGCCGGGGGGCTGGGAAGCGATGTCGAGGCCGATTTGGCGGCTTAAGCTGGTTGCGGAGCTGGAACCGGGCGTGGTCTCCGAGACCGAGGTGGCACGGATCAAGCGAGAGGATTTCGCCGTGCCCGACACCCTTGGCCTCACGCTGCGCGAGAGCAAGGCGCTGACGGCAGCCATTCAAGCGGAGATTGCCAGCGCTCAGGTTGCCGCGATGGGGCAACGGTTCCGCTGGTGTGAGCACTGCGGTGCAAAGCCTTTGAGCAAAGGGTTCTACCCCACCAAATTTCGCTCTCTCTTCGGAGACGTTCCACTCCGGGTCCGCCGGCGAGTGCCTGCCCTCGTCGGGCGGAAATGTTGGGGCCAAAACCTTCGCGGCGTGGGTAGCCATGGTGGGATTGCCCCCGAGCTGGCCTACATGAGGGCATCGTGCCGGTTGTCACACAGACAACGAGAGGCATGAACTTTTCAGGAACACCGGTTGCGCAAAGAAGGGCTGAGGCAAATTGGCCCGCCGCAGTGTCACGTGCGGCAGGCAGTCGAGCGCTCAACGCCGCTTGCGCGATAACGGCAGGCCGCTGCGTCGAAGACGGTCGCTCAAGACAATGAACACGGACCTGTCTGCAGACGACGTCTTCCGGATTGATCCGATGGGTCCACGATCGTGGTGGACTCACGGCGCGGAGGACACGCCTTGGCACGACGACAGCTGCTGACCAATGAGGTGCGCCGGGCGGTGTTCGGCTTCCCCATGACCTGGACGGCCTGACCCGGTGCTTCACCCTGTCACGGTCGGACCGGGAGCTCGTGGCCGAACGCCGGAACGACACCAGCCGCCTCGGCTACGCCGTGCAACTCGCCCTGCTACGCCCCCGGGTACGACGCGCTCCAATCTCGGCCAGCCGGTCGAGCCACTGGTGGCCTGGATGGCGGAGCAGCTGGACATCCCGGCCAGGGCCTTCGCCCGGTACGCGTGGCGCCCCCAGACCATCACGGACCATGCGCGGCAGCTCGCTGCGCCGTTGGCGGTGCGTCCGGCCACCGCGGCCGACTTGCCGCTGATGGTGGAGGCCGCGGCGGCGGCCGGGGCCCCGTCCACGGCGATCGAGCAGGCGAAGCAGCTGTTCAACGTGGGCACGCTTACGATCGGCTTCGCGCGCCGTTTCGCGACCTACAAGAGACCGAACCTCCTGCTGAACGACCCGGGGCGGTTGCTGCGGTTGTTGACGAATCCTGACCGCCCGGTGCAGCTCATCATGGCCGGGAAGGCCCATCCGGCGGACTCGGCGGGGCAGGCCCTGATCCAGGAGTGGACGAGTTTCGTCCGGCGGCCCGAGGTGCGCTCTCACGCGATTTTCCTTAGCGACTACGACACGGTACTCACCGGACAGCTGGTGCGGGGCGCGGATTTGTGGCTCAACAGGCCACGCCCGCCATGGGAGGCGTGCGGAATCAGCGGCATGAAGGTGCTGGTCAATCGCGGCATCACTCTTTCGGAACTCGATGGATGGTGGGCGGAGGCGTACCCGAAGGAAGTGGGGTGGGCGCTTGGCGACGGGCGGGAACACGGCGACGATCCGGCCTGGGATGCTGCCGAAGCCGAGTCGCTTTACGATCTCCTCGAGCACGAGGTAATTCCTGCTTTTTTGTAGCCGCGACGACCGGGGATCCCGGGCGCGTGGATTGCCCGGATGCGGGCAAGTATGGCGCGGCTTACACCGCGCTTGTCCGCCTATCGCGCGGTGCGCGAATACACCGAGCACCACTACCTTCCGGCGGCGACGGCGTACCTTGAGAGGGCGGATGATAAGGGCGCGATCGGCGCCGATAGTGCAAAATGGCGGCGCGAGCTGGAGAAGAAGTGGGCGGCGCTTGGCTTCGGCGAAGTGAGCGACGTGACATGCGGCGAGCAACATGTTTTCGAGGCTGAGGTCCACCTCGGCGAGCTCGAGCCGGAGGCCGTGCGTGTCGAGCTTTATGCCGAGGGGGTCGAGGGCGGCGCCCCGGTGCGGCAGGAAATGAAGCGTGGCCGGCAGCTGGCCGGCTTGCCAGGCGGCTACGTTTATGCTGCCACAGTGTCCGCGGCGCGTGCGGCGAAGGACTATACGGCGCGCCTGGTGCCGCACCGCGGCGGCGTCGCGATTCCGCTGGAGGAGCCGCGAATCCTCTGGCAGCGATGACCTGATCGCGGCAACAAAGAAAGGTGACCATAGGCACTCAGCGACTTGCCAATAAGGGAATTCGAGCGCCGGGGCACGGAGGAAGGGTTTGTCGAGCCACGCGCGATCTCAGCAAGTGGAAGGGCCGATCAACCCCCTGAAGGCACTCCGGCGCGCCATGTGTGGCCGCGGCGGCGTCAAACTGCTACGAGTGAGGATGTTGCCCCTCGGCCCCAAGATCCTGCCCGGCGAATATCGACGAGCCGTGCGACAAGGGAATACTACATGACACACCGGGGGCATTATCATCGCCATGTAAACACGGGGACGGATCACGGAGTGCACGCCAACGCGCCTTTCTTTTGCGATGCTCATGCATCATCATATCCTCCACCTCAAAGGAAGCCGATGCGACACTGACGCGAGGCGCCGATGCAGGAGACCGCATGCTTTCCCCAGTCTTCCCCCCAGCCCTTCGCTCTCTCGGGTGGCATAGCCGCGTTCTGCAGTCTCGCCCCGCGCGCCGGCACGTGGCCCGCGGATCTCGCGCGCGCCCGCGAGCTCGGCTTCGACGCCGTCGTGCTCGACGCCGAATATGGTGACGCCAATGCGCCGGCGGACCTCGCGGCGCTCGTCGCGTGCGCCACATCCGAGGGGCTCGGCATCATCCTCGATCTGCCCCCCGAGCGCGCCGGCAATCGGCGAGCGGAGGAGGAGATCGCCGCGTGGTGTGCAGCCGGCGTTGCCGGCTTCCGCTGCGAGGCTGCGCACCACATCGCGCCCGAGACCTGGGCCCGGATGATCGCAACGGCGCGCTCCCGCCATCCGAGTGCGCTCTTCCTCGCCCTTACCTTCGGCGCGACCCAGAAGGCACTCGCCGACCTCGCCCCCTGCGGCTTCGATGCCGCCGCCAGCTCGTCCTGCTGGTGGGATTTCCGTGCCGGCTGGATCGACGAGGACGCGAGGCGGGTCGGCGCGCTGGGCGCGGTCATCGCCCTGTCCGAGCCGCCCCGCGCCGCGCACGCGGCGGACCCGCGTGAGCGGCGCCGCGCGCTCATCCTCGCTGCCCATTACGCCCCGCTCTGGATGACGCGAATCGGCTTCGAGTGCGCGGATCTCGCCCGTGAAACCGCCCACCTTAATGCTCACCGGCGCGAGCAGCCGGCGCTCTTCGCCGGCCCGCCGGCGCGCCTGGTCTCCCCGCCCGGCGCGGAGATCGCGGTACTCGCCCGCGGCACCCGCCGGGTCCCGGGCCTCGTGCTGGCCCTCAACCCGGACCTCGACCGTCCGGCCGAGCTTTCGGCGGCGACCGTGCTCCCCGCGATCGGCGGCGCCGGCGGCGTCCTCGCTCCGGACGGCGAAGGCGAGCCGATCGGACCCGGCCAGTCGCTGCTCCTCGGCCCCGGAGAGGGGCAGGTGCTGCGTTTCGTTCCGACCCGCGCCATCCGCCGCCCGCTTCGCCGCGGCGTCGAGCGGGCTGCCGCCGCGCCGCGCATCGCGATCGAGGCGGTGCGTCCCGCGGTCGAGGACGGGCGCTTTTCGGCCCGGCGAATCGTGGGCCAAACGGTTGCTGTCGCCGCGAACCTCATCGGCGACGGGCACGAGCGGCTCGCGGCCGACCTGCTGTGGCGGCCGGCCGACCAAGCCGCGTGGGAGCGGGTGCCGATGGCACCGCTCGGCAACGACCGCTATGGCGCCTCCTTTCCGCTCGCGCGCATCGGCCGCTACCTCTTTACGATCGAGGCTTGGCAGGACCGTTTCGCGAGCCTGATTGACGAGATCGCCAAGAAGCGGGCCGCTTCGGTCGGGATCCTGCTCGAGCTCGAGGAAGCGGTCGGCCTGGTCCGCGATGCCGCCGAGAACAAGGACGCCGCGGCCGCGGAGCGTGCTTCGCTCCGCGCGCTTCTGGCCAAGCTCGAATCTGCCGGCCCCGAGGAGCGGCTCGCGCTCGTCGCTTCGCCCGAGACCGCCGCGCTGATGCGCGCGGGCGCGGCCCGGGCCTTTCTTGTCCGCCGCGCGCCGCCACTGCCGCTCGAGGCGGAACGCCCGACCGCCGGCTTCGCCAGCTGGTACGAGCTCTTTCCGCGCAGCCAGAGCGGTGATCCCGCTCGGCACGGCACCTTCGACGATGTCATCGCCCGCCTTCCCGCCATCCGCGCGATGGGCTTCGACGTGCTCTATTTTCCGCCCATCCACCCGATTGGGCGGGTCAACCGTAAGGGAGCCAATAATGCGCTGACTGCCGGGCCGGACGATCCCGGCAGCCCCTACGCTATCGGCGGAGCGGAGGGCGGGCACGAGGCAATACACCCCGCCCTCGGAACGCGCGCCGACTTCCAGCGCCTGCGCGAGGCCGTCGCCGCCGCGGGAATTGAGATCGCGCTCGATTTCGCGGTGCAGTGCGCGCCGGACCACCCCTGGGTGAGCGCCCATCCGGAATGGTTCGAATGGCGCCCCGACGGCTCGATCCGCTACGCGGAGAACCCGCCCAAGCGCTACGAGGACATCGTCAACGTCGCCTTCCATGGGCCCGGCGCCGTGCCTTCGCTCTGGAATGCGCTGCGCGACGTCGTGCGCTTCTGGCTCGCGGAGGGCGTGCGCATCTTCCGCGTCGACAATCCCCACACCAAGCCGCTGCCCTTCTGGGAGTGGCTGATCGAGGACATCCGCGCGCGCGAGCCGGACGTCATCTTCCTCGCCGAGGCCTTCACCCGTCCCACGATGATGTACCGCCTGGCAAAGATCGGCTTTTCCGAGTCCTACACCTACTTCACTTGGCGCAACACCAAGCACGAACTCACCAGCTATTTCACCGACCTCGCGAGTCCCCCACTCGCCGATTTCTTCCGCCCGCATCTCTTCGTCAACACGCCGGACATCAACCCCTTCTTCCTCCAAGAGGGCGGACGTCCTGCCTTCCTCATCCGCGCCGCACTCGCCGCCACACTCTCCGGCCTCTGGGGCATCTATAATGGCTTCGAGCTCTGCGAGGCCCGTGCGCTGCCCGGCCGCGAGGAGTATCTCGATTCGGAGAAATACCAGCTCCGCGCCTGGGACTGGGATCGTCATGGCAATATCAAATCGGAGATCGCGCGGCTGAACGAGATCCGCCGCACCAATCCTGCCTTACACAGCCATGGCGGCCTTGAGTTCCTCAACGCCTTCGACGACAATGTCCTCTACTACGCGAAGACCTCGCGCGACCTGCGCAACACGCTGCTCGTTGCCGTCAATCTCGACCCCCACCGCGCGATCGAGGTCGAGATCGAGATCCCGCTCTGGCGCTTCGGCCTCGACGATCACGAATCGATCGGCGCCGAGGAGCTGATGCGTGGGAGCGGCCTCACCTGGCACGGCAAGCGCCAACGCATCCGGCTCGATCCCGCCGATCTCCCCTTTGCCGTCTGGCGGCTCGATCGCCCCCAGACGATGCCCCTGGAGAATGCGCCATGAACCTGCATTCCTCCCGTCCGCGCCGCAAATCGGTCGCCGACGATCCGCTTTGGTTCAAGGACGCGGTGATCTACCAGGTGCACGTTAAGTCGTATTTCGACGCCAACAACGACGGCATCGGTGACCTCGCCGGGCTCAACGAAAAGCTCGACTATATCGCTGCTCTCGGCGCGAATGCGATCTGGCTCCTGCCCTTCTATCCTTCTCCGCGCCACGACGACGGCTACGACATCGCCGAGTACCGCGCCGTGCATCCCGAATACGGCACGCTCAGGGACATGCGCCGCTTCCTTGCCGCCGCCCACGCCCGCGGGATTCGGGTGATCACCGAGCTTGTCATCAACCACACCTCGGAGGCGCATCCCTGGTTCCAGCGCGCCCGCCGCGCCCGCCCCGGCACTTCGGCGCGCAAGTTCTATGTCTGGTCGGACGATGATCGCCGTTACTCCGACGCTCGCATCATCTTCCTCGATACCGAGAAATCGAACTGGAGCTTCGATTCGGTCGCCGGCGCCTATTACTGGCACCGCTTCTACGCCCACCAGCCGGACCTCAATTTCGAGCATCCGAGGGTGCTCGAGGCGGTCCTCAGCGTGATGCGCTTCTGGCTCGACCTCGGGGTGGACGGATTTCGCCTCGACGCCGTCCCCTACCTCGTCGAGCGCGAAGGGACGGACTGCGAGAACTTGCTCGAGACGCATGCCGTCATCAAGCGCATCCGCGTCGAGCTCACGCACGCCGCACCCGAATGCGTGCTGCTCGCCGAGGCCAACCAGTGGCCGGAGGACGCGCAGGAATATTTCGGAGCCGGCGACGAGTGCCACATGGCGTTCCACTTCCCGCTGATGCCGCGGATGTACATGGCGATCGCCCAGGAGGACCGCTTCCCGATCACGGATATCCTCCGCCAGACCCCGGAGATTCCGGCCTCCTGTCAATGGGCCGTCTTCCTGCGCAACCACGACGAGCTCACCCTCGAGATGGTGACCGACGCCGAGCGCGACTATCTCTGGAACACCTATGCCGCCGATCGCCGGGCGCGGCTCAATCTCGGCATCCGCCGCCGGCTCGCCCCGCTGCTCGAGCGCGACCGCCGGCGCATCGAGTTGATGAACGGCCTGCTTTTCTCGATGCCGGGAACGCCGGTGCTCTATTACGGCGACGAGATCGGCATGGGGGACAACATCTATCTCGGCGATCGCGACGGTGTGCGCACGCCGATGCAATGGTCGCCCGACCGCAATGGGGGTTTTTCCCGCGCGGATCCGGCCTCTCTCGTCCTACCCCCGATCATGGACCCGATCTACGGCTTCGAGGCGGTGAATGTCGAGGCGCAGGCACGGGATGCCCATTCGCTCCTCAACTGGCACCGGCGCATGCTCGCGGTCCGTGGCCGCCACCGCGCCTTCGGCCGCGGCCGCCTTCGTCTCCTCTATCCGGCAAACCGCAAGATCCTCGCCTTCCTCCGCGAGTACGATGTCCCTCGGGATGCCGCGGGCGGGGACGGGCCTCAGGAAGGCAGCGGCGGCGAGGCGAAGGACGAGACGATTCTCTGCGTCTCCAATCTCGCCCGCACCGCCGAGGCGGTGGAGCTCGACCTCTCCGCCTTCGCCGGACGCGTCCCCGTCGATCTGCTCGGCGGCTCTGTCTTTCCGCCGATCGGCGAGCTTACCTATCTGCTGACCCTACCGCCGCACGCCTTCTACTGGTTTAGCCTCGAACGGGAAACCGCAATGCCCGCTTGGCGCGTCCCGGCACCGGAGCCGCTGCCCGAGCTCGCCACGCTGGTGCTCCGCCGCGACATTGCCGATCTTGCGGAAGCGGAAGGACTGCGGCTCATCGAGCAGGAGATCCTCCCGCCCTATCTCGCGCGCCGGCGTTGGTTCGCCGCCAAGGACCGCAAGGTGCGCCGCATCTCAATCGCCCGTACCGACATCCTCCGTGGGGGCGCCGGCGATTTCGTCTCCCTCGAGATCGCCGTGACGCTCGATGATCGCGAGGATCGCTATTTCCTGCCGGTCGGCATCGTCTGGGACGATCAGAACCCAGGCGTAATCGTCCATCAGCTGGCACTGGCGCGGGTGCGCCGGCACCGCCGCACCGGCATGCTCACCGATGCCTTCGCGATCGATGCGCTGCCGCGCGCGGTGCTCGCCAGCCTCGCGCAAGGCCAGGTCGTGCCGCTCGCGGACGGCGAGCTGCGCTGGAGCAGGACGAGCCAGCCGATTCCGCCGGTCCCGCCCGACGTCGAAATCCTCCGCCTGTCCGCCGAGCAGTCCAACACCTCCCTCATCCTCGGCGATATCGCGGTGCTGAAGATCATCCGCCGCGTCTCGCCCGGGCTGCATCCGCAGACCGAGATGTCGCGCCATCTCACCGAGCGGCGGTTCGGCTCGGTGCCGTCCCTGCTCGGCGAGCTCGTCCGCACCGACGCCTCGGGCACCCCGCACACGCTGCTGATCGTCGAGCAATTCGTGCGCAACCAGGGCGATGCCTGGCAATGGACGACCGAGGTGCTGAAGCGGGCGGTCGGGCCGGCTTCGCTCACCGGCACAAGCGAGGAGGCAATGGAGGACCTCTTCGCCGGCTACATGCCTCTCGCGGCAGCGATCGGCCGTCGTCTCGGCGAGCTGCATGCCGTCCTCGCCGCGGCCCCGAACGACCCCAATTCGGACCCCGCCTTCGCGCCCGAACTCGTGGACGAGCAAGTGGCCGCCTCTTGGGCCGCCGCCGCTGCTGCCGAGCTTGATGCCGCGTGCGCGACCCTTTCCGCCTTCACCGCTTGGCGGGACGACGACGAGCGCACCGCCGCCACGCTCATCGCGCTCCACGATCCGCTCCGCGCCCGCCTCGCCACGCTTGCGGCCGCCGCGCCTGGCTCGCTCAGCACCCGCATCCACGGGGATTTCCATCTCGGCCAGGTCCTGGTCGCTCCGGGCGACGCGGTGCTGATCGATTTCGAGGGCGAGCCGGCAAAGACGCTCGCCGAGCGGCGCGCCAAGGGCAGCCCCTTCCGCGACGTCGCCGGCCTCCTCCGCTCCTTCGACTATGCTGCCGGCATGCTCGCCCGCGAGCCTGCTCCTGCCCTCGAGGCCGCTGCAGGGCACCGCGACGAGCTGCTGCGTCGCTTCGTCAAATCGGCCTCGTCGCGATTCCTTGTCGGCTATCGCACCGCCGCCGCCGCCGCGGAACGGAAATGGGTTCGTAACGAGGACGCCGCCCGCGCGCTGACCGAGCTCTTCCTCGTCCAGAAGGCCGCGTACGAAATCGGCTACGAGGCGGCCAACCGTCCGAGCTGGATTGGAGTCCCGCTCGCCGGCTTGCTCCGCCTCGCCCAGCGGTTGCTGGCGAACGATGCAAAATCTCCGACCGACGTGCCCTCCGTGCGCCAGCCTGTCGATGCCTGAGGAGACGCTGATGTCCCCGCCCCCCGGCCATTCGCCGGATCCTCGCGCGCTCGCGGCGCTGATCGAGGGCCACTACGGCGATCCCTTCGCTCTGCTCGGCCCGCATCCGTCGCCCTCGGGTACCGTGATCCGCGCGCTACTTCCCGGCGCCGCCGCGGTCGCCGCACTCGCGCCATCCGGGGAGTCTCTCGCCGAGTTCCGCCGCATCCACGCGAACGGACTCTTCGAGGCGACGCTCACCGCGCCGCGCGATTATCGCCTGCGCATTGACTGGCACGGCGTCATCCAGGAAACCGAGGATCCGTACGCCTTTCCGCCGCTGCTCGGTGCCCTCGACGTCTATCTCCTTGCCGAGGGCAGACACCGCTGTATCGCCGAATGTCTCGGCGCGCAGCCGATGGAGTGCGCCGGCGTCGCCGGCGTCCGCTTCGCAGTCTGGGCGCCGAACGCGCGCCGCGTCTCGGTAATCGGTGATTTCAACGCCTGGGACGGTAGACGCAATCCGATGCGGCTGCGTCTCGAATGCGGCGTGTGGGAGATCTTCATCCCCCGCCTTGCAGCCGGTGCGCACTACAAATACGAGATCCTCGGCGCCGAAGGCGGGCTCGTGGCTCGCGCGGACCCGCTTGCCCGCGCCGCCGAGGTGCCGCCCGCCACCGCCTCGATCGTCGCCAGCGCGGCCCCCTTCGCCTGGTCGGATGCGGCCTGGCAGGCGGCGCGCGAAATGCGCTCGGATGCCGCGCCGCTCGCCATCTACGAGGTCCATGCGCCCTCCTGGCGCCGTCACGAAGACGGCAGCCCGCTCTCCTGGGACGAGCTCGCCGATCAGCTTGTGCCCTATGCGCGCGACCTCGGCTTCACCCATATCGAGCTCTTGCCGGTGATGTTGCATCCGTTCCGCGGCTCCTGGGGCTATCAGCCGCTCGGGCTTTTCGTGCCAATGCCCGAGCTCGGCGCGCCCGCCGCCTTCGCCGCCTTCGTCGATCGCTGCCATGGCGCCGGTCTCGGCGTCATCCTCGACTGGGTGCCCGCGCATTTCCCCAACGATGCGCACGGCCTCGTCCGCTTCGACGGCACCGCACTCTACGAGCATCAGGATCCGCGCGAGGGGGTGCACCAGGACTGGAACACGCTCATCTACAATCTCGGGCGCAACGAGGTGCGCGGGTTCCTGATCGGCAGTGCGGTCCATTGGCTCGGCCGCTTTCACGCCGACGGCCTGCGCGTCGACGCGGTCGCTTCGATGCTGTACCGCGACTATTCGCGGGCGGCGGGCGAGTGGATTCCGAACCGCGATGGCGGGCGCGAGAATCTCGAGGCCATCGGCTTCTTCCAGGAGCTCTCCTCGGTGCTGGCCGAGGAGTTCCCGGGCGCGATGCTGATCGCCGAGGAATCGACCGCATGGCCCGGCGTGACCCGCGCCGTCGCCGAAGGTGGGCTCGGGTTCACGCACAAATGGAACATGGGCTGGATGCACGACACGCTCGACTATATCGCCCGCGATCCAGTGCATCGCAGCCACCACTATGACGAACTCACCTTCGGGCTGCTCTACGCCTTCTCCGAACGATTCATCCTGCCCGTCTCGCACGACGAGGTGGTTTACGGCAAACATTCGCTGCTCGGGCGTATGCCGGGCGATCGCTGGCAGCGCTTCGCCAACCTCCGCGCCTACCTCGCCTTCATGTGGACGCATCCGGGCAAGAAGCTGCTCTTCATGGGCTCGGAGCTGGCACAGGATACGGAATGGAACCACGACGGTTCGCTCGCCTGGCACCTCCGGGACGATGGTCTGCACGCGGGAGTGCAGACGTTGGTACGCGACCTTAACGCCCTGGCTCGCCGCGCCCCCGCGCTCTCGCAGAACGATTTCGCGTCTGAGGGCTTCCGCTGGGTGATCGCCGATGACCGCATGCAGAGCGTGTACGCCTGGCTCCGCGTCGGCGCGAACGGTTGCGCACCGGTCCTCGTCGTCTGCAACTTCACGCCAGTGCCGCGCCACGGCTATCGCGTCGGCGTGCCGAGCGCCGGGCGCTGGCACGAGTGCCTCGACACCGACGCTTCCGAATATGGCGGCTCCGGGGTTGGCAATCCCGGGGACCTCGAGGCCGAACCGACGCCGAGCCACGGCCTGCCGGCCTCGCTAGCCCTCACCCTGCCGCCGCTCGCGGCGATCCTGCTTTCGCCAGATTCCTGATGCCGCCCTTGCCGGTCCGCCTCGGCAGCGGCGCGCCCGCACCGCTCGGCGCCTCTTGGGATGGGCTCGGTGTCAACTTCGCCGTCTTCTCGGCGAATGCCACGCGCGTCGAGCTCTGCCTGTTCGATCGCTCAGGCCGGCGCGAGGTCGCGCGCTACGACCTGCCGGAACGCAGCGACGAAGTCTTCCATGGTTATCTGCCCGATGCCGAGCTCGGCCTGCTCTACGGCTTTCGCGCGCACGGTCCGTACCAGCCTGAGAACGGCCATCGTTTCAATCCGCACAAGCTGCTGATCGATCCATACGCGCGCGCGCTGTTCGGGCGCCTGCACTGGAGTGATACGCTGTTCGGTTATCGCCTCGGCTCGGCGCGCGGCGATATTTCTTTCGATCGCCGCGACAGCGCCGCGGCAGTGCCAAAATGCGTCGTCACAGTCGATGAAAGCTCGATTTGGGGCGATCACCGCTCGCCGCGGCGCAGTTGGGGAGAGACCGTGATCTACGAGACGCATGTTCGGGGACTATCGCTACGCCGCGAGGACCTCGAACCCTATCACCGCGGCACCTTCGCCGCCCTCGCCGATCCACGTCTCATCGACCATCTCGTCCGGATCGGCGTCACCGCGGTCGAGCTGCTCCCGGTGCAGGCCTTCCTCCAGAACCGTTTCCTGATCGAGCGCAAGCTCAGCAACTACTGGGGCTACTCGACCCTCTGCTTCTTCGCGCCCGAAGCACGCTATTTCGCGGATCCCGCCAACGGCGCGCACGAGCTAGGCGCGGCCGTCCGCCGTCTGCACGGGGCCGGGATCGAGGTTATCCTCGATGTCGTCTACAACCATACCTGCGAGGGCAACGAGCTCGGCCCGACGCTCTCCTGGCGCGGCCTCGACAATGCCAGCTATTACCGCTTGGTCCCGGGCCATGCGCGGCATTTCGTTAACGACACCGGCACCGGCAACACGCTCAACATGAGCCACCCGCGCGTGCTCCAGATGGTGATGGACAGCCTCCGCTTCTGGGCCAACACCTATCGCGTGGACGGCTTCCGCTTCGATCTCGGCTGCACGCTCGGCCGTGAGAGCCACGGCTTCGATCCGGGAGCGGGCTTCTTCGACGCGCTCCGTCAGGACCCGCTTCTCTCCTCGCTCAAGTTGATCTCCGAGCCCTGGGACCTAGGTCCCGGCGGCTATCACCTTGGCAACCATCCGCCCGGCTTTTCCGAGTGGAACGACAAGTTCCGCGACGCGGTCCGCCGCTACTGGCGCGGCGATCAGGGGTTGCGCCCCGAGATCGCGGCCCGGCTGACCGGCTCGAGCGACCTCTTTGAGCACCGCGGTCGCCGTCCCTGGGCTTCGGTCAACTTCGTCACTGCGCATGATGGCGCCACCCTGCGGGACCTCGTCACCTATGCCGAGCGCCACAACCAGGCGAACGGGGAGGATGGGCAGGACGGCGCGGCCGACAATCTCTCGGCCAACTGGGGCGTCGAAGGGGAGACCGAGGACGAGGATACCAACACCACGCGCGGCCGCGTGGCGCGCGCGATGCTCGCAACGCTCTTCATCTCGCACGGCACGCCAATGCTGCTCGGCGGCGACGAGATGGGCCGTACGCAACAGGGCAACAACAACGCCTATTGCCAGGACAATGAGATCTCCTGGTTCGACTGGTCCGGCCTGCTCGGCCGGGGAGAAGACGATCCCGAGACCGAGGCCCAGAAGCTCACCCGCTTCACCGCACGCCTTGCCGCGCTGCGCCGCGCCCATCCGACGCTTCGGAGCGAGCATTTCATGCACGGCAGCACAGAGACCCTGCCCGGTATCGCGGACATTGCCTGGTTCGACGAAGAAGGGGCGGTGCTCACCGAGGCGGCCTGGGGCGACCCGATCGCCCAGCTTCTTGCCTTGCGTCGCGCCGCGGTCGCCGGGGACGTTGCCGATGTCACGCTCGTTCTCTTCAACGCGAGCCCCGAGGACCGAGCGTTCGTCCTGCCGCCGCCGGCGCTTGCTTGGCGCCACCTGCTCGACACCGCTGATCCCGATCGCGCCGAGGCCGTGCCCGCAACGGAGCGAGTGACCGTGCAGGCGCGCTCGCTCGTGCTGCTCGCGGCGCGCCCACGAAGGTCGGCGCCATGAGCCGTGCAACACATGCCGCCAACCGCTTCGCGAGCGAGCCGCGCTTCGGCGCCAACCTTCTCGCCCCAGATCGCACGCGCTTTTCCCTCTGGGCGCCCGATTGCAGCGAAGTCACGCTCGAGATCGAGAATGGGGAGACCAAAGGCGGCGCCATCATGGCCGCCGAGCGGATCAAGATGCGCCCCGAAATGGGCGGCCGCTTCGTCGCCGAGGCGGCGTGCGGTGCCGGCACGCGCTACCGATTTCGCGTGCGGCCCGATCTCGCCGTGCCCGATCCCGCCTCCCGCGCGCAGGCCGGCGACGTGCACGATGCAAGCCTCGTCGTCGATCCCCGCGCCTATGCCTGGCGGAATCCGGGCTGGCAGGGCCGGCCGTGGCACGAGGCGGTCATCTACGAGCTGCATGTCGGCGCGATGGGCGGTTTCGGAGGAGTGCAGAGCCGGCTTGCCGAATTGCGGCGCCTCGGCATCACGGCGATCGAGCTGATGCCGCTCGCCGATTTTCCCGGCCGCCGCAACTGGGGCTATGATGGCGTGCTGCCCTACGCACCGGACGCCGGCTACGGCCCGCCCGAGGCGCTCAAGGCTCTCATTGACGCCGCGCATGGACTCGGATTGATGGTGCTGCTCGACGTCGTCTATAATCATTTTGGCCCCGACGGCAATTATCTCGCCGCCTATGCCGGCGCCTTCTTCCGCCGCGACACCGCGACGCCCTGGGGGACGGCGATCGACTTCCGCCAGCCGGAGGTGCGCGCCTTCTTCACCGACAATGCGCTGCTCTGGTTGCTCGAATATCGTTTCGACGGTCTGCGCTTCGACGCCGTGCATGCGATCGGCGACCGCGATTTTCTCCGCGAGCTTGCCTCGTCCCTGCGCGGCGCGGTCGAGCCTGGCCGGGACGTCCACCTCGTCCTCGAGAACGACGAGAACGATTCCGGCCTGCTCCGCGCCGGTCCGGATGAGCTGGGCTTCGATGCGCAATGGTCGGACGACGCCCACCATGCGCTGCACGTGCTGCTCACCGGCGAGCGCTCCGGCTACTACGCCGATTATCCCGAGCCCGCCGCCGCGCTCGCCCGCGCGCTTGCCGAGGGCTTCGCCTATCAGGGCGAGCCCTCCGAATATCGCCACACTGCGCGGCGCGGCACGAAGAGCGGGCATTTGCCGCCCACCGCCTTCGTCGCCTTCCTCCAGAACCACGACCAAGTCGGCAATCGCGCCTTTGGCGAGCGCCTCACCCGGCTCGCCGCGCCCGCCGCGCTCCATGCGGCAACCCTCCTGCTCCTCCTCTCGCCGCAGATCCCGCTGCTCTTCATGGGCGCGGAATGGGGCGAGGCCCGCCCCTTCCTCTTCTTCACCGATCATGGAGAGGCGCTCGCCGCCGCCGTGCGTGAAGGGAGGCGGCGTGAGTTCTCCCGCTTTGCCGCCTTCGCCGATCCGGCCGAGCACACCCGCATTCCCGATCCCAACGATACAGCGAGCTTCCTCCGCTCGGTCCCGACCCCGCCTACTGAGCGAACACCGGAGCAGCAGGGCTGGCTCGCCTTCCACGCCCACCTTCTCGCCCTGCGCGCTGCCAATATCGTCCCCCATCTGCCCGGCTCGCGCTCGCTGGGGGCAGAGGTACTAGGCCCGGCCTGTGTCCGCGCCGCCTGGCGCCTCGGCAACGGCGCCGTGCTGACGATTGCTGCCAATCTTGGTGCCGCCAATCTCGGCGCCATCCCGCTCCCGCGCGTGCCCGGTCCTGGCGCGCTGCTCGCCGCTTCGCCGGAGGCGGATCCTCCGTCCGACACGCTCGCGCCGGCGAGCGCCGCTTCGTGGTTGGAGCCTCCGCCATGACCGATGCACGGACCCTCGACGTCGCCCGGGCGGCCGGGCTCGAAGTGGAATGGTCCGACCAAGAGGGCCGGCCTCATACGGTCGGGATCGACGTGCTACGCGCCGTGCTCGCCGCTCTCGGCCTGCCGGTAGCGACGGATGTCCAATGCCGTGCCAGCGCGGCCGAGGCGGCGCGGCTCGGAAGGGCAGATTCAGGGCACCTGCTCACCGCTTCGTTCGGCCAGCCGTTCGCCTTGCCCGGCCGGCCCGGCCCGTGGCGGATTACCCTCGAACGCCGCGGCCACCTCGAGGGACCCGGCGGCGCGGCGCCTGGGCTTGGCACGCTGCCGATCGGGTACCACCAGCTCGCCGCGCCCGGCTGGTCAGGCACGCTCGCGGTCGCCCCGGATCGCGGCTGGACACTGGAGGATGCGGGCTCGGGAGGCCCACTCGCCGGCCTCGCAGTGCAGCTCTATGCCTTGAGCCGGCGGAACGACGGCGGTTGCGGCGATTTCGCCGCGCTGGCCGAACTCGCCCGCCGCGCCGCCCGGCGCGGCATCGACGCGCTCGCGATCAGCCCCGTGCACGCCCTCTTCACCGCCGATCCGGCGCGCGCGGCGCCCTACGCGCCCTCGAGCCGCCTCGCCCTCAACCCGGCCTATGCCGCCTGCGACGCCGGCCGCGCCGAGGGGGCGGAGATGGGACTGATCGACTGGGGACCGGTCGTCACTGCCCGGCTCGTGGCACTCCGCGAGGACTTCGTGCGCGACGCGGCGAGCCCGGCCTTCGCCGCTTTCCGCCGCCACGCCCCGCCCGCGCTCCGCCACCACGCCCTCTTCGAGGCAATCGCCGCCGCCGAGGTCGCGAGCGGCGGCAGCGCCGACTGGCGGCGTTGGCCGTCCGGCCTTGCCTCACCCGAGAGCCACGCCGCCCGGCGCTTCGCCGCGGACGTGGCGGGCGAGGTCGCCTTCCAGCTCTACCTCCAGTATCGCGCTGCGGCGGGGTTCGATGCCGCGCAGGCGGCCGCCCGGCAGGGCGGCATGCGGGTCGGGCTGATTGCCGACCTTGCGGTGGGCGGGGATCCCGGCGGGAGCGATGCCTGGATGAATGCCGGGCGAATGCTGCGCGGGCTTTCAATCGGCGCGCCGCCCGACGCCTTCAATCGCGCGGGCCAAAACTGGGGCCTTACGACTTTTTCTCCGTTCGGCCTCCGCGAAAGTGGCTTCGCCGGGTGGATCGCGATGCTGCGCGCCGCCTTCGCCCATGCCGGCGGCATCCGCATCGACCATGCGCTTGGGCTGGCGCGGCTCTGGGTCATCCCCGAGGGCGCCGGAGCAGGCGAGGGCGTCTATCTCGGCTATCCGTGCCGGGACCTGATGCGCCTGCTCGCTCTCGAGAGCTTCCGCCACCATGCGGTGATCCTCGCCGAGGACCTCGGCACCGTGCCCGCCGGCCTCTCCGAGCGTCTTGCCGCCACCGGCGTGGCCGGGCTCCGCGTGCTTTGGTTCGAGCGGATGGCGACCGGCTTTCGCCCGCCCGGCGCTTGGCAGGAGATGGCGGCGGCGATGACCTCAACCCACGATTTGCCGACGGTCGCCGGATGGTGGCAGGAGCGCGACATCGATTGGCGGTTGCGGCTCGGGCTGCCCCACGAGACGCGGGCGGCCCGCCGGCGGGACCGCCACCTTCTCTGGCGCGCCTTCCGCGCCGCCGGCACCGCCCGCGGTGAGGAGCCTGGCACCAACGAGGGCGGCCGCGTTGCCACCGCCGCGGCCGGCTTCCTCGGCCGGACCGCGTCCCGCCTCGCGCTGCTGCCGCTTGAGGATGCGCTGGCGCTTGCCGAGCAGCCCAACCTGCCCGGGACGACCGCAGGTCATCCCAACTGGCGCCGGCGCCTGCCCGAGCGCGTCGAGACCATGCTCGACCGCCCGGATGTTGCCGCCCGGCTGCACGCGCTTCAGGCGGCGCGCGGCGGCTCGGGGCGACCCCCATGAACACGGCGCCGCCCCCGCGCGCGACCGCCCGCCTCCAGTTCCATCCCGGCTTCACCTTGGCCCACGGCGCGGCCGTGGTCCCGTACCTCGCCGCCCTCGGCATCAGCCATCTCTACGCCTCACCGCTCTTCGCGGCACGTCGCGGCTCGCCCCACGGCTACGACGTCGTCGATTACGGCGCAATCAACCCCGAGCTCGGCGGCCGCCCGGCGCTCGAGCGTCTGGCCGCCGCGCTCCGCGCCCACGGCATGGGGCTCGTGATCGATATCGTTCCCAACCACATGGCCGCCGACGCCGTCGAGAACCCGTGGTGGCGGGACGTGCTCGCGCATGGCCGCGCCAGCCCCTACTCCGGTTTCTTTGACATCGACTGGTCACCGCCCGAGCCGTGGCTGCGCGGCAACGTGCTTATGCCGGTGCTCGCCCTGCCCTATGCGGACGCGCTGGCCGCAGGCGGTCCGCTGGGGTTGGCCGAGGCGGAGCATGCCCGACTCGCTTGGTGGCGCACGGCCGGCGATGCGATCAACTGGCGCCGCTTCTTCGACATCAACGTGCTGGTAGCACTCCGGGCCGAGCGCGCCGAGGTCTTCGCCGCGACACACGCTTTGGTCCTCGAGCTCTTCGCCGTCGGGTTAATCGACGGCGTACGGGTCGATCACGTGGACGGCCTCGCCGATCCCGCCGCCTATTGCCGCCGGCTGCGCCGCGCGCTCACGCGCGCCGGCGGCGGGAGGCGCCCCTATATCGTCGTCGAGAAGATACTCGCCGCGGAGGAGGTCCTGCCGCCTTCGTGGGGGGTGGACGGCACCACCGGGTACGACTTCATGGCCGAGGCGGCGGGCCTGCTTCACGACCCCACCGGCGAGGAGCCGCTCTCACGCCTGTGGGCGCGGCTCAGCGGCCGCGCCGCCAGCTTCGCCGCCGAGGAGCGCCGGGCGCGGGCGGAGCTGCTATCGCGGCTCTTTTCGGCGGATTTGACACGGGCGGTGCGCGCGCTGGCGGCGGCCGGGCCTCGGCGCGACCTGCCACCGGCCGCGCTCGGAAGGGCCGTCTCCGCGCTGGCTCGGAATTTCCCCGTCTATCGCTCATACCCCAGCGGGCCACTCGGCCCCCTCGCACAGGCGCTCGCGGCAGCCACGCAGTCGATCGCCCGTGCCGACCGGCCCTGGCTCCACTCTCTCGGCGAAATTCTCACTGCGCCGGCACGTGGCCGGCACCGCCGGGCCCAGATCCGCTTCCAGCTCCTCACGGCGCCGCTGGCGGCCAAGGCTGTCGAGGACACAGCCCTTTATCGCTACGGGCGGCTGCTCTCGCACAATGAGGTCGGCGCCTCGCCCGCCCAATTCGCCCTCGCGCCGAAGGCGTTCCATCAAGCCGTGATCGCCCGCCAGCGGCGGTTCCCCCACACCATGCTCGCCACCGCGACCCACGACCACAAACGGGGCGAGGATGTGCGGGCGCGGCTCGCAGTGCTGAGCGAGCTCCCCGCCGAGTGGGCCGCGCGCGTCGAAGGCTGGATGGAGCGCAATTCGGCTCGCCGGCGGATCCTCAGGGACGGCCCAGCGCCCGGCCCGGGCGAGGAGCTGATGCTCTACCAAACCCTTGTCGGCGCCTGGCCCTTGCTGCTGGATCCGGCGGACGAGGCGGGCGTCGCGGTCTTTGCCGCGCGGGTCGCACGTTGGCAGGAAAAGGCGCTCCGCGAGGCCAAGGAACGCACGGACTGGGCAGAGCCGGATGAAGCCTATGAACGCGCCTGCCGCGATTTTCTCAGCGGCATGCTCGCCGATTCGACGCTGCGGGCGGAGCTCGCGGGCTTCGCCGCCCGCATCGCGCCGGCCGGCGCGGTCAACGGTCTCGCCCAGACGATGTTGCACCTCACGGTCCCGGGCGTCCCCGACCTCTACCAGGGCGCTGAGTTCTGGGACGAGAGCCTGGTCGATCCGGACAATCGCCGGGCAGTCGATTACGCCGCGCGGGAGCAAGCGCTGGCGCGCGCGGCGCCGCTTGCCGGGCTACTGCGCGAGTGGCGCAGCGGGCACGTCAAGCAAGCGCTGATCGCCCGGTTGCTAGCAATGCACGCCCGCCTGCCGCGCCTGTTCGCCGCGGCTGCCTACCTCCCGCTAGCGGTTTCCGGCCCACGGGCAAGCCATGTGCTCGCCTTCGCGCGGAAGGACGGCCCTGCCTGCCTCCTGATCGCCGTGGCCAGACTCGTCGTTCCGCTGCTCCGCTCCGCCCAGGCGCCGGTGATCGATTCGGCAGTCTGGGCGGGGACCGTTCTCCATGCGCCCGCGCTCGGACCGTGGCAGAACGCTTTGACGTGCACCGATCGACTATCGGGGGAGAGCCTCGCGCTCGCCGCGGTGTTCGCCGGCCTGCCAATTGCCTGCTGGCTCGTCGACGAGGGAAGTCGATGAGAGCCGTGCGCTGGTGGTTTGAGGGTAACCAATGGGTCTCCGCTGCGAATCGTCTGACAGGAGCGAGCGCGTCGTGTTTTCGTGCAGACTTTAAGCCTCGAGCACCGCGTTTTAGCCTTCTGGCGTAACCCGGCCTCGACCGCCCAGCGGACCCAGTCCGACGGGCTTCGCGCGCACAAGATGGCGGTTGCGAAGACCTACGTTCCATCCGCGAATGGGACGCTGACACTTCCTTTTCTTTCCGGATACGCGCTTGAGCTAAACCCCGGTGAACTGGTATGGAGGCACATGAAATGCACTGGCGTAGCCAGATCGCCGCTGCGGCGGGACGAGATGGAGGCGCAGTTTGGCGCTATCGAGCGCATCCCACAGTTGGTGGGGCCGTTCTGTCCGGGTCCGGCTGTCGAGCCCATTACCGCCCTGTGAGTGAGGAAGGACATGAGCATGTTTGATCAACGAAGGCTTGATGCGGAGATGGAATTGGCTGCGATCCATGGGCAGGTTGGGGATGTAAAGGAGTTGCTCAGGGCAGGGGCGCATGTGCACGCGGGCGACGATTTAGCGCTGCGTTTGGCGGCCGCGAGAGGTCTGACGGAGATCGTAAAGGTCTTGTTGGAAGCGGGGGCAAAGCCTGGGTACGGTCTCTTCTTCGCGGTGTGGGGGGGGCACAGTGACACGCTGAGAGTGTTGCTCGAAGCGGGCGCCGATGCGCGCGACCGCGATGATGAACTGTTGGCGGTTGCGGAGCGCAGAGGCTACACAGAGACGGTGGAGTTGCTGAAAGAGTGGATCGCCCGGGAGAAGGGGACCGCGGTAGCCCGGGTTTCATGCCCGGCCTGTAGCGGATCGCCAGGGCCGTAGCACCCGCTTTCCCTCTTGGGTGACTCGTGATTCAAGATCGAGACGATTCGCGAGGCAAGAGAAGTTTGGCTGCCCCCGAAGGTCGCAAGCTGCTCGAGGCGTGCTGCCGGGCACCGGCGACGGCGCAGGGCGAGGTGAAGCGGGCACGGATAGTGTTGCTGGCGGCGGCGGCCCGCAGCACGCGTTCGATCGCCAAGGAAGTGGGCGTTCAGCCGCGCGTCGTCAGCAACTGGCGGCGGCGCTTTGCCGAGAAGGGCCTGGGGGGGCTGCAGGACCGAGTACGTGGGGGCAAGGAGCCGCTCTACGGTCCGGCGACGAATACCAAGCTCGGCCGCGATACGTTGGGGTCCCGTCCCGATGCCTTCAATCTTAGCATGACCGATAGCTCGTCCGGCGCCTTCATCAAATCCCTCCGCTGATCGTCCGTCAGCAAGGGGACCTCGGTGTTCGACGTCATTCAAACCTCCCTCCGTTCGTAAAGGGAGTCAGTACCTCATGTCGCCAAGGGGGGGCGTAGAGCCAGACGGCATCGGCCATCGCGGCATAGACGCCCATCACCGTAACGTGGCGCCAATAGGGGCTGTGCGATCGCGGCTCGTGCGGTTAACCCCGAAAGCCGCCCAGAGAAGATCCGAGAGCGTCTGGGTCGCCAGCGGGCGGGATGAATACGCGCGCGTCGAGTGACGGAGCTACGGAGCTTTAGGAGACCTGTGCGCGGATGGGGGGGGTTGGCGGGATTTTGTATCCTGATGGATGTGAGAGCGGAGAAGGTTCTGGGCTCGATGGTCAACGGGGGGTTGGAGCCACTGCGCCTCGTCATGTTGATTGAGAGAGAACGTTCAGCGTGCGCTTCAGGTAGGCGATGGCGGTGAGACGGGCTTGGACGGCGGCTTTGGCAAGCCCACACCATCGCATGCGGCGCAAGCCGTAGCTGCGTTTCCAGGTACCGAAAATCTTCTCGATCCGGCCACGCACCCGGTGGATGGGTCGGTTGTAGCTGGCAAGACGGGCGAGCGTCTTGCGTGTGTCCTGACCCCACATGCCGGTGGCAATGACGCGCGGTATCCCCCCTTGGCGCGCACCGCTGTACCAAAGTGGTCCCCCTGATAGGCGCTGTCGGCGAACACCTCGCCGGGATTGTCCGGGAGAGCGTCGGGCCCGGCCCTGCCATCATTGACATTGGCAGGAGTGATGGCGACCTCCTCGACCAGCGCCGTGTCCGCGTCCGCCCCGACATGCGCTTTGAACCCATGCACGGCTCTCCGGCCTTTGTGCTTGACCCAGCGGGCGTCGCCATCGCTCTCGCGCGCTGCGGCAATGATCGTCGCATCGACCAGCGTGCCGATCTTCACGCTCACCGCCTTCGCCTTCAGCTGGCGTGTCACCGCCTCAAACAACGCCTTGTCCTGGCCGCCGGCAATCAGCGCCTTGCGCAGTCGCACAAAGGCAGTCCGCTCCGGCGTCGCTTCAAGGGAGGAGAAGCCGCAAAACCGCCGGAACGAAGCCCGATCGTCCAACGCCTCCGCGAGCTTTACGTCCGAGAGATCGTACCAAACGGCGATCAGCAGCGCCTTGAACAAGGCAAGCGGTGGCCAGGCTGGCTCCCTCTTCGCCGCCACGTGGACCTCGCTCAGTAATGCCTCGATCGGTATCCAATCGATCAAACCCGAAAGACGATCCAGCGGCGACCCGCCATCCCCAGCACTCGAAAACCTCAATGCCTCCTGCCCAATCCGCCGACGCGCCACACTCGCCTCCAAACCGCAGTATCAACGAATCAGATCTCCTCCCGTCGGTTCAACCCACCCGCGCACAGGTCTCATTATTGACCGCGTTGCAAGTTCGCACAGGTCTCTCTCACTCTCCGTGGGGGGCATGGACGTCGACCGTGTCGCGAAGTTGGTGGTAGTGGGCGCGGCGGTGTCTCCGGTGGGCAGAGGCTATTGCTTCGGGCGGCGAGATCAAGGCATCGAGGAGCCAGTGGTTCGGCGAGTGTCTTGCAACTGACGACGTTGCAGCTGGTGACCTGTCCCGAGGAGATCAGTGCCCAGAAGAGCATCGCTGCGGTCTCTACCGGTGGCAACACGGTCTGCGTCTTGATCCGGCGCTTGAACTCGTCATGCAAACGCTCGATGGGGTTCGTTGAACAGATCGGCGAACCCGGTCCAGCGATGCATCGCGGCTAGTAGACTGGGAATGCGGGCATTGGGGATCATACCGTAGAGCTGGTCTGCGAGGTTCTCGGCCGCCTCGGGCGTAACCGCCTTGAGCGGCGCAATCCGGGCAGGCCGCCGCGCGCCGGCGCGATCGGGGCGGTCAGGATTCGCGCTCTTTGCCACATTTTTGCCATCAGTTGCGGTCAGGCAGGAATGCTGATGCAACGAGTCGTACCGTCTGCTGCTTGGATGGCGGGCCAATGCAACATGATCGGCCGATTCTTGAAACGACCCGAGCCAGGGCTGCCGCGGTCCTCGCCCTAATGGGGATTGTCGTCACGTTAGCCGCGTGCAGCTCCAATGGCGTCCACGATGACGCAGTTGCTCGCGGCGCCATGATCGGGCTAGCGAGCGACGAGCCATCTTCTTCGCCAGAAATCTCCACGCCAGAAATTTCCACGGCTGTCGCGATCGGGCCCTCTGTCGTTGGCTACGCGTCGTGGTATAGACGCGGCCCGAACCTGACGCGGACCTGTACGGGTGCAGCGCTGTTGGATGACAGGCTTTTGGCGGCGTCGCCAGTCCTGCCCGTGGGAACGCAGGTGCGCGTGACGCTCCTGCGGGAGAACCGCTCCATAGTTGTCCGCGTCAACGACTGCATGCCGCCGGGGCATCGAGTCATCGACCTGTCGGAAGAAGCCGCGCGCGAACTTGGCTTGCTCCAGCGTGGTGTCGCCCTGGTTCGTGTCACACCTATCGCTTGGCGATAGCGCCCGGCGCGTCGCAAGAGCCACGCCGGCGTGCGTCATTGCGGCAGGCACGGCCGTCAGATTGCCCCTCGGAGTCGGGCTCGAATCGCCTTGGAAATACGATCTGCTTGCGTTTTTTGTAGCTCGACGCCAGAGCGGACGCACACATTACCAGCGGGTCGCACGCCCGCGCGGGCGCACCGGTGCACGGTTTGGTTCTTGCCGGCGCCGCCAGAACGCGGAATGCGGCCAGCGCCTTTCGAGTCGGGCATAATACGTTCTGAGATCAGCATGTTCGGCGAAAAGCATGCGGTAGTCCTCCGCCCATGCCTCAAGGGCCCCATCGCGGTTCGGATGAGCAATGGCGTCCCCTGCCTTTGCACCCATTAGAACGGCGCTCGCCAGGCCCTGGGAGGACAGGGGATCGAAGGACATGGCGGCGTCCCCAACGGCGAGCCAATTCTCACCAGCCAAACGCTCGGCCTGCGCCGTCCCGGCGGGATAGGCATCAGGCCGGGCGGACAGCGCTCGACGTCCGGCGCATCGGCCGACATGATGCGTCCGGCTCAGAAGCTCGTGCCAGTCCCGCGTGCCATGCCGCCAGAGGTCCGTATCGGTCATGTAGGCGAGCACGCGCCGGCCTTGCGAAAGCGGAGTTGTATACCACCAACCGTCCGCGACCGCCTCCACTGTGGTGCCGCAATAGGCATCCCCATCATCGGGGTAGATGGACAAGACCGCGATCTGCCGATCGGCACCAATCCTGCGAGTGCCCAGCCGACGGAGCAGCGCACTGGACCGCCCCGACGCGTCCACCAGAAACCGCGCGCGCAGGCAAGTTCCGTCACCGAGACAAAGGTGCCAGGCCGAAAATCCGCCTACCAGCGGCCCGAGATGGCTGACCCGGAGGATGTTGACCCCCTGGTCAAGGACGACCTCGCGTGCGGCCGCGTCGAACCGCGCGCGGTCAAGGATCCACCCCTCGCCAAGCGGATTGGCGAGAAAATCGGTTTCGACGAGTGCGGCGCTTCCCCAAACCGAGCGGGTGCCGATCGCGCAGCGGTGATCGCTCTCGGGCAGGATGTCTGCCCCGAACACGGAGCGCACGAGGTTCCCCATACCCGGTGGCAGGCTTTCCCCCGCCCACGCCTGCGCCGGCCGCGGACGGTCGACCAGCACCGTCGACAGGCCGCCGCGTGCGGCCAGCATCGCCGTGGCGCAGCCTGCTGGCCCTGCCCCGACGATCAGGACCTCGCATTCCCTCATCCGATGAAGGCGATCCCGCCAGGATTGGCCAGGCCCGCAGCGAAATCGGAGACGACCGCGAAGTCGCCATCTATGCGGACGCTTTTCACCAGGGTGCCGCGTGTCACCGAGGCGAACAAAAGGCCCGTGCTGTCGAATGCCAAGCCGAACGGCCTGGTCAGTTGGGCGCCCGTCAGCGTGAGCGGAATGGGCGTGCCAAGAGGGTCGTAGCGCCGGACCGCGTCGTCTCCCTGGTCGGCCACGTAGAGGCGGTAGGACGTGTCGAAGACCATCTGGCGGGGATTGGTCAGTCCCGTGATCCAGTGCGCGTTGATAACCTTTCCCTTGCTCGAATCGACGCGTGCCACGGAAGCACCGCCCCAGCTGACGAGCAGCGCGCCGTCCGGAGCGACGACCACGCCGACGGGCCAGGCCAGCCCTGCCTCCGGCGGCACCAGCACGCGGCTTTTGCCGTCCGGCGCCACGATGGTAATGAAGCCCTTCTCCACGAAGTTGGCGACATAGAAGTTCCCCGCGCGGTCGCAGGCGATGCCCGCCGGCGAGGCCAAAGGACGCTTGGCGAACAGGGAGGTCTCGCCCTTCGGCGTCACCCGACGCACGACATTGCCGTTGAAGCAACAGACGTAGATATTTCCGTCGAGCCCGCGCGCGAGACCTTCCGGCCGCTCGAGCGGGGCCGAGAGCCGCAGTATCGATGTATGTCCCTCGGCGTCGACGAGACGAAGGCTATTGTCGTCAGAATTCGCGACCACCAGCGGGAAGAGCCCGAGTTGCGGAAAGATCGCTCCCGCCGGATAGAGCACGTCCGGCTCGTGGGCGAAGCCCACCCCGGATTCAACCTTGATCGTTGCCGGGAAGTGTCCGTCCGCAGGACCGGGACGATCGGTCACCATACCGAGCCGAAACCACTCCTGTGCCATGGCAGCCAGGATTGGCGGACGGGTGGGCGCGGAAATAAACCGCTCCCAGTCGCGGCGCCGGGCGAACGCGGCACGGCGCTCGCTCAGTGATCGAGCGGTATCCATGACGATCTTGTAGTCAGCCTCGGCCAGCACCCCATTCGGGATGCGTGCGGGCCAAAAGCCAGGCAAGACGGGGGAAATGGCCTTCTCGTAGCCGAACCGGCAACTGGAGGCGTCCGCATGCCACGGCACGCCCATCCATTGGGTGATGCCACCCGGTCCGATCCGCGACAGCGGCCCCTGCTTCGACGTCGCCACGGGCGCGGTGAGGGTGTCCCCATAATCGGTCAGGTCCATCACGTGGGAACGGGACTTGAGGCGCATATCGGCGGTCCAGATCCAGGGAAGCCGCACGATCCATGGGAATTCGAGTCCTGGATGGAAGGCCCCGCCGATGCAGGAATCCAGGGCGGCGCGATCCAGCACCGCCGGGCGCTCCTGCAACGGATAGTCTTCGATGGCCAGAGGACGGATCTCACTGCTCAGGGCGAACCGCCCTTCGGACCAGGCCCTCAGGTGATAGTATTGCAGCGGCGTGAGGGCCAGCCATTGCCGTGGCTCAATGGCGTTGGGCGGCACGCTCACCTCGTCGCCATAGAGTTGAGGTTCCGCGTCAGGCTGCACGTTGGTGAATGCGGGATCGCGGAACAGTGCGAACATAGTCTGGCGCAAAGGCGCATTTTCGACCGATGCGTTCGCCAGGCGTTCGCGCCAGTCCGTCTCTGTCCAATCGCGCGGGGCGCCGAACCCATAGCGCTGAAAGTAGCCTTCATTGACCCATTGCAGGTCGGACATCCGCCGAAAGATTGGCCAGACATCACGATCGAAGACCGTATCGGACGTGGCGCGGATGCCAGCGCCCACCAAAACCGACTCGACGGCGTCATAGACCGTAACGAGGCTGCTTGGGATGGCCGGAGCGTAGTTCGGAACAACACACAGAACCCAGGCCGGGTCGGCCTCCAGCACCCGTCCACCGATGCGCACCGTGGCGCCAATCGGCCCATCGCATGTATCGTCAGTCCAGCCGTCATTGTTTGCAAAACCGCTCATCGGGGGCGCGCCGGGATGTGAATAGGCCGCCCCCGCGCCGGGAAGCACGATCAGCCGGCCCGCGGCGTCTGTGAGTACTTCGCCAAGCGTGATCGGCATGCTCAGGAAGTGGCCTCCATCGAGGGGAATCGGGCCTGCCGTGGGCCCGTTGATCGTGCGCGGGGTCGCGCGCACCGCAAGGCTCGCGCGGTCCCCGATGTCGTCGTTCCGCCGCCCGGCTCCTGGCGCGCCCTCCAGATCGAAGGCAACGTCGACACTGTACCAGAGCGCCTTCGAATTGGCGACGGCAACCCGCCACGAAACCTCGGCATCGCGCGAGGTCAGCTCGCAAACCACGCGGTTCTGCGTGTCGAAGCCGAACAGGCGGAACATCGCTGCCTGTTTGGCGACGGCGCCGCTCGGATCCTTGAATGGGCCGCGGGGAACGCTGCCCGGCGTCTCAGGACCGAAGAAGAACGCATCGCGGCTGTTGCCGACGCGAGCGACGTTCACGGCTGGATGGATCGCCACTCGTGCGATCCGGTCTAGCTCTTGCTTCGAGATCGGTTGGGAACTCGCCCATACACGGCCAGGGGCGGCGAGACTTGACGACAGCGACGCGACGAACGCCCGTCGTGACAACAAACGGTGCATCGACGATATGCCCCCACGATCGCGGTGCGCTTCGCCGGCCGATGGAGGGAAACACAGCGCAGCCTCCGCCCGCAGTACTTTCGAATAGCGTGGATCGCCGCGTTTGGCAATGGTGCGGCCGAAGAATGATGTTCCTGGTCGACGCTCTGCACCGGACGTGCGGCTTGCTGATCGCAGCGACCGATCCGCTCTCGGTTTGGAGATCTATCGTCTCGCGGCGCACGCGCATCGGAGCGGATGATCACTTCGATCCACGCACTGCGCGCCCATGAATGCTCCCCAGCGGCAAGCCCGAGCAGCCACCTCCCGGTGGGACGAGGCACGGTTGTTGACGCCGAACGCCGCCGACTCTCCTTTTGTTCCCATCTGCACTAACGGGCACGCGTTCGATAAAATCAATGTGATCTTAACTCTTCCACAGCGATGGCGTGCGGTAACGAAGCTAGCTCTTGCAAGTTGGGTCGCCCGCTACTAGGTGCTCCAGTCGAGCCGTTGATCGGAACGACGCGCAACTCATGATAGGGAAATATTCATTGGCAAAAGAAATTAGCTTGGGAAGCTACCTAAAGGCAGCGCGCCTCAAGCGCAGATTGTCGGTGGCTGAGGTGGCGGAACGGATCGGAGTTACCGCGCCGGCGGTATACCTTTGGGAGATGGAGCGAAATCGGCCACGCGACTACAATTTGACCGCGCTCTGTAAAGTTCTAAGGCTGCCGGTTCGCGCCACGCGAGAACTCGCCGCCCAGTGAGGCTGTGGACCGCCCCGGGGGCCGGCCTGGTACCCCTGGATTGAGCGGTCATAGCAGCGATAGGAGCTTGCGCTGACCCCGTGTGTCGCCGTCGATGTAGCGTTCCGTCGTCGCGGTCGACTGACGGCCGGCGAGAAACTGTACGTCGCGTAGGCTACAGCCGGCTGTCACGTTGTCGTTAATGTGGGTCTGCTTCACTCTCGGTGGGTCTTCCTCAATCTGTGTGGGTGTGCCTTGGCTATCCTGGTCTAGTGGGATTGTGCGGTCTCCGGGGCGGGTGTGCTGATGGGGCATGAGAGACAAGGCGGGCTGGGCGCCGGGGCCTGGGGTTCGGGTTTTTGGCGTGGCGAGGACGGAGGCGGCCTGGGTCCTATCCGCCATGACGGCCGGAGGCGGGCGGTGTCCTGGCTGCGCCCCGGAATCGAGCTTGCGACACGGCTGGTACGTCCGGCAATTGCGGGATTTTCTGGTCCAGGGAGCCAGAGTGATCCTCCGACCGAGGCTGGCACGCTGGCGGTGCCGCAACCCGGCGTGTGGGCGGCAAACCTTTGGTCATCGTTTACCGGATGTCGCGCAGCTTTTTGCTAGGCGGACCGGCCGGGTCATCGACTTGGCTCGCCTCCTCGCCCACGCTGTTGGAGGCCGGCCAGCGGAGCGGTTGGTGATACGTCTTGGGCTGCCGCAGAGCGATGACACGCTGTTGCGATCCCTGAAAACGCACATGGCTGGAGCGGGGGCCCAAGTGGCGCCGCGGATTGTTGGGATCGACGATGGTGCCCGGCGTAAGGGCCGCGACTACGGGACGATCCTGGTCGATCTCGAACGGCGTGCCATTATCGACGTGCTGGTGGAACGCTCCGCGGACGCCACAGCGCGCTGGTTCGCAGCCCATCCCAGAGTCGAAATCGTCAGCCGGGACCGCTGCCGACTCTATGCCGAGGTGCTGCGCGCAGCCCGCCAGACGCGCGCCAAGTCACCGACCGGTTCCATTTGATCGACAATCTTCGCGAGAACATAGCGCCAGCTCAATCGCGCGCCAAACCAGCGGCCGGTGTTCGATCCAACCAAGGTGAAGGTGAATTCCCTGCTCCTGGCGCCGTCGTGATGCGCCACCCCGCGCCAGCCGTTATCGAGAATCATAGGTTGGGCCGAGACGGCCGGCGGGCCGCCAAACGCCCCAAGTTCGACCGGATCAAAGCCTTACTGGCGGTCGGCCAAGGTATCGGAGCGATGGCCAGGGAGGCGGGTCTCAATTGGCGGACTGTGAAGAAGTGGTCAGAGGTGGGCAAGCCACCGCAGCGGCGGACCATGGCACAGAAATCCGGCACGCCGGCCCTGTTCCGTGATTATCCGGCGAGACGCTGGTCCGAGGGAATCACGTTCGGGCGGGACTTGCTCGCCGAGATTCGCGAGCGCGGCTACTCCGGCAGCCTGACGCATCTGCAACGGCTGTTGAGACAATGGCGTCAGGCGCATCTTGCGGCGCTCAGGGAGGCGCCCGCAGCCCAGCAAGAATGTCCCGTCACGGCGATCTTGCATCCGGCCAACGCCGCGGCGCTGCGCGTCAAGCCGCGCGGGCAGTTGACGGCGAAGCAGGTTGCGACAATCGATCGATTGAAGCAGGCGTCGTCC